>JABFWL010000680.1 GCA_013362315.1 Catenulispora sp. | reverse complement strand
GAACCGGTTCGACGATGACCCCCGGAGATTCACACCGTCCTGTAACCATCCCCGCAGACGCGTATGTATCCCCCACAGCTCTGCCGCCGCACTCGGATCCGAGACGGCCTGACGAACAACGCGCACCCCCGCACCCCCGCACCCCCCACCCCGCACGCCGCCGACGCGCCGTGCGGCGACCCGGCACGCCTCGAAGCAACGACCGTGCCGGACCCATCCCCGTGTTCCGTCACCCGTGTTCCGTCACCCTGAAGGACAGCGACATGGCACAATCCGCGATCAAGCGATGGCTGGCGATCAGCGCGACCGCCGCCCTGACCCTGCTGGCCGTTCCACCCACCGCCGGCGCCGCGACCGAGACGCTGAGCGTGGACCTGTCCACGACGGTCGGACCCATGACCGGCGCCGGCGAAGGCTTCCTGTACGGCCTGAGCCAGGACGGCAACTCCCCCGGCGACAACTACCTGCAGCCGCTGAACCCGACCATGATGCGTGGCGGCGGCGCGCGCATCGCCGGCGACGGCTGGATCGGCGACGGGTACCGGGCCGGCGCCGGCTACCAGGCCCGCATCACCTCGATCATCGCCCAGGCCAAGCGCATGGCCCGGGCCCCGTACCACGCCGAGTACCAGCTGATGCTCAGCGACCTGTGGGGCGCTGACCTCACCCAGCCGGGCAACGCGCTGTACCCGTGCAACAACGGCGACTGCTCCAACTGGATCACGTTCATCGACGACACCGTCGCCGCCATGCAGAACGCCGGGGTCACGGTCACCTACGAGCCCTACAACGAGCCGAACGGCTCCGGCTTCTTCCCTCCGCTTATCGGCACCCAGTACTGGCAGTTGTGGAACAGCGCCGTCAAGGAGATCCGGCGGCTGGCCCCCACCGCACAGATCGAGGGACCCGCTTATGCCGGCGGCGTGACCAGCGCATACCAGACCTGGATCCAGACCGCGCAGTCGGCCGGCACGCTGCCGAACGTCATCAGCTACCACATCTACGGTCCGGACCCGGTCGCCTCGGTCAACCAGGTCAACAGCTACCTCGCGGCAGACGGCATCACCGGCATCACCCAGTCCGCCAACGAGTACATCCCGGCCAACGCCGAGAACGCCGCCTACACCGCCTGGTCGCTCGACCGCATCGGCCAGTCGGGCATGGCCACCGCCTCGCGCGGAGAATGGGACAACTGCTGCGCCTCCGGTGATCTGGGCACGATTCTCACGCACAGCGGCGGTAACCTGGTTCCCTCCGGGCAGTACTGGAGCTACCGGGCCTACGCCGCTCTGACCGGCAACCGCGTGGCCACCACCGGCAGCGGCAGCACCGCCATCACGGCAGCTGTCGACACCACCAAGAAGCAGACCGCCGCACTCATCGGCGACTCCGCCGGGTTCGTGGGGCAGGCGAACGTGTCCATCACCGGGTTCGGCAGCGCCTCGTGGCTGACCTCCGGCGGCGCCACCCACGTCGAAGTCGACCGGATACCCGACGTCGCTTCGCTGAACAGCCCGCAGACCGTCTACAGCGGGAACGTCACCGTCACCAACGGCGCCATCACCGTGCCGGTCACGATGGGCGACAAGAATGGCGCCTACGTCGTGTTCGTCACCCCGCCCGGCACCGTCGCCACCGACACCACCACCGACGACACGGCCACCTCCGGCACGGACCGCTTCGGCTACGACGCGAACTGGGGCACCGCCACCGGCGTGTCAGACCTGCACAACGGCACCGCACACTGGAGCAACACCACCGGCGGCACCGCCACCTACACCTTCACCGGCAGCGGCGCCACCATCTGGGGTGTCAAGGACGTGGACCAGGGCATCGCGGCCTTCTCCGTCGACGGCGGACCGGCCACCTACGCCGACGACTACGCTGCCACTCGCACCCCGCAGGCACCGCTGTGGTCCAGCAGCGGTCTGTCTCCGGGCACACACACTGTGACGATCAGCAACACCGGAACGAAGAACTCCTCCAGCGCCAACGTCACCCTCGCCATCGACTACGCCACCGTCACACCGAACATCACCACCATCGACGACGGCACGACATCCGGCACCAACGCCTTCACCTACGGCACCAACTGGGGCACCGCCACCGGCGTCAGCGACCTGTACAACGGCACGGCGCACTGGAACACCACCGCCGGATCCACCGCGACGCTGCACTTCACCGGCACCAGCGCCGTCATCTACGGCGTCAAGGACGTGGACCAGGGCATCGCCACCTACTCGGTGGACGGCGGCGCCGCCCACAGCGTCGACGACTACAGCACCACCCGGGTCGCCGGAGCGAGCCTGTTCACGGTGTCGGGGCTGGCCTCAGGCAGCCACAGCATCACGATCACCGTCACCGGCACCAAGAACGGCGCGAGCTCCAACGCCGTCATCGCCGTGGACTCCGCCGCGGCCTTCTAACCACAACACGGGAATCGGCGCCGGCAGGTGCCTGCTCAGGGATAACCCCTGACAGGCACCTGCCTTCTCAATCCGCGGCTTCGGGCGTGTCATCAGCACCCTGTAACCCATGTCGCTATCTCTCTCCGGACCGAATACCACTCGAAGAGACGGATGACATGGGCAGAAGCAAGGTGAGCAGAATGCTCGGCGGCGCCGTCCTGGCGTTCACGCTGAGCGCGGGGGCTTCGATCACCACCCTCGCCTCCCCGGCCGCGGCCGGGACCGCGGCTCCGATCAGAGCCGCCGACGCCGGCGGGATCCTGGGCAACGTGTCGCAGGTGCTGGCCGTCGCGCAGACGATTCGCAGCGGCATCAACGACTTCGCGCAGTTCAGCGGGGCCACACCGCCGCCGTTGACGCTGGTGCAGCAGATCCAGGCGCTGATCGCGCAATCGCAGGCGGCGGTCATCACCGAGATCGACTCGGTGGCCCAGGCACAGCTGCAGGGCTCGTGCGACGCCGTGTGGCAGCAGTTCTCGACGTTCACCGACCCGAAGAACGCCGCGGACCTCCCGGCGTTCGTGCGGGCCCAGAACACGTGCGTCGATGTGGCGTCGCACCTGATCACCGGGGCGACGGCGAACACCGACAAGCGGGCGCTCGACGTCTACAGCCTGACGATGAACTTCGGGGCGGCCCAAGCCCTGCTGGCCTCGGCCTACGGCGGGTTCCCGACCGACGGCATCCGGCAGGAGGTCGTCAACGGCGACGAGGCGCTGCTGACCAAGTTGGCACCGACCTGCGGCAGCACCCCGAACGACGATCCCGGAACCGTCGAGCAGAAGTTCTTCGACGCCGCGGGCAGCATCCCCGGCGACGACGGGGCGGTGGCGCTGCCCGGCCACAACGCCTGCTACGCGTACTCCGTGCCTGCGCCGGTACCGTTCGACGGCCATCTGATCTTCTTCCCCACCGGTCCGGGCACCGGCGCCGAGCCGTGGACGCTCACCGGGGACGGCGAGCCCGAGATCTGCGGCATCTTCTTCACCTGCGGGGCGCACATCAACTGGCCGCCGCAGAGCGACTTCGCGATCGCGCAGGACCAGGCCATGGCCGCGACGTCGTGGCCGATCGCGAAGAACACGCTGGGCCAGCTGCTGCCGGATGCCGCGCCGTTCCAGTCCCAGGTGTCGCTGCTCACGCCGGTGGCCGGAAGCATGATCACCACGCCGATGCCGGCGTTCCGGGTGGACGCGTCCGGCGTGCTGGAGCGGGCCACCGTGAACCCCAACGACAATCGGAACGACGTGACGTTCTCCGGCTGGAGCAAGGACACCACGCCGAACGCGCCGCTCCTGAAGTCGGTGGCGGCCGTCGCCAACGCCGACAGCCGCTACCAGGTGTTCGGCCTGGACCGCGCCGGGCGGCTGTACACGCAGTGGGAGCAGCGGCCGCGGGACAACACGAGCTGGTCGCCGTGGGACCAGCTCGCGGGGCCGGCGGACAACACCCTGTTCGGGTCGCTGAGCTCGGTGACCGCGGCGCGCAACCAGAACGGCGCGGTGCAGATCTTCGCCAACGATGCGCGCGGCGTGATCTACACCCGCACGATCGTCCCGGGCGGCGACATCGCGCAGGCCGACCAGCCGCAGAACGGCCTGCCGCCGGCGATCGACGACTGGGGCCCGTGGCAGCAGATGGACGGCCTGACCGTCTCGCTGTCGGCGACGGTCAACCCGGACAACGAGATCGTGCTGTTCGGGGTCAACGCCGGCGGCCAGCTCTTCCAGCGCCAGCAGAGCGGGCCGAACCGTTCGAGCTTCTCGGTCGCCGGGAACTGGGCTCCCTGGTCGCAGATCACCGGACCGGGCAACGGCGGCGTGGCGCTGAAGACCGTGTCGGCCACGGTGGATCTGCTCGGCGCGCCCACGGTACTGGCCACCGACGGCTCGAACCGGTTGTGGCACTGGCCGTTCGGCGGACCGTGGGACCAGGTAGGCGGCACAGTGCAGTACATGGCGGCCGCGAAGGGCGGCGGCGGTGCCGGTGAGGAGTACGTCATCATCCAGGACCCGGCCGGCGCCCTGACTTTGAGCGCCATGCAGGTGTCCGCCTGGCAGAACCAGTTCTGCACGCTGGACTCGCAGCGCTCCTGCAACATCCATGAGGTCCCGATCACGGCCTACCAGAGCGGTGCCAAGACCTTCTCGACCCTGACCAGCCGGGACGGCAAGACGCACGACACCGGCGCGGCGATGGCGGCGGGCAGCAGCCCGGCGTCCGCGATGCCGCCGGCCGGCGGGACCGGGGCCATGGCGTACGTCGGTGCCGACGGCTTCCTGTACTTCTCGCAGCAAGGCACCGCGGTCAAGGTCGGCGGCGGCCTCGCCGTGGCGCCGGGCACCAGCCCCTCGCTCGGCATGGCGGGCTTCTCCACCTGGGACATCGTCTTCGTCCGCCCGGGCGGCCAGCTCGCCACCTTCGACTCGACCGGCACCCTGACCCTGCTGAACGGCGTCGCGGCTCCAGGCACCAGCCCGGCCATGGACTTCGTGCCGTCGAAGCACGAGTTCGATCCGGGCGCCGGATTCTGGGTCGCGTTCCAGAACGCCGCCGACCACCTGCTGTGGACCATCAGCCCCGGAAATCAGGCTGCGAAGGTCGGCGCCGGATACCCGCTGACGGCCGGCACCCGCCCGGCGATCTCGCGCGGCGAGACCGACGACGCCTGGCAGATCGCCTTCAACCAGGCCGGCGGCACCCTGGCGACGATCGACAACCTGGGGAACTACCGAGGCTCGATCGCC
>JABFWL010000327.1 GCA_013362315.1 Catenulispora sp. | reverse complement strand
TCGCGGTACTCGCGATAGAGCTGGAGCTCCATCTCGGTCTCGTACTTCTCGAGGTCCTCAGCGCTCATGCCCACGCTCCCCTTGGTCGGTCTTCAATCACAGTCATTGTCACCCACAACGCGGGGAAACGTTCGCCACGTTGGCATATGTGAACCGGTGCTCCGGACACGGCCCGTGCTCGGCGAGCGCGGCCTGGTGCGCCGGGGTCGAGTAGCCCTTGTGCTCCTCGAAGCCGTAGGCCGGGTAGCGCTGGGCCAACTCGGTCATCATGGCGTCCCGGACGGTCTTGGCCAGCACCGAGGCGGCGGCCACGCAGGCGGCCACCTGGTCGCCCTTCCACATGGCCAGGCTCGGACAGGGCAGGCCGTCCACGCCGAAGCCGTCGGAGAGCACGTAGGACGGGGTGACGTCGAGGCGGGCCACGGCGCGGCGCAGCGCCTCGATGTTCGCCTGGTGCAGGCCGCGCCGGTCCACCTCGGCCGGCGGTATGGCGACCCAGGCGTAGGACAGGGCGCGCCGCTCGATCTCCGCGCGGACCCGGTCCCGGGCCTTCTCGGTGAGCAGCTTGGAGTCGGACAGCTCGGGGATCCGGCCCGACATGCCCGGGCGCAGGATCACGGCCGCCGCCACCAGCGGGCCGGCGCAGGCGCCGCGTCCGGCCTCGTCGGCGCCGGCGACCGGGGACAGCCCGGCGCGGGCCAGCGCGCGCTCGTAGCCGTAGATGCCCGCGTCGGAGCGGATGGCTACGCCGCGCGGCATAGTGGATGTCGGCGTGGTGGTCATCGTCTCTAACGTACAACTGCTCGGGGACGACGATGGCGGCCGCGTCAGGAAGTCCCTGTCGCGACCGCCATGGCCTGCGGAAATAGAATGACTACAAATGTAGTGAAGCTACAGGTTCAGTGCGCGCAGAGCTTCGAGCTTGCGCAGCTTGCGCCGCCGGCGCACCACGGTGACCGGCACCGCCAGTGCGAACGCGGTCAGCGGCACCGCACCCGGGGCGGCCAACGCCTGGAAGCTCTGCTTGAAGGTCGAGGGCACCGGCAGCGTCCCGAAGTGGTCCGGCGGCCACACCTTCAGCACCGCGATGCCGACCACGTTGCCGACCGGCACGAACCCGCCGGTCGCGCCCTTGACGTGGGCGCGGGAGTCGACCGAGACCTCGCGGTGGTCGCCCATGACCCAGATGTGGTCCTTGGGTACGTCCACCGAGAACGGCTCCATCGAGGGCAGGTTGCTCGGGTAGAGGTAGCCGTCCTCCTTCAGCGGCACGCCGTTGACGGTCACCGGAGCCCCGTTGCCCTTGGACTCCACGTGGTCGCCGCCGACGCCGATGACCCGCTTGATCAGGTCGCCGTTGTCCTCCGGCAGCAGGCCGATCGCGGTCAGGGTCTTGCTGACCAGGTTCTTCGGCTTCACCGGCTCGGCGTCCAGCCAGTTGCCCGGGTCCTGGAACACCACGATGTCGCCGCGGTTGGGCTCGTGCCCGAGCCAGTTGGAGAACCGGTTGACCAGCACGCGGTCGTTGATCTCCAGCGTCTGCTGCATCGAGCCGGAGGGGATGACGAAGGCCTGCACCAGGAAGGTCTTGATGACGAAGGCCAGCACCAGCGCGATCGCCAGCAGGAACGGCAGTTCGACGATGAACGGCCGTGGCTTCTTCGGGAACGCGAACCGCCACACCGCCACGAACGGGAAGTAGAGCCACTGCCACCACTTGCGCGCGGCCGGCGGCTGCGCGGGGCCGACGACGGGCTCGGGCGAGTCCTGGGACGCCTCGTCGTGCGCCGGCGCGGCCTCGTCCGGAGTCTGGTCGTGCGCCGCCTGGTCGGGACGCGGCACCAAGGCCTCGCCACCGCCGGACGTCCCGGCCGCCTCGGCGGTCTCGGAGCTCTCGTCCACTGTCACAGTCTGCCCTTCCGCTGACCCGCCAGGCCCGCTCCGCTTCGCTGCCTGGTCCATGTCGCTGTTCCCTTCGCAGTGCCCCGCGTGTTCGGCCCGCATGTTCGGCTCAGCCAACCGGCCGCCGGCGTACCCAACCGCCTCCGTAGCCGATTGGTTACGCTCACGGGGGCCGGAAGAAGCGCGCCCGCCGGCTGCCCGGCCCGGCGCCGTCGCCGACGCAGCAGCCCGGCCCGCAGCGGAACCGCGAGAGTGAACCCCCACAGCAGCGGCGGAGCCGTCACGGCGCTCTGCAACGCCTGAGCGGGCGTCTTCAGGGAGAACGTCGAAGGCGTTCCCAGCCCGCCGATACGTGTCAGCGGCCAGATCCGTACGAAGGCGTGGCCCTGCACGTTCCCATAGGGCACCAGCCCTTGCGACTTCTCCTGCAGGTGCACCCGGGAGTCCCCGGAGTCGCTGCGGTGGTCGCCGAGCACGAACACGGTGTGCGGCAGCACGTTGATCGGCCCGAACGCGGCCTGCGAGGGGTCGTCCACTCGCCCGCCGCCGTCCTTGAAGAGGTAGCCGTGTTCGTCCAGCGGCACGCCGTTGACGGTCACCGGGCTGCCGGCGCCTTTGCACTGCACGACGTCACCGGGCACCCCGACCACCCGCTTGATCAGGTCCTGCTCGTTGCCGGCCGGCAGCAGCCCGACCCAGGTGAACGTGGTCTTGATCGCGCCGACGACCATGTTGTCCTTTTTCAGCTGCGAGGGGTCCAGCCAGCCGCCGGGATCCTTGAACACCACGATCTGCCCGCGCTTCGGCGTCCAGCCGAACCAGGGCGTCAGCTTGTTCACCAGCACGCGGTCCCCCGGCTCGATGGTGTGCTGCATGGACTCCGAGGGGATGAAATACGCCTGCACCGCGAACGTCTTGATCACCAGCGCGAGGAGCAGCGCGACCCCGAACAGGATCGGCAGCTCCTTCCACAGCTTCACCGGTTTGAGCCGGCGCCTGCGCCCCTTGGCCACCGGCCGCACCCTTGCCTGTTCATCGTCGAGGGGGCCTGTGCGACCCGGTTGGCTTCCATAGGTACGGGAACAGCAGTTCCCCAGCGCACCAAACGTATCGGACGAGCCTGAGGAATGGGTAAACGCCACCGGGGCCACACCCCTGAGAAAGGGTGCGGCCCCGGTGCGGGAAGCCGCGCGCGAAGCCGGGCTCAGTGGCCGGCGACCGTCTCGCGCTTCTCCTTGATCTTCGCCTTCTTGCCGCGCAGGTCGCGCAGGTAGTACAGCTTCGCCCGGCGGACGTCGCCGCGGGTCACGACCTCGATCTTCTCGATGATCGGGGTGTGCAGCGGGAAGGTGCGCTCCACGCCGACGCTGAAGCTGACCTTGCGGACCGTGAAGGTCTCGCGCACGCCCGAACCCTGGCGGCGGATGACGACGCCCTTGAACTGCTGGATGCGGGAGCGGTTGCCCTCGACGACCTTGACGTGCACGTTGACGGTGTCGCCGGGACGGAAGTCCGGGACGTCGATGCGCATCGACAGCTCGTCGATGATGGACAGCTTGTCCATGATCTCTCCTCGTGGACGCCACAGGTCGGCCACGGCTTTGGTGGTGTAACCCAGAATTCCGGCTTGAACGCCGTGGGCGGGTCCCCCTGTGGCAGGGCGCGTCCGGCGGGCAGGCGGGTCGTGCGCAGCGCACAGTGACCGCCTGCTCAAGCAGTACCGGCCTAGTCTGCCACAGCGTCGGGGTCGAAACGAAATCCGTCCGGGGTCTGCGACCAGCCCAAAGCCGCGAGCGTCGCCCGGTCCTTCTTGTCCAGCCCCTCGGGGTCCAGCTGCTCGATCAGGTCCGGGCGCATCCGCGCGGTCCGCCGCAGCGCCTCGTCACGCCGCCAGCGGGCGATCACCGCGTGGTTCCCTGACAGCAGCACCGGCGGCACCTCGCGGCCGTCCCAGGCCGCGGGCTTGGTGTAGACGGGGCCCTCCAGCAGCCCGGCCATCCCGCCCTCGGAAGCGTGCCCGAAGGAGTCGTCCTTGGCGGACTCGGCGTTCCCCAGCACGCCGGGCAGCAGCCGGCCCACCGCCTCGACCATCACCAGCACCGCGACCTCGCCGCCGGCGAGCACGTAGTCGCCGATCGACAGCTCCTCCACCGGCATCCGCTCGGCGGCGGCGTCCATGAACCGGCGGTCGATGCCCTCGTAGCGCGCCGGGGCGAAGACCAGGTGCGAGGCGGTGGCCAGGTCCTCGGCGACGCGCTGGGTGAACCGCCGGCCCGAGGGCGTCGGCACGATCAGCCGCGCGCCGGCCTCGGCGCCGGGCGGCACCAGCTCGGTCAGCGCCTCCCACCACGGCTCCGGCTTCATCACCATGCCCGGGCCGCCCCCGCAGGGCGTGTCGTCGACGGTGTTGTGCCGGTCGCGGGTCCAGGTCCGCAGCTCGTGGACGTGGATGTCGAGGATCCCGGCGGCCGCCGCCTTGCCGATCAGCGAGACGTCGAGCGGCGCCAGGTACTCCGGGAAGATGGTGACGATGTCGATGCGCATGCCGGTGCCGTCAGCGCTACTCGGTGCTGTCCTGGTCGGCGCTGTCCGCGTCGGCGCTGTCCAGGTCCAGCAGCCCGGCCGGCGGGTCGGCCACGACGCGGCGGCCGGCGACGTCCACGGTCGGGACGAACTGCTTGATGAACGGGATCAGCACCTCGGAGCCGTCCGGCCGCTGCACAGCCAGCACGTCCTGCCCGGGCAGATGCAGCAGGTCGGCGATCTCGCCGAGCGCACTGCCGTCGGCCAGCTCCACGGCCAGCCCGATGAGCTGATGGTCGTAGAACTCGTCCGGGTCGTCCGGGGTCTCGTCCGGATCGGCCTCGACGACCAGGATGGTGTTGCGCAGCGCCTCGACCGCGTTCCGGTCCGCCACGCCCTCGAACGACAGCAGCAGGATGCCGTTGTGGTACCTGGCGTCGGAGACGACCAGCGGCCCGCGCTCGGCCGGCTCGGTCAGCAGCCGCGCGCCGGGGGCGAAGCGCAGGTCCGGGTCGTCAGTACGGACCTCGACGGTGGCCTGCCCGCGGATGCCGTGCGCACGACCGATCCGGCCGACCACGAGGCGCAGCGCCTCCGGCCGGCCGGACGGGTGGTTCGGTGCTTCGGGGCTCACCGGTAGCCGGCCGCCTCGACCAGGTCGACGCGCAACGACCGGCCGCCGAGCGCGGCCATCACGGTGCGCAGGGCCCGCGCGGTGCGCCCGCCGCGGCCGATGACCTTGCCCAGGTCGTCCGGGTGCACCCGGACTTCCAGGCTCTTGCCGCGGCGCTGGTCGCGCTCGCGG
>JABFWL010000487.1 GCA_013362315.1 Catenulispora sp. | reverse complement strand
CGCAGTCATGGCGAAAGCCATGGTCACTGCGTTGCTCATGCCCGATGGGACTCGGGATCATGTGGATCCGCGCCGAGCACCTGCCCGGCGGATCCGGCCGCCGTCACTGCGCGATGTGGATCCGCACGCCGAGCTCGGCCAGCGCCGCGAGCTCCTCGGGGTCGGCGCTGGGGTCGGTGACGAGGTCGGAGACCAGGGCGGCCTCGGCGATCCGGGCGAAGGCGCGGCGACCCACCTTGGTGCCGTCGGCGACCACGATCACCCGTGCGGACTGCAGGATCATCGCCCGGTTGGTCTGAGCTTCGACCTCGTGGTGGGTGGTCACGCCGGCCGCCGCGCTGACGCCGCCGACGCCGAGGAACGAGGCGTCCAGGTTGAAGCCCTCCAGCGCGCGCTCGGCGACCGGGCCGATCAGCTCGTAGGACTCGGTGCGGACGGTGCCGCCGGTGACCACCAGGTCTATCGCCGGACGCAGGGCCAGCTCGGCGGCGATGTTCAGGGCGTTGGTGACGATCTTCAGACCGCCGCGCATGCCCAGGTAGCGCGCCACCTCGCTGGTGGTGGTGCCGCCGCACAGCCCGACGCTCGCCGCGCTCTCGTCGATCAGCCCGGCCGCCAGCTCCGCGATCCGGCTCTTCTCCTCCTGCTGCCGCGCGCCGCGGTAGCGCATGGGCAGCTCGTAGAGGACGCCGGCCGGGACGGCGCCGCCGTGCGTGCGCTTGACCAGCCCCTGCTCCTCCAGGGCCTGAAGGTCGCGGCGGATCGTGGCCTGGGAGGTGCCCAGGCGGTCGGCGGTCTCCACGACGCCGACCGAGCCGTGGTCGGCCAGCAGGGCGAGGATGGCTCCGAGGCGGTCTTCTTGGCGCATGGGGACACAGTAGCGCGCGATCGCTCACCGAGATGCTCGTTCGCGCAGGATCCGAGCACGGCCGATCATCTCGATCTTCTGTACGCGATCTTCTGTACTCGATCTTCTGTGTTCGGTCTCGGTTCTGTCACTTCGCGGTAACTCGTCCTGTTTTGCATCGTTGCACCGGGCATGGCGTGGATGACTCGACGATCGGCGGACCGGGCACCCGTCGCGGCACTGACGGCCGTCGCGGCGGTGGTGTTCGGCTGGGGCTTCGAACGTGGGCGGACGCACCCGTACTACACAGCTGCGGTTCGGTCGATGAGCGCGAACTGGCACGACTTCGTGTACGGGTCCTTCGATCCGTCGGGCTTCATCACCACCGACAAGCTGCCTGGCGCGTTCTGGGTGCAGGCGCTGTCCGTGCGGCTGTTCGGATTCCATCCGTGGGCGGTGCTGCTGCCGCAAGTCCTGGCCGCGACGGCCTGCGTGCCGCTGCTGTTCGTGACGGTGCGCCGCTGGACCGGCCGGGCCGCCGGCTACGCCGCAGCGCTCTGTTACGTGCTGACGCCGGTGACCGTGGCGCTGTCGCGCAGCAACATCCCGGACGCACTGATGGTGTTCTTCCTGGTCGTGGCGGCGCATGCGCTGTGGCGGTGGGCGGACGGCGGGCGCCGTGCGTCGTGGTGGCTGGCCGGGTCGGCGGTGTGGCTGGGTGTGGCGTTCACCGTGAAGATGGGCCAGGCGCTGTTGGTCGTGCCGGTCTTCGCAGCAGGCTGCTACCTGCTGGGCGCTGGCGGCCGTGGGCGGCGCCTGGGCCGGGCCGCGGGCTACGGCGCCGGGGTCGCGGCGGTGTCGCTGGCGTGGATGGTCTTTGTGACGCTGACCCCGGCCGCGGACCGCCCCTACATCGACGGCTCGGTCCACAACTCGGTCTGGGAGATGGTGTTCCAGTACAACGGTTTCGGCCGCATCGGCGGTCAGGACGCGGGATCGGATCCGCTGTCCGGCGGCGCGGTGCTGGCGGGTGCGGGCGGACCGGCCGGGATCGGGCGGATCTTCGGTGTTCAGTCGGCGGGGCAGATCAGCTGGCTGATTCCGGCCGCCGTGGTGGGGCTGGCTGCGGGGCTTTTGGCGACGCGCAGAACGGGACGGCGGTTCGGTGGCGCCATGGAGCAGCGGTCGCTGGAAACGGTCCGCTTGCGTACCGGCTATATCTTCTGGGGCGGCTGGCTCGCCGTCTACAGCCTCGCCTTCTGCACTGCGACAGGCATCCACTCGTACTACACGTCCACGCTCGCCCCGCCGATCGCCGCCCTCGCCGGATCCGCCTTGGTGGCCGCCGCCCGGGGCCGTGCCTGGCAGCTGCCGGCGCTGGTGGCCGCCACCGCCGGGTGGGCGTTCCTTGCCAGTCTGGAGACGCCGCACTACCAGCCGTGGCTGCGATGGCTGGTGGCGGTCGCCGGCGTTCTGGCGGTCGCGCTCCTGCCCTGGGCTCGTCTGGCGACCAGCCGGGCGCTGGCTCTCGCCACCGCCGTCGTGGTGAGCACTGCGGTCTTCGCGGCGCCCGCGGTCTGGTCCGCATCGGTGCTGACCCGGCACGGAGACACCATGGGCAGCATCATGGCCTCGGCCGGCCCGCCGCAGGACATGTTCGCCGGCCGCCACGGCGACCGGGCCGGCAACGCCGAGATCGAGCATGGGCTGCGGGACTTCGAGCGCGGCCCGGATCCCCGGCTCATCAGCTTCCTGAAACACCGCCGGGGCGCCCGGCCCTTCGCCGCGGCCGTCGACGGTTCGATGGCTGCCGCCAGCTACCTCGCCAAGGGCGTGGACGTGCTGCCGATGGGTGGCTTCACGGGGGACGCACCGGCGCCGACCGTCGGCGGGCTGGCCGGTCTCGTGCGCGGCGGCGAGCTCCGCTACGTCGTCCTCACCGCGCTGCACATGGGCCGGACCGGGCCGCAGGCGACGGCCCGCGACGCCTGGGTCACCGGCCACTGCCACGCGGTCCCCGGTTTCGACGGCGGGGCGAAACTATTCGACTGTGCGTGAAAGCGGCCGGTAAGATCGCGGCCAACACGTTGACGGAGACGAGTAGCCTCAGGTCGGCGCGGGTCCAGAGAGCCGTCGGCAGCTGGGAAGACGGCCCCGCGTTCTGGAGTGAAGACCCTCCCGAGTGCGGGGAGGAAATGCCCCGCCGTCTGGCCCCCGTCACCGGGCCGCCACGAGGCCGTGGTGGACGTCGGCGCGCGAGCGCCCGGCTCCGGCGCGG
Organism: Catenulispora sp.; assembly: GCA_013362315.1. Taxonomy (GTDB): domain Bacteria; phylum Actinomycetota; class Actinomycetes; order Streptomycetales; family Catenulisporaceae; genus Catenulispora. Next base: position 14,728 of record JABFWL010000487.1, on the reverse strand, counting down.
CGAAGGTGCGGTGGTACCGCGATTCCCTTATCGCCCGCACCCCCAAGGGATCACTTCGAGACCCTTGGAGGGCTCAAAATGATCCACCGCGTACTGGCGTCCGAGCTTTCGGCGCACGTGGGTGAGACCGTGCAGGTCTCCGGCTGGCTGCACCGCCGCCGGGAGTTGAAGCAAGTGACGTTCCTGATCCTGCGCGACCGTACCGGGCTGGCGCAGGCCGTCGTGCTCGGCGGCTCGGAGCAGGCGGGCCCCGACGGACCGGTTGTTCCGGCCATCCCCGAGGAGACGGTCATCTCCCTCGTCGGGATCGTCACCGCCAACGAGCAGGCGCCCGGCGGGATAGAGCTCGTCGCGCCGCCGTCCGGCCCGCGGATCGAGGTGCTGTCGAGTCTGGCCGCGACGCCGCCGCTGGATGTCTATCGTCCGACGGTCACGGCGTCGCTGCCGACTATCCTGGACGGCTCTCCCGTCACGTTGCGACATCCGCTGCTGAGTGCGCCGTTCCAGCTGACGGCGGCCTCGGTCGCGGGCTTCCGCAGTGCATTGGACGCGCTGGGGTTCACCGAGATCCACACGCCGAAGGTCGTCGGGTCGGCCACGGAGTCCGGGGCGAACGTGTTCACGCTGGACTGGTTCGGGCGCAAGGCGTATCTGGCGCAGTCGCCGCAGTTCTTCAAGCAGGCGATGGTGGGTGTGTTCGAGCGCGTGTACGAGACCGGGCCGGTGTTCCGTGCCGAGCCGTCGGACACTGCGCGGCACCTGGCGCAGTACACGAGCCTGGACGCGGAGCTCGGGTTCATCACGGACCATCGCGACGTGATGGCCGTGGTGCGTGAGGCGTTGGTCGGGATGGTCGAGGCGGTCGCGGAGCGGGCTGCGGCAGCGGTCGAGTTGCTGGGGGTGAAGCTGCCTGAGGTGCCTGAGGTGATTCCGGAGCTGCACTTTTCGGAGGCGATGGCGATGCTCGGGCTGGACGAGCCGGACTTGGCTCCGGCTGACGAGCGGGCGTTGAGTGAGTGGGCGGTTCGGGAGTACGGGAGCGAGTTTTTGTTCGTTACCGGCTATCCGATGGCGAAGCGGCCGTTTTATACGCATGGGGAGCCGGGGCGGCCGAAGTACTCGAACAGCTTTGACTTGCTGTTTCGGGGCCTGGAGCTGATCACCGGCGGTCAGCGGCTGCACAAGTACGAGGACTACGTCGCCGCGCTGGCCGCGCGCGGGGAGTCTACGGAGCCTTACGCGGGGTATCTCAACGCGTTCAAGCATGGGATGCCGCCGCATGGGGGGTTCGCGTTGGGGTTGGAGCGGTGGACGATGCGGTTGACCGGGGCGGACAACGTGCGGAGGACGGCTTTGTTTCCGCGGGACTTGCATCGGGTGATGCCGTGAGGGATTGAGGGCGGGGAGCTGGAAGCGGGGAGCCGGAAACCGGAGCTAAAAACGGGAGGTAAAAACGGGGAGCCAAGAACGGGGACCACTTGCTGGACGCCGGGTGCGCGGTAGCCTTCGGGGCACCGTTTCGGGGGTTACCGTGCCTCGTCGTGGAATGTAACATTGCACAGCGATGGACAGGCAGTCTGTCTTCCGCACCCGTCACCCCTCACCCTCAGGAGTCAAAGTGTCCAGCGACCCGAACCTGTCGAAGTTCGCCACCGGCAGCCACGATCTGCCGGTCAGCGATGCGCTGGCCGCGTACATGGCGACGCAGTGGGCGCCGACGCCGCTGGCCGGGTTGGGGCCGGTGCCGGCTGCGGCGTGGACTCCGCGGCGGCGGGCCGCGGTGTCCGCGCGGTTCCCTGGGGAGCGGCTGATCGTGCCGGCGGGGATCGAGCGGCTGCGTAGTAACGACACCTTCTTTCGGTACCGGGTGCACAGCGCCTTCGCGCACCTGACCGGTGGGCAGTCGTTGGAGGGGGTGCTGGTTTTTGAGCCGAACGGGTCTGGGCACGAGCCGGTGCTGTTCGCGCATGACCGGTCCTCGCGGGAGAACGGGGAGGCGTTCCGGGATCGGCGGCTTGGTGAGCTGTGGGAGGGGCGGCGGCCGTCGCTGGCGGAAAGTGCAGAACTGTATGGAGTGCAGACGGAGAATCTGAATCGGCTTGCCGACAAGTTGGCCGGCGCGGGGGTGGCTACGCGGGTGCTGCGGGGTGTTGACCCGCGGGTGGACGGGCTGGTGGCGGAGCGGCCGGAGGCTGATGCGGAGTTCGCGGCGTTCCTGGCTGAGCTGCGGCTGGTGAAGGACGCGTGGGAGATCGAGCAGATGCAGGCTGCGATTGATGCGACCACGCTCGGGTTCGAGGATGTGGCGCGGACCATTCCCGGGGTGATTGGTAAGCCGCGTGGGGAGCGGTGGGTGGAGGGTGCCTTCAATACGCGGGCTCGGGTGGAGGGTAACGATGTCGGTTACAACACCATCGTCGGTGGGGGGTCGCATGCTTGCGTGCTGCACTGGACTGCCAATGACGGGACGCTGAACGCTGGGGAGCTGCTGCTGCTCGACGCTGGTGTTGAGGTGGAAACGCTCTATACCGCTGACATCACGCGGACGCTGCCGATCTCGGGGACGTTCACGCCGGTGCAGCGGGAGTTGTACGAGCTGGTGCTGGCGGCGCAGAACGCGGGGATTGCGACGCTGCGTGCGGGGGCGAGGTTTCGGGACTTTCATTGGGCTGCGATGCGGACGATTGCTTCGGGGTTGATTGATATGGGGGTGTTGAAGGTTTCGCTGGAGGAGGCGATGGATCCGGAAGTGGGGGTTTATCGGCGGTACACGCTTTGCGGTAGTGGGCACATGCTGGGGATTGACGTGCATGACTGCGCTAAGGCGCGTGCTGAGGAGTATGTGGAGGGGACGCTGGCGGCTGGGAATGTGCTGACTGTGGAGCCGGGGTTGTATCTGCAGCCGGATGATCTGACGCTGCCGGTGGAGTTGCGGGGGATTGGTATTCGGATTGAGGACGATTTGCTGGTTACCGAGGAGGGGTCGGTGCTGATGTCGGGGGGGCTGCCGCGGGAGGTTGATGAGGTGGAGGCGTGGATGGCGGAGCATGCGGGGTGAGGGGGTTCGGTTCCGGCTACCGGTGGGTCCTCGGTTGGTGGGGTGGTTGGGTTTCAGGCGAAGATCAAAAGCAAGGTGAAGTCAAGAGCTTGATGAAAGGCCGGCGCCTCCGGCGGGGGCCTCGGTTCTCTCGGGGAACTGGCGCAAGTCCATCGGGGGGCTTGGTCGGGCGGGGCGCCTGCGGTTCGTGAGGTGGGCGGTTCGGTCCCCTCGGTCCCGACGGCAGCCGCAAGCGGTACAGCACCGGCCCTGGGGTGTCAACTCTTCGCCGTGCGGTGAGGCTGTGAGCTGCGGTTTCGTACAGGCGAAGAGTTGACACCCCAGGTCCGGCACTGTAGGACAGGCCCTGCCGACGTGACCGAGGGGACCGAACCGAAAACCCAGGGGAAGGTGTGGGGGTTTGCGGGGGGGCGAGGTGGAGACTTCGTCGGCTCAGCGGCGGTCAGGTGGTGGGCGGAGGCGCGGCGAGGCTTCGCGAGTCGGCTGGCGGTCAGGCGGGGGGAGGCGCGTGAGGGCGGGGCTTCGTCGGCCTGGCGGCGGTCAGGTGGGTGAGACGCGGCGAGGGTCTGCGCGTCGGCTGCGGCTGGTGCGCCGGGGGGTGCTGCTCAGTCGCGGCCGGCCCACAGGGAGCGGACGTGGGTCAGGTGGGTGCGCATCAGTTGCTCGACGGTGGGTGCGTCGCGGGCGACTAGGGCGTCTACGAGTTGCAGGTGCTCCTCGGCGGAGGTGGTGAGGATGCCGGCGTCGGCTAGGGAGGGGAGGCCGTAGAGGCGGGAGCGGTTGCGGAGGTCGCTGACGACGGCTACGAGGTGGGGGTTGCCGGAGAGGCTGAGGAGGGTCAGGTGGAAGGCCTGGTCGGCTTCGACGTAGGCGATGAGGTCGCGGGCTTTGGCCGCGGCGACGATGGCTTCGGCGGCGGGGCGCAGGTGCTGTAGGTCCTCGGTGGTGGCGGTGTGGGTCAGGGCGGTGACTACTGGGACTTCGATCAGGGCTCTGATCTCGGTGAAGTGGTCGAGGTCGGCTTCGGAGAGTTCGGTGACGCGGAAGCCCTTGTTGCGGACTACCTCGACCAGGCCTTCCTTGGCCAGGTCGAGCATGGCCTCGCGGACGGGGGTGGCGGAGACGCCGAAGCCGGCGGCCAGGACCGGTGCGGAGTAGACGACGCCGGGGCGGAGCTCGCCGGCGATCAGGGCGGCGCGGAGGGCGTGGGAGACCTGCTCGCGCAGGGAGTGGTGGCCTAGGACGCGGGGCAGGTTCAGCGACGGGTTGGGGTCGCCGGCGGCGGGGGGTGGGGTGGTGCCGCCGCTACTGGCGTCGCTGGTACTCCTGTCAGGCATTCCCGAACCCTATCCGGATGACCACGAGTCTCAAACAATCGGAGCAGATCAGAGCAAGAAGCCGGCGGGGAACGGGTCGGTGGGGTCCAGGAAGTACTGGGCGGTGCCGGTGATCCAGGCGCGGCCGGTGACGGTGGGGATCACCGCGGGGCGTCCGGCCAGGTCAGTCTGCTCTACTAAGCGGCCGATGAAGCGGGTGCCGATGAACGACTCGTTGACGAAGTCGGTGTTCAGGGGCAGTTCGCCGCGGGCGTGGAGCTGTGCCATGCGGGCCGAGGTGCCGGTGCCGCAGGGTGAGCGGTCAAACCAGCCGGGGAAGATCGCCATGGCGTGGCGGGAGTGGCTGGCGGTGGAGCCGGGGGCGCGGAAGTAGACGTGGTGGACCGCGCGGATGGCGTCGTCCAGGGGGTGTACCGGCTCGTCGGTGTTGTTGACGGCGTCCATGGTGGCCAGGCCGGCGACGATGATCTCGTTCTTGGCGGCGCGGTCGAAGGGCAGCTTGTAGTCGTCCAGGTCGACGATCGCGTAGAAGTTGCCGCCGTAGGCCAGGTCGTAGCGGATGTGGCCGAAGCCGGGGACGTCCACCTCGGCGTCCAGCCGCTCGGCGAAGCTGGGGACGTTGCGGATGGTCACCGCGCGGGCGGCGCCGTCCTCGACGTGGACGTCGGCCAGGACCAGGCCGGCGGGGGTGTCCAGGCGCACCGTCGTCACCGGTTCGACGACCGGGACCATGCCGGTCTCCACCAGCACGGTGGCCACGCCGATGGTGCCGTGGCCGCACATCGGCAGCAGCCCGGAGACCTCGATGTAGAGCACGCCGTAGTCGGCGTCGGGGCGGGTCGGCGGCTGCAGGATGGCGCCGGACATCGCGGCGTGGCCGCGCGGCTCGTACATCAGCAGCGTCCGGAGGTGGTCCAGGTGCTCCATGAAGTGCAGCCGCTTGGCCGCCATGGTGTCACCGGGGATGACGCCGACGCCGCCGGTGATGACCCGGGTCGGCATGCCCTCGGTGTGGGAGTCGACGGCGTGGTAGACGTTCCTGGTGCGCATCAGCCGGCCTTCCGGGCGCGGGCCTTCTCCTCCAGCGGCAGGACGCGGAGGGTGTCGGCCTTGATGGCAGCGTACTGGTCGGGCAGCAGTTCCACGCGCGGGGGACGGCAGCCGCCGCCGGTGCGGCCGGCCAAGTCCATGGACAGCTTGATGGCCTGCACGAACTCGGTACGGGAGTCCCAGCGCAGCAGCGGATGCAGCTCGCGGTACAGGGGCAGGGCGGTGGCGAGGTCGCCGGCGACGGCGGCGCGGTAGAGCTCGGTGCAGACGTGCGGGAGCGCGTTCGGATAGCCGGAGACCCAGCCGACGGCGCCGGCCAGCGCCAGTTCCAGCAGCACGTCGTCGGCGCCGATCAGCAGCTCCAGCTCGGGGGCCAGTTCCTTGATGCGGTAGGCGCGGCGGGTGTCGCCGGAGAACTCCTTCACCGCGCGGATGTAGCCGGCCGAGTGCAGCTCGGCGAGCAGTTCCGGAACCAGGTCGACCTTGGTGTCGATGGGGTTGTTGTAGGCGACGACCGGGATGCCGACCTCGGCGACCGCCTTATAGTGCGCGAGCACCGAGCGCTCATCGGCGCGGTAGGCGTTGGGCGGCAGCAGCATCACGGCGCCGGCCCCGGCCTCGGCGGCCTGCTCGGCCCACCGCCGCGACTCCAGCGAGCCGTAGGCGGCGACCCCGGCCAGCACCCGGTCGCCGCCCACCGTCTCCACCGCGGTCCGCACCACCGCGGCCCGCTCGGCGTCGGTGAGGGTCTGGTACTCGCCGAGCGAACCGTTCGGGCACACGCCGTCGCATCCGCCGTCGATCAGGGCGTGAAGATTGTCCGCGTACGCGTCGAGGTCCACGGAAAAGTCCTCGCGGAACGGGAGGGCGGTGGCGACGACGACGCCGCGCCAGGACATGCGAGACATGTGCTACTTGTTCCTTTGGTCGAGTTCAGTCAGGACGCTGAGGCGGACGGGACGCGCCAGGGGGCGCTTGGCGGCGGCGAGGAGATCGGCGGCGGAGGCTGGTTCGGCGGGATCGCGGCGGGCCAGGCAGGCGACGGCATAACCGCAGACGCGGCCCTGACACCAGCCCATGCCGGCGCGAGTCAGGAGCTTGACGGTGCGGGCGTCGGTGGCGCCGAGATCTTCGACGGCTTCGGCGACGGCGCGCGCCGGGACTTCTTCGCACCGGCAGATGAGGGTGTCCGGCGTGAGGTGGTCGCGCCAGGCCGCGGGGACGGGGTGTTGGGTGCGCAGGACGTCGGCGAAGCCGCGGAGTCGGTCGCGGCGAGGAGTCAACGGGCCGCCTGGTGAAGCACCGGCGACGGCGAGGCCGGCGATTTCCCCCTCGACGAGGGAGCATTCGACGCCTGCGATACCCGCCGTTTCGCCGACCGCGTAGCAGCCGCGGATGCTGGTGCGCTGGCTCCGGTCCACGCGCAGCGCCACGGTGCCGTCGCTGAGCAGCTTGTTCTCACAGCCGAGGGTGAGTCCCAGATCGATCTGCGGAGCGAGACCGTAGCCGATGGCGAGGGCGTCGCATTCGATGCGGCGGCGGTTGCTGCCATCGGAGTGCGCGATCACCACCGCTTCGAGGTTGTCTGTCCCCTGAGCTTCGACGACCATGCGTCCGCTGCGAAGCGGCACGCGAGCGCGGAGGAGCTGCCGCGCGAAGTCGACGCCCTCTAGAAACTTGGCAGGGTTCTTCAGCAAAGGCACCGGGTGCTTGGCGTATCCACGAACCCGGTTGGCCTCGAACAGGCCGAGGACGTTGGCCCCGGCCACGGAAAGCCCGGCGGCGACCGGCAGCAGCAGCGGTCCGGTACCGGCCACGACCACGCGGCGTCCAGGCAGCACCAGGTTGCCCTTCAGAAGCGCTTGCGCGCCGCCGGCTGTGAAGACTCCTGGCAGATCCCAGCCCGGGAACGGCACCACTCGCTCGTAAGAACCGGTGGCGAGAATGACGTTGCGGGCGGCGATCGGCCCGCGGTCTGTGAGGACGTTGAATCCAGGCTCGATCGCCCACACCTGGCGCTCGAACAGCACCGCTATGCGATGGGACGTCTCGACCCGGGTGGCCAGCCGCTCGAATCGGGACCAGCCGTGGTGCAGGTGCGCAATCCACGGCGCGTTCAGGCCCGGCGCCGGGTGGCGGAAGTACTGGCCGCCGAGCTGGCGGCCGCTGTCGATCAACGCGACGCGCAGGCCCTGTTCGGCAGCGGTGGCCGCGGCGGCCATGCCCGCCGGTCCGGCGCCGATGACCGCGACGTCGTATGGCTGTTCCGGCTTCCCGGCCGGCGTGGCCGGTGTGGCGGCAGTCGCCGCCGCTTTTGCGGCCGGTCCCGTCTGTTCAGCCACGGCCGTCACCGGCCTGCGTGGTCACGGCGTCGCCGTCGGCGATCGGCGTCAGGCAGGCCCGCACGTTCGGCTCCCCGTTCACGGTCACCAAGCAGTCGAAGCACACGCCGATACCGCAGAACAGCCCGCGCGGACGGCCGCCGAAGCGGGTCGTGCGCCACGATTGCACGCCGGCGGCGAGCAGCGCCGCGCCGACCGTCTGGCCGGACTCGGCGGTCAGCGGCCGGCCGTCGAAGGTGAACTGCACGCTCACCGCTGCTCCTCCTGCGGCTGGGGCGATGCGAACCGTGCGGGATTGAACGGCTCGGCGTCGACCGCGGTCTTCTCCCCCGCCACCAGCGCCGCGATCAGCTCGCCGGTCGCCGGCGCCAGGCCGATCCCGGCGCCCTCGTGGCCGCTGGCGTGAAAGAACCCTGAGAGCCGCGGGTCCGGGCCGATCGCCGGGAGGTGGTCCGGCAGGTACGGCCGGAACCCGCAGTAGTACCGCTGGACGTCGACCCGCTCCAAGAACGGGAACAACTCGGCGGCCTGGGCCGCCAAGCGCCCCAGGGCGTCGTAGGACGGCGTCCGGTCCAGCCCGACGCGCTCGCGGCTCGCCCCGATCAGCACCGGACCCGACGGCGTGCCCTCGACCACCGCGGAGGATTGCAGCGCCGCGTCGGAGCTCGAAACGTCGGACACGTACGCGGCCGAATAGACCTTGTGCCGGATCAGCGGCGGCAGCGGCTCGGTCACCAGCACGAAGCCGCGGCGCGGCTGCGTCGGCAGGGTGGAACCGGCCAGCTCGGCGATCTCGCCCGACCACAGGCCGGCGGCGTTGACCACGTGTTGCGCCGGGATCTCGCCGAGCGTCGTCCGCACGCCGCGCACGGTGCCGTCGGAGAACTGGAGTCCGGTCACGGCGGTTCCGAGGCGCACCTCGGCACCCGAGGCTCGCAACAGCCGCGCGGCGGCCAGCGCCGGCATCACCTGCGCGTCCTGCGGATACCAGAAGCCTCCGGCCAGGCCCGGAGCGAGGTGTGGTTCGAACTCTGACAGCCGGTCGGCGGTGACTTCCTCGGTGACCACACCGGCGTCGCGCTGGGTGGCGGCGAAGGTCTGCAACGCCGCGAAGTCAGTCTCGGCGAAGGCGACGACCAGGCCGCCCTTGGCCTCGTATTCGAAGTCCGGTCCCAGACCTTCGTCGTTCAGATCTCGCCACAACTGGTGAGATCGCAGGGCCAGATCCAGCTCCGGACCGCGTTCTTTATCCGACAGCAGCAGGTTGCCTTCACCGGCTCCGGACGTCCCGCCGGACACCGAGCCGCGATCCACGACGGTCACCGAGAGGCCGGCACGCGCGAGGTAATACGCGCAGGCGGCGCCGACCATGCCGGCCCCGATGACCACCACGTCTCGGCTCACGCCAGTACTATGTCACATGTCCTAGTCCTCCGCCACCGGGACATGTCCGCTTTCCGTCACCCTTTGCGGTAATAGACCGTCTCCGCTGCCGCCTCGACGATGGAACTTCAAAGACATTGCCTGGAGGGGGAACGATGACGGTCGAGCAGCAGGCGCCGGCGCCGGAGAGCACCGGGGCCGAGGGCGGCCAGCTCAGCCTGGACACCGCGGCGGCGCGGAACCTGGCCACCACCACCAAGACGCCGCCGCAGATGCAGGGCATCACCTCGCGGTGGCTGCTGCGGGTGCTGCCGTGGGTGCAGGCCGACGGCGGCGCCTACCGGGTGAACCGGCGGCTGAGCCACACCGTCGGGCGCGGCCGGGTGGCGTTCGCGCAGGCCGGGGACGACGACGTGACGGTGGTGGCGCCGACGCTGGCCGAGCTGCCCCCGCTGCGGGGGTTCGGCGACGAGGCGTGGCTGGCGGAGCTGGCGTCGCGGTTCACGCTGCGGGAGTTCCGGGTCGGGGAAGCGCTCGCCGAAGCCGGGAGTCCGGTGGACGCGCTGTGGGTGATCGCGCACGGCAAGGTCGATCTGTCCACGCGGGGCAAGTACGGCGACCATGCGGTCACCGGGCACCTGGCCGATGGCGACCACCTCGGCGACGAGGTCTTCCACCTCGGGACCGGAACAGGGAACGGGCGCGGGAACGGTCGGCGGAACGGGCACAGCAACGGGCACGCGCCCAAGTGGAAGACCACCGCGCGGGCCGCCACGCCGCTGATCGCGTTGTCGGTGCGGGCCGCGGACGTCAGGTCCCTGATCGACGGCTCGGAGGAGCTGCGGCGGCACCTCGCGGCGCACCGGCAGACAAAGTCCAAGGCGCAGAACCAGCACGGCGAGGCGGAGATCGAGCTGGCCGCCGGGCACGAGGGCGAGGCGGTGCTGCCGGGCACGTTCGCCGACTACGAGCTCAAGCCGCGCGAGTACGAGCTCTCGGTCGCGCAGACCGTGCTGCGGGTCCACACCAGGGTGGCAGACCTCTACAACAAGCCGATGAGCCAGATGGAGGAGCAGCTGCGGCTCACCATCGAGGCGCTGCGCGAGCGGCAGGAGGACGAGCTGGTCAACAACCGCAGCTTCGGCCTGCTGCACAACGCCGACTTCGACCAGCGGCTGCACACCCACTCCGGTCCGCCGACCCCGGACGATCTGGACGAGCTGCTTTCGCTGCGCCGGGACACGAACTACCTGCTGGCGCATCCGACGGCGATCGCCGCCTTCGGCCGGGAGTGCACGAAGCGCGGGATCTACCCGCCGACGGTGGAGCTGCTGGGCAGCCACGTGCCGTCCTGGCGCGGGGTGCCGCTGCTGCCGTGCCCGAAGATCGCGGTCGCCGACGGGCACACGACGTCGATTCTGGCGATGCGGGTCGGCCAGGAGGATCAGGGGGTGATCGGGCTGCACCAGACCGGGATCCCGGACGAGTACCAGCCGGGGCTGTCGGTGCGGTTCATGGGCGTGGACGACAAGGCGATCACGAACTATCTGGTCAGTGCCTACTATTCGGCGGCGGTGCTGGTGCCGGACGCGTTGGGCGTGCTGGAGAACGTCGAGATCGCGCGGCCCCGTGGCTGAGCCGTCGGGGGTGGCGGATTATACGGATTCTGACAGGGAGCCGGATTCGGCGGACGTCGCGCGGGAGGTTCTGGAGCGGGCGCGCGGGGTGGTGGAGCCGGTGATGCGGACGGCCGTGCAGACGTTGCCGGGCCGGATGCAGCTCATCGGCGCCTACCACCTGGGGTGGGTGGAGGCGGACGGCTCTGCGGCGGACAGCTCTGCGACGGACAGCTCTGCGACGGACAGCTCTGTGGCGGGCGGACGGAAAGCCGGACGCGGCGTACCCGGAGCTAGAAACGGAGACGACGGCGGAACCGCAGGTGCAGGCCGGAGCGGGGGCGGGAAACTGCTGCGGCCGGGGCTGGTGCTGGCCGCGGCCAAGGCGGTGGCCGGGCCTGGCACCGCCGGCCGTGCGGTGCTCTCCGCGGCGGCCGCGGTCGAACTGGCGCACAACTTCACGCTCCTGCACGACGACCTCATCGACCGCGACCGCACCCGGCGGCACCGGCCGACCGCCTGGACCGTCTTCGGCGCCGAGAACGCGATCCTGGCCGGGGACGCGATGCTCGCGCTCGCGCTGCGGCTGGTCGCCGGCGAGCTGGCGGGGCGGCTGGCGGAGTGCGTCATCGAGATATGCGACGGGCAGTACGACGACTGCGCCTTCGAGCAGCGCGACGACGTCACCCTGGACGAGTGCCTGGCGATGGCCGGGAAGAAGACCGCAGCGCTGTTGGGCTGCGCATGCGCGCTCGGGGCCTCGGCGGTGCGGGCGGCCCCGGCGGCAGCGGCGGCATTGGAGGAGTTCGGGCGAGAGATCGGGATCGCCTTCCAGCTGACCGACGATCTACTGGGGATCTGGGGCGATCCGGTGACGACCGGGAAGCCCGTGGGATCGGACCTGACAGCGCGGAAGAAGTCGCTGCCCGTGGTGGCGGCGTTATCGGCGGGCACTGCGGCATCGGAGGAGCTGGCGGAGTTATACGCGCTGGAGCGGAACTTCACAGAGCTCGAACTCCGGCGCGCGGCCGACGCCGTGGAACGCGCCGGGGGGCGGACGTGGGCCGCGGCCGAGGCGACGGCGCGGGTGGCGAGGGCGCACGCGCACCTGGCGAAGGCGCCGGGAATCAACCAGGCCGCGGTACGCGACCTGCGCGCCATCGCCGATCTCATCACCAGACGGACTTTCTGAAACCACCGACCACAAGGCACAACCGCATCAGCCGGTCAGCCGGCCGCGCCAATGGAATCGGCGCGCCCCGGGGGTTTGCCCGGAGCGCGCCGTTTGCAGCTTCGGTCAGGCGAACCCGACCTGAGGATTCAAGAACAAGCAGGATTCAAGAACAAGCAGGGTTCAAGAACAAGCTCAGATCACGTCCAGGTCGGCGAACTGCTCGGCCTCGACGGCGCCGGCCGGCGGCGCGTAGGAGGCGCGGCCGCGGGCCAGCCACCAGATGCCGGACAGGAGCATGCCCGCCACTAGGGCGACCGGGGCGTAGTTGAAGGTCAGGACCGTAGTGCCCGGAGCAGTCTGCGGGAGCGAGAACAGCACCATCTCGATCACCACCCACACCGCGGCCGCGTAGCCGACGAGCGGCCCCCACTTGCCGAGGTTCCAGGCGCCCTTCTTGAAGTTCTTGCCTTGGCGCGCACGGAGGAAGCCGGGGATGGCGTAGGCCGGGGCCAGGCCGATGGAGGCAATGGCGGTCACGGCGCTGTAGGCCTGGTAGGTCCACAGCGAGGGCAGGGCCAGGACGAAGGCCACGCCGACCACCAGCCACATGGCGTTGGTCGGGACCGCCGAGCGGTTGACCTTGCGCCAGGTCGTCGAGCCCGGCAGGGCGCCGTCCCGGGAGAAGGCGAAGACCATGCGAGCGGCGGAGCCGACGGCGGCCAGGCCGCAGCACAGCTGGGCGACGATGATGACCAGGGTCAGCACCTCGGCCCAGTGCTGGCCGAGCGAGTCGATCATGATCAGGGTGGGCGCGGTGACGTTGCCGCCGTAGCCGGAGCCGGCCGCCTCGACGGCGTAGTTGTCCGGACCGCCCTGGATCGCGAACAGGAAGGCGACGATCAGGATCAGGCCGGCGACGCCGGAGACCCAGATGGAGCGGACGATGCCCTTGGGGGCCAGCGTGGAGGCCTGGGAGGTCTCCTCGGACATGTGGGCCGAGGCGTCGTAGCCGGTCAGGGTGTAGCCGGTGAGCAGCAGGCCGATGGCGCTGACGTAGATCGCGCTCTTGAAGCCGGTGCTGTTGACGTAGTGCGAGAACACGAACGAGGCGCTCTGGTGGTGCGCGGGGACCAGGAACAGCACCGCGACGATGAACACCACACCGGCCAGGTGCCACCACACGCTGACCCGGTTGAACAGGTCGAGCACCCGGACGCCGAAGCTGTTCAGGATGCCGTGCAGCAGCAGCACGCCGGCGAACAGGGCTATCAGCCCGTACTTGTCCGGGGTCCAGCCGAAGGCCATGCCGGTGAAGGCGCCGATGAACTCCGCGGCGCCGTAGTCGATGCCGGCGATGACGCCGAACAGGCCCAGCATGTTCAGCCAGCCGGTGACCCAGCCCCAGCCCTTGCCGCCGAGGCGGTGGGCCATGAAGAACAGCGCCCCGGAGGTCGGGTAGACGCTGGTGACCTCGGCCAGGCTCAGCCCGATGAGCAGCACCGCGCAGGTGACGCCGATCCAGCCCCAGACCATCACCGCCGGACCGCCGGTGCCCATGCCGAACCCGAACAGGGTCATGCAGCCGGACAGGATGCTGATGATGGAGAAGCTGATGGCGAAGTTGCCGAAGCCGGACATCCGGCGGGACAGCACCGGTTCGTAGCCGATAGCGCGCAGCTGCTCGGCGTCGGCGCTGTCGTTGTCGCTCCAGGCCGAATTGGTAGAGCTTTGAGTCGTCGACATGGCGTCGTTCATGTTCCCTTCAGGCCCGGGGGGTGGGCCACCTGGTGTGTGGGACGGGTGGTGCCGGTCGTGCGGAACAACTCAGAACTGCGGGGTACTGCTGGGACTACTGGAGACTACTGGGGAACTGCCGGAAAATGCTGGGATCTGCGGGAACCGGTTGGACCTGCTGGAACTGTCGAGGACTTCGGAAACCGCCCGGAAAACGGGAAGGGGACAACCCGGGACGGGCTCGGAAAGCCGGAATGATCAGTACTCTGCCCCGCCGGGGGACCGGCGGTCTACGGGACGGCGCGCGGCGGCCCGGGCGGCTCCCGGCGCCGGGCGCCCGCGGACAGCGCCGTGGTGCGCGCCCGCGTGAACTCCTCCACGGCGTCCCCCGTCGAGGACACCGACGCCCACGGTTTGGTGGCGCCGTACGGGCCGAGCGCCTGGAAGACGTCGGCGGCCAGGTCCGAGCGGCCGCCGGCGACCAGGGCGTGTGCCAGGTGCGAGAGGTCCACCACCAGCCAGTCGTCCTTGCTGGTGCTGGTGAACCAGTTCCAGCCGCGGGCCATCTCGGTGCGGGCGGCGTCAGTGCTCCACATCAGGTGGGCCAGGGCGTCGCGCTGCGCCTTGCGGTACTCGTAGGCGATGACCAGCGCGTACAGCGGCAGCAGCTGCAGGGGCGACAGACCGGACAAGCCCACGCTGCCGACGATGCTGGCGGCGAACAGCTGGGCCGCGGCCGGGCTCGGGCCGGCCGCGGTGCCGACCGCGGCGAGCATCCGGTGGCAGCCCTCCCGGTTGGCCGGGTCGACCCGCCACAGGTCCCGGAAGGCGTGCCAGGGACCTGGCACCGGGCAGGATTCCGGGCCCTCGACGCGCTCGTCGAAGCCGGCCGCCAGGGCCAGCCGGCCCAGGTACGGCACCGGATCGCCGGGGCTGGCCGCGGCGGCTTCGGCGCACAGCTCGGCGGCGCGGCGGCCCAGCACGTGGGCCTGCGGCACGTCGTTGGCGGCGGCGCGGCAGGCGCGCTCCACCGC
>JABFWL010000332.1 GCA_013362315.1 Catenulispora sp. | reverse complement strand
GGCGGCGAGCACCGCCGCGGGCCCGGCGACCGCGCCGACCCTCAGCGCCGCCCTCATGTCAGCAGCGCGATGTCGTGGGCCATGTCCTTCGGGGTGACGCCGGCGAGCCACACCACGCGCGCCACCCCGTCCGTGCCGAACGCGTTGATCTGGGTGCCGTGGTCGACCTCGACCGAGCCGTCGGCGTTCTTCTTCGGCGGCTCGACCGGCGTGGCGGCCAGCTTCGCGGCGTCGTCCACCTGCTGCACCGTGCCGGTCAGGCCGACGAAGCCGGCGTCGAAGTGCGCCAGCCAGTCCTTGATCACCGGCCCGGTGTCCCGCTCCGGATCGGTGGTCACGAACACCACCTGCACCTTCGCCCGCTTGTCGGCCGGGGTCAGGCGCAGCGCCGCGGCCAGGTCGGCCATCGCGGTCGGACACTCGTCCGGGCAGTGCGTGTAGCCGAAGTAGACCAGGGTCACCTTGCCGGCGGAGTTCGCCTTCAGGTCGTAGGGCTTGCCGTCGACATCGGTCAGCGTCACCGGCGGGATCGGCGTGGGGATGCCCAGCTCGGTCCCCTTGTACCTGGACTGCGACTGGGCGATGTTCGAGGTCGTGGCGACCTCCTGGGACGGGCTGGCGCAGGACGCGGTGAGCACGGCCAGCGCCCCGGCGGCCGCAGCCGCCGGGACGAGGCGCGCGATCCGGGTGGACCGCAGCATCATGGTTCTTCTTTCTTTCGGGACTATCAGGAATCGCTGTTGTTCGGGCCGGCGCCGGCGCGCTTGCGGCGCAGAGCCACGACCGCCGTGGCGAAGCCCAGCACGCCGACACCGAGACCGGCGATGCCGAGGGCGCGCGCGGCGCCGTCGCTCGAGGAGGACTTGGCGTCCGACGCTGACAACGCCACCGACGGCGTCGCCGAAGGCGACGGCGCGGATCCCGCCGCACTCGCCCCGGGCGCGGTCAGGTGCAGCACCGGCGCCGGATGGTCGGCCTCCTGCCCGGCCGGCGGGGTGTCGATCCACCGCACCACGTTGCCGTCGGAGTACGTCTGCAGCGCCTTGAACACCAGCTGGTCGGTGTCCTTCGGCAGCGGGCCGAGCGAGACGTCGAACTCCTGGAACTGGCCCGGGTCGATCTTCCCGCCGGTCCAGACGATCTTGGTGACCGCCTGGGTGACGTCGCCGTCATCGGTCTTGATCGGGGTGGCCAGCGTGCTGGTGGTGGTGGTCGCGGTCCACCCGGGCACCGGCCGCACCGCCACGGACGCCAGCGGGTGGTCGGCCGGCAGATCGACCTCGAGCGTGGTCGTGGACTGGTCCTTCTCCTCGTTCGGCACGCGGAAGGAGACCTTGGTGTAGGAGCCCTGCTGCGCCGTGTTCGGGTTCACCGTGACATGCGCCGACGCCACCGCGGCAGCGGCGACGAGCGAGACTGCGGCGGTGGAGAGCAGGACTGCGGTGCGGCGCGAGCCGGAAATCAACTGCGTGGTCATATTCATTCCAGGGTGAAGTCACGCGCGGCGCGCGTGAGCGGTCGATGACGGTCAGTGCCCGCATCGGTCCGCACGCAGGGCAGAGCGAGATGGAATCCCGTCCCCGGCCGGTGCGTGTCAGACAGCTGCGGCGACAGCCACCGGCGGCCCGCGCCGCGCCAAGGCGAAGCGCAGAAGCCGGCCCGGACCCAGACGGTCCGGCACCCCGTACCCGACCGCGGCCACCCAGCGCGCAGGCGTCCACACCTCCGACACCAGCGCGGCGAGCAGTACCAGCGGCGCGACCAGCGCCAGCGCCAAGGCCCGCCCCACCGACCACACGGCCGCCTCGCCCCGCCGCAACCACCAGGCGGCGGTCAACGCGGCGGCGGCATGCGCCAGGTACATCCCGGCCGTCATCGTGTGCTGCGTCGGCGGCATCCCGGCGACGTGCAGCATCGACTGGGTGACCCCGCTGGGCTCGTCATGACCGCACCACCAGGCGCCTCGCGCAGGAGCTCCGGCCGCCATCGCCATCGGCGTCGCATCGGCAGCCAGCTTCTGCGCGAAGACGAACAGATGGTGCAGTCCGAACTGCATCACGCCCATCAGCACCAGAATCGTCGGCAGCCCTCGCTCACGCTGAGTGAACAGCTGCGCGGCCAGGAACACCGCAAGGCCGCCGACGACCAGCGCCCACATCGGGATGGAACTCGGCGAGAACGCATCATGTCCCACCGCGCCCACCAGCACGCACACCCCCGCGAAGACCCCGGCGCGCGCTTCGCGCAGGGTCGGCGGCTCGGCGGTGCGGGCGACGGGAGTCATGGCACCCAACATGGTGCCAGGCCGCCCTCGGGCGCGCGGCGGTGGGGTCTGCTAACCCGCCAACCGCCGATCCAATCTCGCCAACGCCCGCCGCGTCGCCAACCCCATGCCCGGCGCCATCGACCGGGCCAGCGCCGCGGTCGCCGCCGTGGCGTCGAGGGCGATCGTCCACACCAACCGAGTACCCTTCGACGTCTCCAGCACCGCCCACCGCTCGGCCATGGCGCGGATGCCGGGAACGTTCGTGCGTTCTATCCGATAGGCGTACCGGTACGGCGCGTCCCAGGCGATGACCTCCTCGTGGAACGCCACGCCGCCGACCAGCTTCACCCGCCGCTTCGCGCCCACGCCGTGCGGCTCCGGGCCGCCGTAGCCGGCCGCGGTCACCGCGCCGTACCAGCGGGGCAGCGCGGCGACGTCTCGTGCCACGGCGTCGAACACGGACTGCGGGGGCGCCAGCAGGGTGCCGGCAAAGGACAGGCGCAGCGGCGCGGATTCCAGAAAGTCCAGATCGACCGGACGCGTGGTGAACATGGCTCTCAACTTATCCGGCTGACCAACAACGCCCTGTCGTCCCCCGCATACTCGTCTCCCGGCAACCTCATCAAATGCCGGCACACCGTCTCCGGCGTCTCGGTGCACATCAGCTGCGCCGCCACCCGCAGCCGCTCCATCCCCTCGTCGATGTCGGCGCCGGGCTTCTCGATCAGGCCGTCTGTATAGAGGACCAGCGTGTCCCCGGGGACCAGCACGAACTCCCCGACCGGTCGCGGGTCGGTCTCCCGCACGCCCAGCGGCAGCCCCTTGCCCTGATCCAGCCACTGCGCGACTAGTCGTCCGTCCTGGTCGGCTACCACCACCAACGGCGGCGGATGGCCCGCCACGCTGTACCGGACCGTTCCACTGGAGCGGTCCAGCACCAGGACGCACGCCGTGGCCGTGGTCTCGTTCGGCAGGTAGGCGCTGACGAAGCGGTCCAGCCGGTACAGGATCTCGGCCGGGTCGGCCGTGTGCAGCGCGTAGGCCCGCAGCGCGTTGCGCAGCTGCGCCATCACCACCGCCTCGCCGAAGCCGTGGCCGGCCACGTCGCCGATCACCCAGGCGACGGTGCCCGGCGCGGGCTCGAACACGTCGTACCAGTCGCCGCCGACGTTGTGGTGCCGGGCGGCCGGCACGTACTCGGCGGCCGTGGTCAGTCCCTTGACCTCCAGGATCGACGGCAGCAGCGAGCGCTGCAGCCGCTCCACGATGCGGGCGTCGTCGTCCCGGCCCCGGGTGCGGCCACGTGCGGAGACCGGTGGCCGCGGTTCCTGCCCGTGCACGTCACCTCCTCGCCCGGTTCGAAAGCCCAGTTCATTGTGCAGGACGGACGCGGTCGCGCGTCGTGTGGTGCGCCGTCGTGAGACACCGATCGAGACACGCTCTGTCGTACTCAGAGTATTCCCTCCGTGACGCCCTACGGAGTACACGCTGCGATTCCATGCCCGGCTGTGCCCCGATTCTTACCGCGCTCACAGGCGTGGGAAGCTGGTGTGCGATGAAGTACCGCTTCCTGCTGCGCCCGGCCTGGCTCGCGGCGATCATGGCCCTGATCGCGCTCACCGCGGCCTTCGTCGCCCTGGGGTCGTGGCAGTTCTCGCGCGCGCACCGCACGCACAAGCTCAGCGCGCAGCAGCTGGCCGAACGCGGCACCGCCGTCCCGCTCGCGGGGCTGCTCAAGAACGGCGCCCCGGCCGGCGGCGGCGCCCTCGGGCACGCGGTCACCGTCACCGGGGTCCTGGACGGGGCGCACCAGCTGCTGGTTCCGGACCGGAAGCTGCCGGACGGCCGCACCGGATACCTGGTCATCGCGCCATTGAAGGCTGCAGACAACACTGCTGTGGTCGTCAGCCGCGGCTGGACAGCGGACCCGGTGACGCCGCCGCAAGTACCCGCCGGGCCGGTCACGGTCACCGGTTGGCTCGCCGCCGCCGAACCGGCCGACAGCGCCTCCACTCGCGCCCAGGACGAGGCGGCGAAGGACCCGGCGCACCGGATCGCGACCGTGGACGTCGCCACGCTGCTGAACACCTGGCCCTACCAGTCGTTGGACCTGGCCTACGTCAACGCCCTGAGCACGACGCCGGCCGATACCGGCGCCGCCCGGCTCACTCCCGTCCCAGCGCCGGTGCCGCCGAACAAGTCGTCCTGGTACGTCCTCAACCTCGGCTACACCCTGCAGTGGTGGCTGTTCGGGATCGTCGGCCTGTGGTGGTTCGCGAGCTACGTGCGACGACTGGCGAACCCGGCCGACCCCGAGGACGACGAGGAGGACAGCGAGGAGGAGGGGGACGAGCAGGAGGACAGCGCAGACCAGACGGACGAGGAGGGCGAACTCACTCCGCCCGCGCCGGCTCCGGCTTCGACTCCGTAGCCTTCGCCGCGACCTTCGCCGCCTGCCTCGCCTTCTTAGCGGCAGCCCGCTCCTGCGCCTCGGCCAGCAGCTTCTGGGTGTCCCGCACCACGATCCGCTCGTAGTAGAACGCCAGGAACGGCACCACCCCGACCAGCATGATCAGGATCGTCCGCACCGGCTTGTAGCGCGCCCGCAGGCACAGGTCGAGAGCCACGATCAGGTACACCATGTACCCGTAGCCGTGGACGATGCTCACCGGCTTCTCAAGCGTCTTGTTGTGCGCCCACAGCTGCAGCGGGATGACCACGAAGGTGAGCAGCAGCAGCATGGTGCCGGTGAACAGCGCCATCACGCGGTATCGGGTGATCGCGCCGGAGGTCAGGGTAGTCATCGCGGGGGCGTCCTGCCTGTCCTGTTACTGAGGGTCTTGCTCAGGTTCTTACTGATGGTCTTGCTGAGGAACCTTCTGGGGTTCGCTTCCCCGCGAGCCTACCCGGCGTCCTCCGGCCCGCCCGAAGGCGGTCGCCACCCCGGCGGCCAGCGCGGCGGCCCCGGCCCCGGCGGCCAGCACCGCCC
>JABFWL010000040.1 GCA_013362315.1 Catenulispora sp. | reverse complement strand
CTGGTGCCGCTCGTGCACCCGCTCCATGCGGTCCCGGTGCCGCTCGTTGTGCCGGGCCAGCTGCTGGTTGATCCGGTCCTGGATGGCCTGGTTGTCGATGTTGATCTGCATCCGCCCCGCGGCGTCCCGCCGGACCTCGATCGGGCGGCCCGGCGCGGTGCGCTGCTGGGCCTGCTGCAGGTTCAGCTGTGCGAGGTCGATCGGCAGGTCGCGGGTGAGCGTGCGCAGCTCGCCGTAGGTCTTCGCGGAGTACGCCTTGGTCATGCGCTCCTCGAACTCATCCAGCGTCAGGCGCCCCGCGGCATGTTGCTCGCGCAACTGCTCGACCAGGCGTTCGCGGTCGGCGTCGCCGGCGCGCATCTCGGGTTCGAAGGCCCCACCCTGCGTCATCTGCGTGACTCCCCAACTGACTCGCGACATATCTCGACTGTACCTCAGGATCGTGCCACTAGGATCCCCCTGAAGAGGGAGGTGGGGCTACTCCCGGTGGAGCATGATCTAGCGTGTGCGGATGCCGGTCGCGTCCCGGGGTCGAAGTCGAGTGTCCCGGGGTGGAATTCAAGTACAGATCCGTGGATTCCGCCTGCGCCCGCCCCAGCGCGCGGACGTACTGGCCACGCTGATCATCCTGTGTCTGAACACCGGGGGTTACCTGCTGCCCGGGGTGCTCCCGTTCGGACCGTTGCGCTTCGCGCTGGAGTCCGCGGCGATCCTGCCGCTGCTGTGGCGGGACACGTATCCGGTCCTGTCGGCGTGCACCGTCGGCTGCCTGACTCTGCTGGTCACCACGATCGTGCACCCGGCCCAGCCGTTCCCGTACGCGGTGCTGGCCTCGCAGTTCACGATCGGGTCCTCGATGCGCGGGCGCACGCGCGCGGTGATGATCGGCCTGTTCATGACCGGGAACGTGCTGGCCGAGGTGCTGCACAAGCAGATCGGGCACCCCGAGGACTTCTTCGTCACCTTCGCGCTCAGCCTCACCTCCATCTTCCTGGGCCTGCTCACCCAGGCCGAGCGGGACTCCGCAACGGTGCTGGCGGAGCGGGCCGCGCGCGCCGAGCGGGCCCGGATCGCCCGGGACATGCACGACGTGGTGGGGCACGCGGTGGCGCTGATGGTGGTGCAGGCCGAAGCTGGGCCGCTGCTGGTGCGCAGCAAGCCGGAGCGCGCCGAGGCGGCGTTCGACGCGATCTCGGCGGCCGGCCGGGACGCGATGACGCAGCTGCGGGGGCTGCTCGGGGTTCTGCAGCAGGAGGCGAGCGGCCGGGAACCGGTGCCCACGCTGGCCGGGCTCGACGAGCTGGTCCGGCAGGTGCGCAAAGCCGGGCTGCGGGTGGAGGTCACCGTCTCCGGGACGCCGGGCCGGCTGTCGCCGGGTGCTGAGACCGCCGCGTATCGGCTGGTGCAGGAGGCGCTGACGAACACCCTGAAGCACGCCCGGGCCTCGCGGGCCGACGTGGTACTGGCCTGGTCGCCGCAGGCGCTGGAGATCACGGTGGCCGACGACGGCCGGGGCGCGGCCCAGGACCTCGGCGGCGGACCCGGCGGGCACGGCGGACACGGTCTGGACGGCCTGCGCGAGCGGCTGGCGCCGGTCGGCGGCCGGCTCAGCTGGAGTTCTCCGCCGGGGCGCGGCGGTTTCGCACTGACCGCTCACATACCGTGCGAGCGCGGCGAGGAGGCGGTTCGCGCGTCGGAGCGGCGGACAAGGCAGACGGATGTCGCGCCCGGCTGATAGAAAGCGGTCGTGGCGATTCGCGTGGTGGTGGCGGACGACCAGGAGCTGGTGCGCAGCGGCTTCGCGATGATCCTGGAGGCGCAGCCGGACATCGAGGTCGTCGGGGAGGCCGGGAACGGCGCCGAGGCGGTGGAGCTGGCGCGCGCCCTGGCGCCGGACGTGCTGCTGCTCGACGTGCGGATGCCGGTGCTGGACGGCATCGAGGCGGCGCGGCTGGTGACCGCCGCCGGCGGCGCCAGGATCCTGATGCTGACCACGTTCGACCTGGACGAGTACGTGTACGACGCCCTCTACGCCGGCGCCTCCGGCTTCCTGCTGAAGGACGTACGGCGCGACGACCTGGTGCACGCGGTGCGGGTGGTGGCCGCCGGGGAGGCGCTGCTGGCGCCGTCGGTGACCCGGCGGCTGATCGCCGACGTCACGGCGCGGCGGCCGGCGCGCGGCGGGTCCGGGGCGGCGCCGTCGGCGCGGCTGGACGTGCTCACCCCGCGCGAGCGCGAGACGCTGGTGCTGATCGCGCGGGGGGCGTCCAACGCCGAGATCGCCGCGCAGCTCGTGGTCTCAGAGCACACCGTGAAGACCCATGTCAGCAACATCCTGATGAAGCTCGGCCTGCGGGACCGTGTGCACGCCGTGATCTTCGCCTACGAGAGCGCCCTGGTGACTCCCTCCTCGGACGGATGACTCGCTCTCCCGAATGAGGGAGGCGTTCCCCTCCCCCGGGGGATCTCAGGACCCGGTGTCGTGCCGCACCGTGGGGGGCATGTTGAGACACGCTGCAGAACTCGCCATCCGCCGCCCGCGAACCGTCATCGCGGTCTGGCTCGTGGTGTTCGCGGTCGGCCTCGGGGTCGGCGGCGCGGTCTTCGGCAAGCTCGGGGGGCTGGGGGCGTCGGTGCCCGGCAGCGAGTCCCGGCTGACCGCGGACCGCGTGGACAAGCTGGATCCGGGGTCGGACACCATCGCCGCGATGGTGACGGCCCGCGATCACGGAGCCGGGCCGGCCGGCCGGGCCGTCGCCGGCGACGCCGGGCTGCGCGAGCGGATCACCGGCGCGGTCGCCGACCTGCGCGCGATACCCGGGGTGGCGCAGGTGCCGGATCCCTACACGACGCCGGGGATGACCGGCGACGGACAGGCGGTCGCGGTCTCGGTGACCTTCGCGGCCGGCCTGTCCGACCACGACGAGAACAATGCGCTGACGGCCGCCGAGTCCCGGCTGCGCGCCCTCGGGACGCCTGACTACCAGGTCCGCGTCGGCGGCGGGCCGCTGCTCGACGACGCGCTGAACCAGACCGCGCAGTCCGACGCCTCCCGCGCCGAGCTGATCTCGCTGCCGATCGTGCTGGTCCTGCTGATCGTCGTCTTCGGCGGGCTGCTGGCCGCCGCGCTGCCGCTGCTGCTGGCGCTGTGCGGGGTGGCCTCGACGCTGCTGGTGCTGTTCGCCTTCAGCTTCGTGACCGACCTGTCGGTGTACTCGGTGCAGATCACGACGATGCTGGGGCTCGGCCTCGGCGTCGACTACGCGCTGCTGATCGTGACGCGGTTCAAGCAGGAACGTGCGGCCGCGGGGGGCCGTGCGGACCGCGCCGCCGTCGCCGACTGCGTGCGCGCCACGGTGGGCAGGGCCGGCCGCACGGTGTTCTTCTCCGGGCTGACGGTCGCGGTGAGCCTGGCCGGGATCGTGGTGTACCCGGCGCCGTTCCTGCGCAGTATGGGGCTGGCGTCGTGCGCCGTGGTGGCCGTCGACATGCTGGCCGCCGTGACGCTGCTGCCGGCTCTGCTCGCGAAGTACGGGCACCGCGTCAAGCCGGCCTCCGCGCGGCGGTCGCAGGGCCGCTGGTTCGGGCGCGTCGCCGCCGGCGTGGTGCGGCGCCCCGTGCCGGTGCTGCTGGTGATCGGGACCGTGCTGGCGGTCGTGGCACTGCCGGCCCGGGCGCTGTCGCTGTCTCCGGGGGATGCCCGGGAGCTGCCGGCCGGCTCCGAGCCGCGGCAGGTGTACGACCTGGCGCTGGCGCACTTCCCGGGGCACAGCAACGCCGACAGCATCACGGTGCTGGTGGAGCAGGGTGCGGCGCGGCCGGACTACCTGGCGCACCTGCGAGCGCTGCCGGGCGTCGTGGACTCGTCGCAGAAGACGTTCCCGGACGGCAGCGCGGTGGTGCGGCTGACGCCGTCCGGAACCAACGACGGCGCGGTCGCGACGGGATTGGTGAAGACCATCCGGGGCGAGCACCAGCGAGCCTTCGTCACCGGGAGCAGCGCGCACCTGGTGGACTTCCGGCAGATGCTGGTCGATCGGCTGCCGTACGCGGCGGCGGCGGTGCTGGTGTCGGTGTTCGTGCTCTTGTTCCTGTTCACCGGCTCGCTGCTGATCCCGCTGAAGGCGGTGCTCACGAACCTGCTGAGCATCGGCGCCGCGCTCGGTGCGGTGGTGTGGGTGTTCCAGCAGGGACACGCGGCCGGCGTCTTCGGGTCGGGCGTCAAGGGCGGGCTGGGCTCGCTGGACGTGACGGTGCCGCCGCTGATGATCGCCGTCGCCTTCGGGCTGTCGATGGACTACGAGATCTTCATCCTGGGGCGCATCCGCGAGGCTCGGGTGCACGGCGGCGAGGACGCGCGCGGTGCGGTGGTGACGGGCATCCGGCACACCGGGCGCGTGGTGACCTGTGCGGCCGCGCTGCTGGTCATCGTCTTCGCCTGCTTCATGACCGGTGGCGCGGCACCGATCCTGGAGTTCGGGCTGGGGCTGACGCTCGCGGTGCTGATCGATGCCACGCTGGTCCGCATGCTGCTGGTGCCGGCCGTGCTGGCGCTGCTGGGCGAGGCCGCGTGGTGGGCGCCTCGGGCGCTGCGCGGTGTGCATCGGCGGTTCGGAGTGGACGAGGCGCCCGAACCGGTTTCCGCGCCGGACGTGCTGCAGGTCCAGGGCGTCTGAGGCTGGGTCTGAGGTTTGGTCTGGGGCTGAGGCTGAGGTGGCAGGTGGCGACCGCGGTCACCGCACCTTGGCCACCGCACCGCGGTCACCGCACCGCGGTCACCGCACCTTGGCCACCGCCCGCGCCGCGACCTCCTCGGTCAGCCCGGTGTCCGTCCCGCCGAGCCCGGTGTTCGCGACGTACAGCAGCGTGCTGCCGACCCGCGCCAGGACGATGTCGACCTGCGCCGGATACCCGCCGATGTCGGCCGACATCCTGATGGCGCCGCCGGCGTCGCCCGTCGGCGGGAACGTCAGCGGGGCGACGCCGAAGTCGTAGCTGCTGCCGTCCTTGTCGGTCTCGGTGAGGGCGGCGCAGCTCTTCATCGCCGCGGTCACGGTGTCCAGCAGCGACTGCGCGGCCGGGACCGAGGGGAAGCTCGCCAGGCCGGTGGCGATGTTCGGCCCCAGCTCGGACTTGGTGAAGGAGGCGTCGGCGTTGGCCACCGCGCCTGGCGCCTTGCCGTCGCTGTTCATCAGATCGACCAGGGGTCCGCAGTGCGCGTCCGTGGAGCTGATGTGGCCTTGCGTGTCGGTGTTGTCGGCGTCGACGGTGAAGCCAGGCGGTAGGTCGGCGACGGTGAGCAGGTGGGC
>JABFWL010000579.1 GCA_013362315.1 Catenulispora sp. | reverse complement strand
CGGGCAGCGGGCGGCGCAGCACGCGCAGCGCGGCGGCCGCCGGGTCCTGGCCGCGGCCTGAGCGCGGCTGGTGGTGTGCCATGGCTGAGCGGACGGAAGCGGGCGGCTCCCTGGTCAGCACGGTCGGGCGGACTGCCCGGCGGCTGGCGATAAAGCTGATAGGAGCTGCCTGAGCGACCGGGCGGTGGTGACGGGTGAGCTGGTGGGTTCGGCGGCCGCGGTGGTGTCGCCGAACCCACTGTCCGGTGCGGCTCGGCGGCTCAGTGCGGCCGATCTTGACTCGAATGCGGCGCGATCTCGGCTCGATCGGACCGGACCGGCAAGCACGGCGGATCATGGCGGAATATCGTCGAGGTGATGGCTGCCGTCGATTCTCCCGCCACCGCCGGTCCGGCGGACGATCTCGCGCTGCTGCGAGCGCATGAGCCGATCCTCGCCTACACCAAGGGCGAGTACTTTCTGCCCACAGACGTCGAGCGCTACATAGCGACGTGCGGGCTGTGGCTCGACAGGCAGCGGGACGGGGAGAAGCCGTCGGAGCTGATACCGGCTCCGCAGCTGAACCTGGCGGCGTTGTTGACCGCCGCCGACGCCCATTCCGATCGGCAGCTGTTCCTGCGCTACGTCTCCAAGCCCGCCTCCGGCCGCGAAGTACGGCGGTGGCGCAAGACGCATCCGACGGGGATCCGGCGGACCGGCCGGCTGGCGGCGGTCGGCTTCGTGGCGCGGCTGATCGACGTGTTGCTGCGCTTGAGCCTGCTGATCCGGGGGACGGTGCCCGGCGGCGTGATGACCAAGGCCGCCGAGCAGTACCACGCCGGCGGCGGAGCGCACGCCTGCCCGTATTACGGCCGCGTCGTGCGGCGCGGCGGCTACGTCGTGCTGCAGTACTGGTACTTCTACGCCGCCAACGACTGGCGCTCGACCTTCGGCGGGGTCAACGACCACGAGGCCGACTGGGAGATGGTGACGGTCTACCTGGCCGAGGACCCCGGCGCCGGCACAGTCTCGCCGCGGTGGGTGGCGTTCTCCTCGCACGACTACACCGGCGACGACCTGAGGCGGCGGTGGGACGATCCGGAGCTGACGGTGGTCGACGGCGCGCATCCTGTGGTGTTCGCCGGCGCCGGGTCGCACTCCGGGGCGTTCCTGGCCGGGGACTACCTGGTCACGGTCAACCCGCGGTTCCTGGGCACGGTGGCGCGCTGGTGGAAGCGGGCCGTGGAGATCCTGCGCCGCCAGGCCCGCACCGACGACCACGGGTTCGGCATCCCGTTCATCGACTACGCGCGCGGCGACGGCCTGCGCGTGGGGCCGGGGCAGGACCGCGAGTGGGAGCCGGTGCTGATCGACGACGACACCCCGTGGGTACGCGGCTTCCGCGGGCTGTGGGGCGTCGACACCCGCGACTGGGCCGGGGGCGAGCGCGCGCCGGCCGGGCCGCGCTACGAGCGCGACGGCACGGTCCGCTTCTCCTGGGCCGACCCTCTGGGCTGGGCCGGGCTGCACAAGGTGGCGCCGGACGACGGCGGCCTGGAGCGCAGCCTGAAGGCCCGGATCGCCGAGCTCGACGACCGCATCGCCGAGGCGGACGAGCAGACCGCGCAACTGCAGCAGGGCGCACGCGACCGCCACGCTCAGGTGCTGTCGCTGCGCACCGAGACGCAGACCGCGCGGGCCGCGGCGGAGCGGCTGGGCGAGGCCCGGGTCGCGGAGAACTCCGTGACCAGCCTGATCCGGGAGCGCACCGCGCTGGCCGAGGAGCGCGCGGTGCACCAGCACGTGCTGGAGCGCGGCGGCCTGCCCCGCCAGGACCCGCAGGCGCACGTGACGCGCTCGCACAAGCCCTACGATCCCGGCGACCGCAGGCACCACGGCATGCTGCTCCAGATCTGGGCGGCGATCAGCGTCCCGCTGCTGTTCCTGGCGGTGGTGACGGTTCTGCTGCTGCCCGAGGACCGCAAGAAGATCCCGGCGCTGCTGGCCATCCTGGTGGTGTTCTCGGCGCTGGAGGCGCTGGCCCGCCGCCGGCTGATGACCACCGCGGTGAGCGTGGCGGTGATCCTGGTCGGCGGCGGCATCGTGATCGCCGTCCTGGAGTGGGCGGCGCGCCACGCCCGCGACGCCTTCCTGGTCACGATGGGCCTGGCGGCCCTGCTGCTGTTGCTGGTGAACGTGCGGGACTTCTTCCGGCGGTAAGGTCTCGGAGCTCCGAGCCCCTACCGCGGAGCCGTCAGCGCGTCAGTGTGCCGCGGTGATGCACAGGGTCTTGTTTCCGGCGCTCTCCGCGTCCGCACTCGACGCCGCCTCCGAAGGCAGTGCCGACGGCGCCGACGAGGGCGCGGCGGGGTTGAAGACGTCGCCGCTGGCGAAGTCCGCGCCGACCCGCAGCACGACCGGCGCGCCGCCGTCGCCGCCGGGCCGTACCGAGCCGGCCGGCAGCTGCAGCGCGGAGGCCACCGCCTGCGCCGCGGCCTGGTACGTGGCGTCGCTGTAGAAGACCTCGGTGGTGGGGACGTCGCTGCTGGAGTAGCCGACGCCGGTCGCGTTCTTGAAGCCGTCGGCGCGCAGGGTCTGGGCCAGCTGCTTGGAGCGGCCGTCGGCGGTGGTGCCGTTCTCCACCAGGATCTGCTCCGTCACCGACGCCGGATTCACGCTCGGCGATCCGGTGGGGCTGGGAGCACCGGGCTGGGTGCTGCCGGTGGCGGCCGCGGGAGTGGTGGCGCCGGCGCTGGAGGGGGCCGTGACCGAGCGGTCGTGCGCCACCAGGGAGAAGATCTGGTCGTCCAGCGGCTGGTCCGGCGAGACCCGGTTGTTGTCCGGCGGGTAGGGCACCGTGGGCAGCGTCAGGAAGGTGATGTTGTCGGTCGGCACCTTCTTGAGGGTGTTCGAGAGGTCCAGCAGCTTGTTGACGCTGGCTATCGGGTCGTCGACGGTCAGCGCCTTGGAGGCGATGTCCATCAGGTGGGTGGCCTGGAGCGGGTCGTCCAGCGTCGCCTGGTCCTTCATCTTGCGGATCAGCGAGCCCAGGTACTGGTGCTGCGCCTGGGTCCGGTACAGGTCCGAGCCGTCGGCGAAGCCCTCGCGGGTGCGCAGGAAGGCCAGCGCCTGCGCGCCCTTCACCTGCGAGGTGCCGGCCGGCAGGTCCAGGTGCGAGTCCGGATCGTGCACGGCCTTGGTGACGCAGACGTCCACGCCGCCGACGGCGTTGGTGAGGTCCACCACGCCGGAGAAGTCGACCATCATGAAGTGGTCGATCTTCACCCGGGTGAAGGTCTCCACGGTGTCGACCTGGCAGCCGGGGCCGGCGGCCAGCGCCGAGTTGATCATCGCCAGGCCCTGCGCGCCGTAGTGGTTGCCCTTGGCGTCCACGCACTCCGGGATCGGCACCATCAGGTCCCGGGGCAGCGAGATCACGGTGGCGTTGCCGCGGTCGGCCGAGACGTGGACCAGCATCTCCACGTCGGCGCGGCCGGAGGTGTCGACGAACCCGCCGAGCTCGGCGTCCTTGCCCGGCAGCCGGGCGTCGGTCCCGATCAGCAGGATGTTGACCGGCAGGTTGCCGTAGGCGTCCGGGGTGGGCTGGATGACGCCGCCGGAGGCCAGCTGCTCCGGCGGCACCACCGCGCCGTGCAGCGGGGCGCCCTTGATGTTGTGGTTGATCCGGTAGTACCAGTAGCCGGCGTAGGCCACGGTGCTGCCGATGACCAGCACCAGCATCCCGGACAGCACCATCAGGATGCGCCGCGTGCGCCGCCGCGCCACGCTGACCGGCGCGATCCCGCCGGGGAGCCCCGCCCCGTCCGGCGGGGTGTCCGGTGAATGCTTCGGTACCTCGGCTATGCCGGACGTCTCGCCGCTCATCGTTCTCGTGCTCCCCTAGCTACTCTGCCGCACCCGGCCGTGCCCGCCGTCGCCGCGCCCGATCAGACCCCGCCCTGTTCCCCCTACCGAGGACGCGCGACCACCCGCCGGCGGTTCCACGAACCGGCCGGAACCCTCACGCCACCGCGACCGTCACCAGCGCCTGCGTCGCCCGCGTCGCCGTCACGTAGTGCGTGCGCGGACCCATCGGCGACTCCGCGGCGATCCGGTCCGGGTCGACCAGCACCACGGCGTCGAACTCCAGGCCCTTGGACTCCAGGGCGCCCAGCACCTGCACCCGCTCCGGCACCGCGCCGAGCGAGAACGCTCCCAGCCTGGTCATCGGGATGATCACGCCGACGGTGCCTTCGACGTCGCCGGCGAGCCGCGTGGCGGCCTGTTCCACTGTGGCAGACAGGGCGGCGTCTGTGCTCGTCAAAAACTCCGGCAGGCGGCCGGTGGAGCGGACGGCGCGCGGCAGCGGCGCCTGCGGCAGGAACCGGTGCAACAGCGTGGCGGCGTAGTCGGCGATCTCCACCGGGTTGCGGTAGTTGGTGGTCAGCTCGAACCGGCGCCGCTCCCGCGAGGTACCCAGCGCCAGCTCCATCGAGCGCCGGGCCTCCTCCAGGTCCTCCCACGAGCTCTGCGCCTCGTCGGCGACCACGGTCCAGGTGGCGTGCCGGCCGCGGCGGGCCAGCATCCGCCACTGCATCGGCGAGAGGTCCTGCGCCTCGTCGACGACGATGTGGCCGAACTCGTCCGGGTCCGGCTCGTCGATGTACCCGCCGCGCTGCGCCGCCCGGTCGCCGAACGTCGACAGCTCGCGGAAGCCCCCGGACTCGGGGTCGGAGCCGTCGTCGACCTCCTCGCCGGTGAGCATGTTGACGCCGTCGACGACGTACGGGTTGGCGGCGGCCACCGCGCGCGTGCTGCGCGGCCCCTCGCCGAGCAGCGAGTCCAGCTCGTCGAGCAGCGCCACGTCGGAGTAGGACAGGTTGCCGCCGGCCTCGGTCACCGCTTGCCAGGACTCGGCCAGCAGCCGGGCGTCGGCGGCGCTGAGCACCCCGCGCGAGACGTCGGCCAGGTACGCCGGGTCGCCGAGCGAGCGCAGCACCTCCAGCGGCGTGCGCTGCGGCCACCAGGCCGCCACGAAGTCGGCGAACGGCCGCTGCGAGCGCAGCTCGCTGATGAACGTCCGCTTGTCGTCCTCGAACAGGTCCGGGTACTCGTCATAGGGCGAGGCGTCGCCGGCGGCGCGCTTGGCGTCCTGGTAGGCGGTCCACGCCGCCTCCTGCAGCGACCGGATGACGTCGGCGCGCACCGCGTTGGGCCGTCGGCTGCCGCGCAGCATCCGCTCCCGCAGCGCGGACAGCTGCGCCGCCTCCAGGGTGAAGAACGTGCCCTGATACACCAGCCGCACGTCCTTCGGCGCGCCCCAGGGCGCGTCGTTCGCGGCCTTGCGCAGCACCCGCACCATCCGCGGCGAGCCCTTGAGCTTGGCCCGCGCCGGGTCCTCGTGCCGCCCGGCCTCGACGCCGTGCACCACGTCGCCCAGGGAGCGCAGCGCGGCGCCGCCCTCGCCGAGGGACGGCAGGACCCGCTCGATGTACTCGGTGAAGCGCCGGTTCGGCCCGACCACCAGCACCCCGCGCGACCCGAAGCGCCGCCGGTGCTGGAACATCAGCCACGCCACCCGGTGCAGCGCCACCGCGGTCTTACCGGTGCCGGGGCCGCCGGTCACCACCACGCTGATGTCGGCGGGTGCGCGGATCACCAGGTCCTGCTCGCGCTGGATGGTGGCGACGATGTCGCGCATCCGGCCGGTGCGGGTGCGGGACAGCGCGGCGATGAACGCGCCGTCGCCGACCACGGGCAGCCCCTCCGGGGCGCTGTCCGGGTCCAGCAGGTCGTCCTCGACGTCGAGCACCCGGTCCCCGCGGCAGTGCAGCACGCGCCGGCGCACCACGCCCTTCGGGTCCTCCGGCGCGGCCTGATAGAAGGCGGCGGCGGCCGGCGCGCGCCAGTCCACGACCAACGGCTCGAGATCCTCGGTGCGCACTCCGAGTCGGCCGATGCGGTAAGTCTCCAAGTCATCGCCGGGCGTTTCGGGCTTGAGGTCCAGGCGGCCGAAGACCAGCTCGTTGTAGGCGTTCTCCAGCGACCGCTCCCAGATCGCGGCCTCCATCACCTGCACGTCGCGGTCCACCAGCGCCGCGTAGGTCCCGCCCTGTGACACCCGGTAGCTGTCCTTCACCCGGCGCGCGGCCTGCTCGCGCATCTGCGCCAGCCGGGCGTAGGCGGCGTCCACCGCGGCCTGCTCGACCGCGATCTCGCGCTCCTTGACGTGCGCCGAACCGTCCTGCTGAGGTGACACCCGCGACCTCTCATCGTCCATGGACCAGCCCACTAGAACAGCACAACCGCACGATCATCCTCCGGCGGCGCCCGCAGCGGCAAACGCGAACCGGCTCCGGAGTGTCCGCGGCGGCACCTGAGCCGGTGTTTGCATCGTGTTTGCAACACCGGCAACACACTCCCGGCACATATCGTCCGGACTTATGTTCGGAGCGTGTCGGGGACTCTCACTCAGGCGCCCAAACACCGGGCAGCCTCAGTACCAACCATCTCCAGTGATCCTTTCATCCACCTCCCCCAGGCGCCGACGGCGACCACTCCGAACCTGCTGCGCGCGGCGGCCACCGCCATCGGGGTGCTGAGCCTCATCGCCGCCGTCTGCGTATCGGGATTCGCCGGAAGCGCCCGCGCGAAGATCGCCACCGTCGGCGCCACTGACGGGCCGAGCGTGAAGGCCACCGAGGACTTCGTCTTCCAGCTGCAGGACATGGACGCCCAGTTGCTCAACGCCCTGCTGGCGAACGACGACACCGACGTCAAGGTGCCGCGCGCCAAAAGCGAGCAGCTGTATGACCGGGATCGCAGCACCGCCGACGGCGACCTGGAGGCCGCGACCACCGCTCTGGCGGGCGACCGCCAGGCCCTGGACCGGCTGCACGCCCTGACCGACGCCTACGGGCGGTATCAGGCCCGGGCCGTCCGCACGCTCGCCGACGACGAGCGTGACGGCGGAACCGTGGCCGGCAAGGCGCCCCAGGCGATCATCGAGGACTACCTGGCATGCCACGACATCCTGTTCGGCGCGGACGACCAAGGCGGGCTGGTCAAGGCCGCGAACGACCTCGAACAGGTCAGCGCCGCCGCCATCGACGACTCCTCAGCCGCCGCCGCGGACTCCCTGGATTTCGTGACGACCGCCCTCGTCCTGTTCGGTCTGGCCATCCTCGGCGCCCTCGTAGCGCTGCAGGTCTTCACCACCCGGCGCTTCCACCGGACCCTCAGCCCCGGCCTGGCCGCCGCGACCCTGGCCGCACTGGCCTTCACGATCGGCGGCGCGGCGGCCACCGCCGCCGCCGGCCATCAGTTCCAGATCGCCAAGTCCGACGCCTTCAACTCGGTGATCGCCCTGAGCCAGGCCAAGGCCCTCGGCTCCGGCGCCAACGCCGACGAGAGCCGCTGGCTGCTGGTCCACGACAACCCCGCCTTGCAGTCCCGCTTCGAATCCTCCTACGTGGCCGCATCGCAGCAACTGGCGAGCGCGGGCCCGGCCACCAGCGCGACCGGTTACGACAACTCCATGAACGACATGGACGACCGCTTCCTGGCCAAGCGATGGGCCGTCGAATCCAGGCAAGACCGGCCGAACGGCCAGGATTTCCTCGCGGCCGACCTGACCGATTCCGGCCTGACCGCGCACAGCGACTTCGGCCAGGAGTTCCAGAACCTCACCTTCACCGGCGAAGCCGACCTCGCCTTCACGGCCTTCCACGACTACGTCGCCTACACCAGCCAGGACGCCGCGCTCCGCCACCTGTCCCTGGCCACCGACTGGGACCTGCGCGCCGCCGTCGACTCCGACACCGACGCCGACGGAGTGGGCACCTCAGACCACGCCTTCGCGATCTACAACGACTCGCTCGACAAACTCATCCAGCTCAACCAGGACCACTTCAGCACCGCGATGCCCGCCGCCCGCGACGGCATCGGAGTCTGGACCTGGCTGCCCTACCTCCTGGCCCTGCTCATCATCGGCGCCACTGTGCTGGGCATCCGACCGCGCCTTGTGGAATACCGCTGAGCCGTGTCACTTGTGCACGGTGAACCAAACCAAGCAAAACGCCCCGGCAAGAATGCAATACACGCCGAACGGCTTCAAATCCCGGTTCTCGAAGTACCGCGTCAAAAACTTCACCGACACATACGCCGCGATCCCCGCCAACACCGACCCCGCGATCGCCGGCCCCAGAATCCCGTGATTCGCCGGCTTGGCCAGCTCCGGCGCCTTGAACAGCCCGGCGGCCAGGATCACCGGCGTGGCGAGCAGGAATGCGAACCGGGCCGCGTCCTCCGTCCGCAACCCCCGGGCCAGCCCGGCGACCATCGTGATCCCGGACCGGCTGATGCCCGGCAGCAGTGCGAACGCCTGCGCCCCGCCGATCCCCGCCGCCGACTTCCACCCCAGCCGCGCCAGCCGCCGGTCCGCGGCGACGTCCGGCGACTCTCCACGCTGCGGCGCCGAAGACTCCTCATCAGCGGCATGCCGGCCCTTGCCAGTGCTCTTCAGCATGTAGTTCGCCGCGAAGATCACGAATCCGTTGAGCAGCAGGAACGCCGCAGCCGGCTGCGGCTTGCCCAAGTGCGTCCGCAGCGCCTTGTCCAGCGCCAGCCCGATCAGCCCGACCGGAATCGTCCCGATGATCAGCAGCCAGGCCAGCTGCTGGTCCGGCGTCTCCACCCTGCGGTCCCTGATCGAGGAGAACAACGCCCCGATGATCCGCACCCAGTCCCGCCAGAAGAACGCCACCAGCGCCAGCGCGGTCGCGACGTGCGCGAGCACCAGGAACGCCAGATACGGCGAGTCCTTCGCGGTCATGTCCAGGTCGGTCTTCCACGTGCCGCCGATCAGCGCCGGCACCAGGATCGAGTGGCCCAGGCTGGAGATCGGGAACAGCTCTGTGACGCCTTGCAGCAGCCCGATGGTGCAGGCTTCGAAATAGTTGAGGCCGGACAAGGCGGTTTCCCCTCCGAAAATGGAAATGCGGGCGACGCGCGGAGGATACGCGCGACGCGGGGCGATGCAGGGAAACAGAAGGTGAACGTACGGCAAAGCCGCAGCACTCCGAGCCCCCCCACCGCTACTACAAGATGTAGCAGCCTTTCACCGACACTACTGTGGAGCACCGGCTAGTTCCCGCGCAAGCTACGAAACCCGCCCCGCATGCCAGCCAGCTACGAAACCCGCCCCGCATACCAACTGTCGAGATCCCCCGGCGCCACCCGCAACGCCGCCGCCAGCTTCTCCCGCGACACCGGCTCCGGCCCCGAGACCGCCATGTTCAGCACCGCCTGCAGCATCGCGTTCAACGTGGCGCGCGCCTTCACCAGCGACTCCAGGGCGCTCTCATAAGAGCCCTGATCCACCGCTCGGGTGACCATCGGCAGCCCGACGTTCACCAGCCCGTTGAGCCGCCCCCGCAGATCGGCGTCCAACTCCCCGGGCAGCAGCACGCGCCCGTCGGCGTGCACCTCCGCCAGGGCGTGCCCGCTAGCTTCCCGGATCATCGCCCGCACGCTGTGATACGCCCCGTACCGCAGGCTCGGCGAGTTCGCGTCGCCCCGCGGATCGACGACGTGCTCGGCGAAATCCCGCAGCCGCGGCACCACCGACAACGCGTACTGCTGCAGGGCCACCACCCCCGCCAGCGGCTCGGGCTTGACCGCGTCGACCGCCGCGGTGGCCCACCGGGTGATCCCGGCGGCGGCCTCGCGGGGATCAGGATGCGCGGTGAGAACGTCGTACTCGACCCGCTCCGGGCGGAACTGTCGCGCCATGGGTGGAAGTCTTGCCGATCCACAAGAAGCCCCGGTGAACATTCCGGGAAATCGGGATGTTCACCGGGGCCGTATATACCGCTTGAGCTGGTGTTTGTCAGTGAGCGAACACTGGTGCGACGTCCTCGGGGGACTCCGAGTCCTCGCCGGCCGAACCACCCTCGGCGTCCTTGGCGCGCACGTTCTTCGGCAGGAAGAACATCAGCAGGAAGACAAGGAACTGACCCCCGGCCACGAACCACAGCGTCGTCTCGAACCCGCCGACCATCGTGTGCTGCGCGGCCTTGGCACCCTGTGCCTGAAGCACCGCGCCTATCTTCGGGTCCTGACCCGGCTGCGGCCGGCACGATGCGGGCGTGTCGCTCGGGTCCTTCTCCTTGGCGTGGTCCACGGTGCACTGCTTGAACCCGGCGAACACCTGGTCCGTCCGCGCCGCCGGCACCCCGGCCGCCACCAGCGCCTTGGTGACGTCCGGCTTCATGTCGTCCACGGCCTTGGTGGCGTGCGTGCCCATCAGGTTGAAGAAGACCAGCGCGGTCAGCGCTATACCGAACGCCTGCCCCAACTGCTGGCTGGTGTTCAGCAGCCCCGAGGCGGAACCGGCGTCCCGCAGCGGCACGTCGGTCAGGATCAGGTCGAAGATCGGGGCCACCACCAGGCCCATGCCCACGCCGGTGACCAGCAGCGGCAGCGCCATCTGCCAGGAGGCGAACGACAGGTCCAGCTGCTTGGCCATCTCGATGTAGAGCACCATGCCGCCGCCCATCAGCAGCACCCCGAACTGCACCACCTTGCGGCCGAACTTCGGCACCAGGAACTGCACCGACATGCCCGCCGCGGCCGAGACGCCGATCGAGAACGGGATGCCGGTCAGGCCGGCGTGCAGCGGCGTCCACCCCAGGCCCAGCTGCATGTACAGCGCCCACACCAGGAAGAACACGCCGAGCGTGGTGGCGAAGGTCAGGTTCGTGACGATGCCCGAGGCGAAGGAGCGGAACGTGAACAGGCTCAGCTCCACCAGCGGCGAATCCTCACGCCGGCCCTTGCGGTGCTCGTAGAGCAC
Organism: Catenulispora sp.; assembly: GCA_013362315.1. GTDB lineage: Bacteria > Actinomycetota > Actinomycetes > Streptomycetales > Catenulisporaceae > Catenulispora. The sequence goes on along the minus strand of JABFWL010000579.1, from coordinate 7,259 downwards.
GAACAGCGCCAGCACCGGCACCGCCGCGGCCATCATGACCCAGCCCCACACCGGCCAGTCCAGGTCCCGGCCCTGCATCAGCGGGAACACCAGCATGAACAGCCCGACCACGGACAGCCCGACGCCGGGCAGGTCCAGCTTGGTGGCGTGCGGCGCGCGCGACTCGGTGATCACCCGGAAGGCGATGAAGAGCCCGAAGACGCCCACCGGCAGGTTCACCAGGAAGATCGGCCGCCAGTGCAGGCCGAGCAGGTTCCACTGCACCAGCAGGCCGCCGAGGATGGGCCCGGCGACCGCGGCCGACCCGACGATCCCGCCGAACATGCCCATCACCTTGCCGCGCTCGTTGGCCGGGAAGGTGACGTGGATGATCGCCATGACCTGCGGCACCATCAGCGCCGCCATGCCGCCCTGGAACACCCGCGCGCCGATCAGCATGCCCGGCGTCGCGGCGAACCCGCACAGCGCCGAGGCGATGGTGAACCCGGTCATGCCGATCATGAACAGCCGCTTGCGGCCGTAGATGTCGCCGAGCCGGCCGCCGGTGATCAGCACCACCGCGAACGCCAGCGCGTAGCCGGCGGTGATCCACTGGATCGCCGAGTAGCCGGCCTTCATCTGGCTCTGGATCGACGGGATCGCGACGTTGACGATCGTCACGTCCAGCAGGTCCATGAAGGCCGCCGACAGGATGACCGCCAGGGCCAGCCACCGCTTGGGATCGGGGGTCGCTATATCCCCGGAAGCTTGGTCCGGGCTGGGTATGCCCGGATTCTCAGTGTTCGTCATGCCTCGTAGGCCCCCTCAGGCTGAGACTCATTTCTTAGATTGAGTCCCAGGTTAGAGGGAGCCACTGACACTAAGCCGAGGTGGAGCCCGTCTGATGCCTCACAACGCGTTGTGACACCGACGCATTGTGAGACGCGTCACAATCGCCGGTCGGCACGCCTCGGGTCAGCTCTCGACCACGTGCTGAGCGAACCGGTCCCGGGCCTGTCGCCACATGCGCTCGTCCCACTGCCCGCTGCCCAGAGCGTCGGCGGCCTCATAGCCCATCATCAGCGCGTGATGGGTGTTGTCCGGCGTGAACAGGCCGAGGCGCCCGAACGTGGTCACATGCGGCAGCGACTCCACCCAGTTCTCGAGGTCCGCCAGCGCCTCGCGATAGCCGCGGTGATAGATCGGGTAGACCTGGCGCATCCGTTTGACCTGGACCCATTCCAACCGCAGTTGGGGCAGGCCCAGCCGGCGGACCGTCTGGCGGACCAGGTTGGCCAGCTGGTCCTCGTCCGCGGCCCACAGATCGTCCCCTATGTCGCAGGGGATTTCGAAGCACAGCACGGTGCGCTCGGTCGGGTCGTCCGGGGAGAAGCGGTGGTTGGCCGGTTCGGAGATGCGGGTGACCGGGGTCTCGCCGTCCGGGATGTAGTGCACGTCGCTCTCGGTCCAGCGGCCGCCCTGGTGGACCGCGTACACCAGGAGGATGGCCCGGAAGCGCAGCTGGCCGCTGGCCTCCACCGCCTCGTACGGCGCGCCCGGCGAGGTGAGCCGGGCCAGCAGCGGCACCGGGATGGTGGAGAACACGTGCCCGGCCCGGATGGCGGTGCCCCCGTCGGCCCAGTGCTGCTCGCCGGACCAGCCGCCGCGCTCGGCCGCCGCGCTGTGGAACTCCGAGCGGGCCAACTGCACGTTCACGCCGTCGGCGTCCACCGTCAGGTGCTCGGCGGCGGCGCCGAGGCGGATGCGGGCGCCGGCCTGGATCGCGGCGTCCGCGAGCGTTTCGCAGAGCTGGCCGAAGCCGCGGCGCGGATACAGGTAGGCGAGCGATTCGCTGGCGATCGAATTGCGGACGCTGCGGACCAGGGCGCCCCACATGTTCTGCGAACCGGCCTTGCGGCGCGCCTGGTCGATGTCGATCTCGTCGCCGGAGATGCCCCACAGCTTGGCCGCGTACGGCTCGTACACCTGCTTGTACATGGTGGGACCGAAACCGGCGCGCATGAGCTCGGCGTAGTTCTCCGCCGCGGCCGTCTGCTTCTTGCCGCGCCAGGTGGTGGCCAGCGCGTCGAAGGCGGCCCGCGCCATCGGCACCGCCGGCATCGACTTGGCCAGCTCCCGCGGCTTGAACGGGTAGGTCACCCAGCGGTCGCCGATCAGCAGCCGGCCGTTGCGGTAGCGGGTCTGCAGATCCGTCCCCATCAGGGCCCTGAGATCGGCGACGATGTGCTCCGGCAGGTCCGGGTTCAGCCGGTGGCTGCCCAGATCCACCCGGAATCCGGCGACGTCGAACGAGGCCGCCATCCCGCCCACGGTCTCGGCGCGTTCGAGCACGTCCACCGACAGCCCCCGGCGCGCCGCGCGCCAGGCGGCGGCCAGGCCCGCGGGGCCCGCGCCGAGGACGACGAGATCGGCCTTACCGGCCATGCCACATACCCATTAGACAGCCCACACTAGTAGTCCCACCCGACCGCGGGGGCGCGGCGCGCCAACCGCGCGCGGCTCTCACCCGATAGGGGAGATCATGCCGTATCCGGGGCCGGACTCACATCCCGCCGCCGGCGCGGGCGGCGCGGCGCTCTCCCAAAGCGCGCTCACGGAGCAGTCTCACAGCTCGTCGATCCGCGGCAGCAGCACCTCGGTGGCGACGAGCTTGATCGCCACCGCCGCCGGGATCGCCACCAGCGCTCCGACCACCCCGAACAGCGCGCCGCCGATCAGCACCGCCAGGATCGTCACCATCGGGTGCACGTCCACCGTGCGCCGGTTGACCCGCGGCGCCACCAGGTAGTCCTCGGCGAGCCGGGCGGCGACGTAGTACACCAGGGTGGCGATGGACACCTTCACCGAGACCGTCAGCGCGACCAGCGTCACGATCGCGCCGCCGATGGAGGAGCCGATCACCGGCACCAGACCGCATATCGCGACCACGATGCCCAGCGCCGCCGGATAGGGGATGCCCCACGCCAGCGCCCACACCCAGGTGCACAGCCCGCCGATGGAGGCGATGATCATCTGCCCGATGACGTACCGGCCGACCTGCGCCAGGATCTTGTCGGTGAGCTCGGCGACCCGCGGCCGGCGGCGCACCGGCACCAGGTGGTAGGAGAACCGCTTGATCCCCGGCATGTTGGCGACGAAGTACAGCGTCAGCGCGATCGCGGTCAGGGTGCCGGTGAGGATCGAGAACACCGCCTTGCCGGCGCCGAGGATGCCGTTCAGGTCCATGGTGCCGGCCTTGTTGGCCTCGATCCAGGACTTGGCCTTCTCCACCAGGTGGTATTTGTTCTCCAGGCTGCCCAGGTAGGTGGACTTGTTGCGGAGGTCGTCCAGGTAGCCGGGAATCGCGTCGATCAGGAGGTTGGCCTCATGGTCCACCGGCGGGACGATCACCGCCACGAACCCGGCGATCACGGCGACCACGGCCAGCGCCACCACGGTGACCGCCATGCTGCGGCGCAGCCCGCGATTGACCAGCCCGGTGACCATCGGGTCCAGCGCGGTGGCGAAGAAGACGGCGAGCAGCAGGATCGACAGCAGGCTGCCGAGGCCGGAGACCACGCGGACCAGGGCGTAGGCGGTGATGGCGCCGGCCGCGAGCCAGAAGGCGAAGGTGAACCAGCTGGCCGCGGGCATGGCGGCCAGGGAGGCGGGGGCGGTGGGGGTCACCGGAGTCTCGGCGGATCCGGGGGTGGGCTGTTGTCCGGGCTGCTGGGCGCGCGTCACTGTCGCCTGACCCGCGCCGCCTCCAGGGACATCGACCATGCCCACGACCTTAGGGGAAGCGGACGGACTGCGGGTAACCCATTGCGGGGTATCGCTCAGAGATAAAGCCCGGTGGAGCCGTCGCCCTCCGCAAGCCGCTCAGCCGCGACAGCGTGCACGTCCCGCTCGCGCAGTAGCACGTAATCGGTGCCGCGCACCTCGACCTCGCCGCGGTCGGCCGGATCGAACAGGACCCGGTCCCCCACCTGGATGGTGCGCACGTTCGCCCCGATCGCCACCACCTCGGCCCACGCCAACCGGTTCCCCACCCGCGCGGTCGCCGGGATGAGGATGCCCCCGGAGGAGCGCCGGTCCCCGGCCTCCGGGTCTTCCCGCACCAGCACGCGGTCATGCAGCATCCGGATCGGAAGCTTCTCTCCTGAACTCACTCTTGTGACGTTATCGCACCGGTCCCCCACCGTCCGCCGGGGGAACCCGCACCCACGGGCCGGCGCCCGACAAGGCGGTGCCCGTTGCCACCCGCGGCTAGCCTGGGCGTCGTGAAACTCAACCCCGGAGACACCGCACCCGCCTTCACCCTCACCGACGACCACGGCAAGAGCGTGAGCCTGGCGGACTACCCCGACCGCAAGGTGATCCTCTACGTCTACCCGGCGGCGATGACCCCCGGCTGCACGAAGCAGGCCTGCGACTTCCGCGACAACATCGCCTCCTTCCAGAAGGAGGGCTACGCCGTCCTCGGCCTGTCCCCCGACAAGCCCGAGAAGCTGGCCAAGTTCCGCGACCGCGACGCCCTGACCTTCCCGCTGCTGTCGGACCCGGACAAGGAAGTGCTGCAGGAGTACGGCGCCTATGGCGAGAAGAAGCTGTACGGGAAGACGATGATCGGCGTGATCCGCTCGACCTTCGTGATCGACGTGGACGCCAAGGGCGCCGGCACGATCGAGGTGGCGCAGTACAGCGTGAAGGCCACCGGCCACGTGGCGAAGCTGCGGCGCGACCTGGGCCTGGATGCCGCGTAAGCGCCGCTGTTCATCATGCCGGGTGAGAGCTCGCCGCCGCGGCTGCGGCGAGCTTGAACAGCATCGGCGGAGCCAAGGAAGCCGGCGGCGCCCAGCCCCACATCGCACGCAGGTTACGGTCGCTGGACATTACGGCCCGCCTGGTAGCCTAGCCCTGCTGGGCAGGCCGGCTTGGCGGAACTGGCAGTCGCGACGGGTTTAGGTCCCGTTGATCTTATGATCGTGGGGGTTCGAGTCCCCCAGCCGGTACTCATCACGACATCCCACCCCGCTATGCTCCGTCAACGACCGAAGACCGGGCGTGACACAGCAGGGGCGGGAGCGCATGTCCACACCTCCTCCACAGGAGCCGATACCGTTCGACGGCACGCCGGGGCCTCCTGGGCAGGCGGCGTTGCCGGGGCAGCTCGGGTATCCGGGGCAGGCGGGGGTGGGGCCGGCGCCGGAGCCGGTGCCGGCCGCGTATGGGTACGGGTACGGATATCCGCCGCCGCGGCCGGTGGACACCAGCAGTATGGCGATCGTGGCTGTGTGCCTGTTCTGGGTGCCGGTGGTCGGGCTGGTGCTGAGCATCATCGGGATGGTCAAGACCGCCGGGGGGAAGGCGCGGGGGCGGGGGATCGCGATCACCGCGCTGGTGCTGTCGATCATCGTGACTTTGTTGGCGGCGCTGGTGGGGGTGGCCATCGGGTCGAAGACGTCGGCGCTGGACCCGGGGTGCACGCGGGGGAAGCGGGCGGTCATCGAGCAGGCCAAGCAGGTCGAGGCCGATCAGGCCAAGGGGGATCAGGCGGCTGTCGGCAAGGACTTCCAGAACCTGCTCGACCAGCTCGCCAGGGCGGTCTCGGAGTCGGACCGGAACGACGTGCGCGCCGCGGTGCAGGCCGTGCATGACGACTACGCGGCGATCCTCGCCGGAGACGGTGACACCGACAAGCTGCGGAACGACCTCCACCAGATGGACCACCTCTGCACCATCGGCAAGTAGCAGCGACCGCGTACCGCGCCCTGACCAGGGGCCCGGCACGCGGCCGCCGCACAGCGACGGCGCCTCAGCCCTTCAGCAGCGGCACCAGCGCGCGGAAGGCGCGGCCGCGGTGGCTGATCGCGTCCTTCTCCTCGGCGCTCATCTCGGCGGTGGTGCGGGTGTCCCCCTCCGGGACGAAGATCGGGTCGTAGCCGAAGCCGCCCGCGCCGCGCGGCTCGCGGATCAGGTGGCCGGTCACCACGCCCTCGACGACGTGCTCGGCGCCGTCTGGGAAGACCAGGGCGGCGGCGCAGGTGAAGTTGGCGCCGAGGTCGGTGTCCGGGACGTCGCCGACCTGGTCCAGCACCAGCTGCAGGTTGGCCACGTCGCGGTCGGGGCCGCCGGGGAGCGTGCCGAAGCGGCCGGACCAGCGGGCGGACAGGACGCCGGGCATGCCGTTGAGGGCGTCGACGCACAGCCCGGAGTCGTCGGCGACCGCGGCCAGGCCGGTGGCGGCGGCCACCGCGCGCGCCTTGATCAGGGCGTTGTCGGCGAAGGTGCGGCCGGTCTCGGGGATCTCGGGCAGCGCCGCGTAGGCCTCGGGACCGGCGAGGCCGACGTCGGTGAGGCCGGCGGCGAGCAGGATCCGTTCGAGCTCGCGGATCTTCTTGGCGTTGCGGGTGGCGAGGACGATCTGGCGCATGGGCGTCAGTCTAGGCACCTGGAGAGTTTGGGCATCCGAAAAGTCTGGGCATCCGGAAGACCTGTGCATCCGGAAAACCTGTGCATCCGGAAAACCTGGGACCCGGACCTCACCCGCAGGAGTTCCCCATGATGGTCCAGTCGTTCCGCAACGGCCCGCGGTCCACGGGCTTCCCGGCTTTGGTGGCGTCGGCGATGCCCTGCAGGTCCTTGGCCATGTCGGTCATGGCCTTGGCGGCGTTCGGCCGCTTCGTGGCGCCGGCCCCGGCCCGCAGGTCGTGGATCGCTCCCGGGATCGCGGCGGCGCCCTTGTCCGGGCTCGTTTGGAACGCGGTCATGTAGCTGCCGAACCCGTGCAGCCCGAGTTTGCAGCCGGGGTCCTTCCAGAGCGTGTTCAGCTTCTGAAGGGCCGCCGTCAGATCGGCGGGGTTGGAGCCGGCGGACGATGTCGGTGCGCTCGTGGGCGGTGCTGCGGAGGTTGTGCCGGCGGCGGAGGAAGCCGGGGCCGAGGTCGGCGGCGCCGAGCTCGACCCTGCCGTCGACGCCGTCGATGCCGGTGCCGTCGGCCCCGACGACGCGGGCGCCTTCAGCGTGCCGCCCGTGGCCCCGGACGCGCCGATCACCCCTTCTGACGCGCAGCCCGCGACCCCCAGCGCGAGCACCCCCGAAACGGCCGCGAGCGCGGCCGGCGATCGAAATCGTGCGGACATGAGCCACCCCCTGTGGAAGACGATCGGAGCACACCGTAGCGCAGGCATGCGAACCGTCGCCCCCGAAACCGGGAGTTGTCCAGGGCCGACTCAGGGGTTGATCAGCAGCCTTCAGATCAGCAGCCTTCAGATCAG
>JABFWL010000298.1 GCA_013362315.1 Catenulispora sp. | reverse complement strand
CGGTCGGCGGGACGCCGGCGGCGATCCTGCCGACCGACGACAAGACGCTCGACCCGGCGATCGCCGCGTACGTGCGCTCCAAGGCCGCCGGGTCCACCCTGGCAGCGCCGAAGGTGTGGGCGGTCGGCGGCCAGGCGGCCGCGGCCAGCGTGAACGTGGGCGGCTACGTGCAGTCCTTCGTCGGCGTCGACCGCTACGAGACCGACCAGAAGCTGGTACGGGCGGCGGCCGCGATGAGCGGCGGCGTGCTGCGGATCGGCGTGGCGACCGGGGCGGGCTTCCCGGACGCGCTGACCGGCGGCGCCTATGCGGCCAACGCCGGCGCGCAGCTGGTGACGGTCGCCACGGCTCTGGACCCGCGGACGGTGCAGCTGCTTCAGCAGCTGCAGCCCGCGCTGCTGGCGGTGTCGGTGTTCGGCGGCCCGAACGTGGTCTCACCCTCGATCGTCGACCAGGTGACGCGCGCCGTGAAGGGCAAGGCCGGCTGAGGCCGGTTGAGGGCCCCATACGAGACCGCGCCCGCAGCCATGACATAGCGGCTGCGGGCGCGGTTCCTCATATACCTAGCTCCGATAACGGAACACGATCCGTCCCCTGGTCAGGTCATAGGGGCTCAGCTCCACCAGAACCCTGTCATACGGCAGGATCTTGATGTGGTTCTTCCGGATCTTGCCGCTGATGTGGGCGTGGACCTTGTGGCCGTTGGCGAGCTCGACCGTGAAGGTGGCGCTGCGCAGGCATTCCAGGACGGTGCCCTCGAGCTCGATGCCGCCGTTCTTCTTGCTCATCGGCGCACCAGTTCCAGGTTGGTGGCGGCGTGCCGGGCACCGGCTCCTTCGAACAGGGCGGTGGCGGCCGCGTTCGCCTCGTTCACTTCGGCCCACGCGGTGCCGGACGCCCTGCTCGTGCCCTGGTCGTGGAGCTGAGTCAGCACGTGTGCCAACAACGCCCGGCCGATGCCGCGCCGCTGGTGTTCGGCACGGACGGCCAGCAGGCCGATGCGGGGCTGCCGGGTCACCGTGGCCAGGCGGAGCAGCCCCACGTACTCAGAGCCCTGGGCCGCCACCGTGTATGCGGCCGGATCCAGCACCGTGACGCCGGCGGGCCGGCGCAGGACCTCGGCGGGCATCGTCTGCCAGCCGACCGTCGCCTCGACCTGCGCGCGGATCGTGCGGTCGAGCGCTATGAGCCGGTGTTCGTCCGCTGAGCCCGCCGGGACGATGGTCACGCCCGCCGGCGGCTGAACGGCACCGAGTCCGGTGACCGCCGGATCGGTGGGCAGCAGATAGCCGCGTTCGCGGCGGCTGATGGAGAAGTCCGCCAGCAGCCACGCGGCCGTCAGCTCGGTGTCGGCCTCGTCGACCACTGTGAACAACGGCCGTGGCAGGTCTGCCAGCATCGCCGACGCCAGGCGGTGGAAGACCGCCTCGTGCCAGGCGTCGATGCTGATGAACAGCCGGCCGTCGGGCCGGTGCGCGGCGTGGCCACGGCCCACCACCTCGTCGTCCTCATGAGCGTGCCACTGGTGTTCCGCGACGCGGGTGACAGCGATGGTGGGGGTTGCTGGATCGGTCGTGCGGTCCAGCGCTGGGGAAGCGGGATGCAAAGTATCCATGTCCGGTCGCCTTTCGGGAGTGCCTCGCGGTTCAGGCGCTCCGGCGGACCAGGATCAGTCGCTCACCGTGATGCGAAGGGGGAGCACCCGCATCGTTACGTTGGTCACGGGTCTCACCTCCTTCTGGTCGGTCACGGCTGCCCGAACGCTATCAGCTCCCAGCGCACGGGCCAATCGTAATTAACGCGGCTACTCCAGCCCCTTGGCGATGAACGAGAGCAGCGACTGCTCCAGCTGTGCGCGCTCTTCGTCGTCGACGTCACGAAGCGGACCCTGGCCGGTCAGGACGGCCAGACCGTGCACCCCCGACCAGATCGGGTATTCGACGCCGGGCCGCTCCCCGGGGCGCAGCACCCCGGCGTCGACGAGGGCGTCCAGCGCCGACCGCAGCTGACCCAGCGGGCTGCGGTCCACGACCGCGCCAGCGTCCTCCTCCTCGCTCGGCGGGATGTAAGGGTGCTCATCGGGCACCGCGTAAGCGGTCGCGAACAGACCGGGCTCCTCGCGCGCGAACCGCAGATACGCGGTGCCGATGGCGCCGAGCCGCAGGAACGCCGCGTTCGGATCGTCGCGGGGGCCGGTGACCTGGCTGACGCCCTCCGCCATCCGATCGCCGAGCTCGGCCATCGCCGCGGCGCACACCGCCGCCAGCAGCTCGTCCCGGTCGGCGAAGTGCCGGTAGGCGGCGTTCGGCACGACGCCCACCAGCCGTGTCGCCTCCCGCAGCACCACCGCGTCCGGGCCGCCGGCGCGCGCCAGCTCCACACCCGCGGCGATCAGGCCCGCACGGACGGCGCCGCGGGGGCGGCGGCGCCGCTCGGCGTCCGGCTTCGGTGCGGGCTCTGCCGTTTCTCCTGCTCCAGCGATGGTCACCCACCCAGGATAACAATGTGGACGCCGTCCACCTAGCGCGTTAAAGTGGACGGTGTCCACAAACAACCGGAACGGCAAACAAGCCGGTCCGCGAAGAAGCCGATCCACCAACAAGCCGAGCACTGGAAACGGATCCACCATGACCAGTCCCACGAACAACCTCGCCACCGAGCCCGCTCCGACCGCTACCCGCCTGTCCGCCCTCCTCCCGCGCAACGAAGCCTTCGCCCGCGACCACGGCCCCGTCCCGCTGGCGCCGCCGACCGCCCAGCTCATCGTGCTGACCTGCCTCGACCACCGCGTCGATCCCGCCGTCGTGCTGGGCCTGCGCCTCGGCGACGCCCCGGTGATCCGCAACGCCGGCGGCCGGGTGACCGCCGACGTCGTCAACGACCTGGCCTACGTGGCGTTCCTGGCCCGCCGCGTCTTCCAGCTCCCCGGTCCGCTCTTCGAAGTCGCCGTCATCCACCACACGCAGTGCGGCACCGGCTTCCTCGCCGACGACGCGTTCCGCCGGGAAGCGGCCGACACGACCGGCGTCCCCGAGGACGTCCTGTCGGCCACCGAGGTGGCCGACCCGCACGTCACGGTCCGCACCGACGTCGAACGGCTGCTCGCCTCTGCGCTGCTGCCCTCCGGCGTGAGCGTGTCAGGGCACGTCTACGACGTGGAAACCGGCCGGGTGACGACGACCATCGGCGCTCGCGACGCCGGAGGCGACCACCCGGCTGCCGCCTGAACGTCGGTCAGCCGGCTGCCGCCTGAACGTCGGTCACCCGGCTGCCGCCTGAACGTCGGTCAGCCGGCCGCCGGATTCAGACCCGCCACCACCGACGCCGCGATCTTCGAGATCCGCTCCCGCTGCGGGAACGCGCCGACCGGCACCCGCGCCACCTCGGTCGCGGTCGCGTAGTCGACCACTGACACCTGCCCGAGGTTGCTGAGCGTCACGAAGCAGTAGGCGCCGTCGACGCTCGTCTGCCCCCAGTAGGGGAGCGCCCCGGCGGGATAGGTGACGGTACCGGTCGTGGTGAGGTTCGAGGTGGCGACGACGGCGGTGTAGTCGTCGATGGTGCCGACGTCGCAGAGCTTTGAGCCGTCGCCGGAGAGCGCCAGTCCGTGGTGGGCGGAGTTCTTCGGATAGTCGTCGGCCTTCAGCGTGGCGCCGCCGCTGGCATAGGGCATCTGGACCGTGTTGAGGATCTTGGATGTGCTCAGGTCGTACTTCACGAAGCCGTTCAGATACGACAAGTCGGCGTAGAACGTCTGCCCGTCCGGCGCGATCTCGTTGGGCCGGATGCCGTGCGGGAACTGCCAGGTCTGGACGACCTGCAGCGTGTGCGCGTCGACCTTCGTCAGCTGGAAGGAGCCCTTGGCCCACTCCAGCGACTTCGGCAGGGAGGTGATGCCGATGCTCGAGTTGTAGATGTACTTGCCATCGGCGGAGTAGTCGTTCTGGTGCGGATACGTCCCGGTCGGGAACGAGCCGGCGACCGACCCGTCAGCGGTGTTGATGACCTGCGCCACCTGCGCGGTGGTCGCCGAGACCACGTACCGGGTGCCGTCGGGGGACAGGGCCGCGTGGTCGGCGTGGAAGCCCGCGAGCCGGGTGTGCCACAGCTCGGCGTGCGTGGCCAGGTCGAAGGCGGCGACGTCGTCGAGGTTCCCGCGCGAGACGTAGAGCGTGCGGCCGTCGGGGGACACGGTGGCGTCGTCGACGAAGCGGTCCCCGCCCTCGACGGCCTTCACCGTCTGGTAGCCGGCGAGCCAGATCGGGTTGATGTCGATCTCGAACATGCGCTGCGCCAGATCCGGGATCACATTGACCGATCCCAGGTTCGCGAACGTGTGACCGTCGATGACGCTGACCGTGCCCGCCTGGCTGTTGCCCACCACGAGCACGTCGCGCAGGCTGTCGGCGCTGGCCGGGGCCGCCGTCGGCGCGGCGGCCACCACGGTCAGACCGGCCGCGGCCAGCACCCGGCCGGCCCGCGCACGAATGATCCGCTGGAGTCGGTGTGGCATGAACGCTCCCAAGATCGGTCCGAATGGGGGGTATCGGGGCCTTGAGAACATAGGGTCGATCGCGTGAGGAGTCCATGCCCGCGGGCAACTTTCTTACCCATCGGTAGCTTTTCGCTGCCAGCTCGTCAGGAAGAGCAGCGCCACCAACAGCCAGGGCAGCTCGGCGACCGCCCCGAACTGGCTGTCGTGGAAGTTGAAGATCTCGGTCACGAGCAGATCCAGCAACACCGCCGCCCGGGCCAACCGGTACGCGGCAGCCCGCCGGGACCGCAGCCGCAGCCACACCGCGGCCACCACCACGACCGCAGCCACCCCGCGGGTGACCGCGCTCGCCGCGACCGCTCCACCGTCGTTCGGGTGCGGCTCCCCGGTGACCGCCTGGATCGTGAAGATGACCGCCACGATGCCGTGCGATAGCACGAGCAGCGCGAACACGACCCCTTCGGCATACCGCAGCCGCACGACCCACTCGATGAACCAGCGCACCCCCGCCCCGAACCGCGCCACCCGCCCCGGCTCTCGCACGGTCGCTGAAGTCAGCAGGTGCTCGATGGCCGCCCGGTCCTCGGCAGCACATCCGTCCAGCAGCCGCACAGCCCGCGCCCACTCGTCCGAAGTCAGGCCGCTGACAAGCCCGTCCGCCGCCACCTGAGCGGCGGCCGCCACCCGCTCACCCGGCTCGACGACCCTCGTATCCCGCCCCAGCAGCGACGCCACGACGAGCAACGCAGCGAACACCAGGTAGATGATCGCGGCAGCGGGCCGGTAGAAGTAGTCATTAGTCGTCGTCAGGTACTTCCCCACCTCATCCACGAACAGCCCGACGCCGACCCCGCCCAGCAACGCCGTCCAGTTCCGCGCCCGCTCCCCAACCCACACCAATCCCACCGTCAGCGCCGCGATCATCAGCAACCCACCCCACAGCACATGCCCGATGTGGATCGTTCCGCCGCCGACCTTCGGATACCCGGTCGCAGCCAGGTACGCCCGCGTGATCAGCACCGTGGCGATACCGGCGATCGCCATCATCCGCAGCCGCGCGGCCCCGTCGGCGAGCCGGATCAGGCGGCGCGCAGGACGCTGGTCCGTGGGGGAGGGGGAGCTCTCAACAAACACTGAACCCCAGCCCACCGGCAACCACGGCCGCCTGCTCCCAGTCGATCTTCGCACCCTTCGCCAGGACCGTCAGCGGATCGAGACTCGACAGATCACTTCCCCGCAGATCCGCCCCGACCAGGTTCGCACCCTGCAACGCAGCCCCCGACAGATCGCACGCCGCCACCGTCGCCTTCTCCAACCGGGCGCCGCTCAGATCCACCTCCCGCATCCGGACACCGTCGAACTGCGAGCCCTTCAGATCCGCGCTCGCCAGCCCGCAGAACGACCAGTCGCCGCCCTGTACCCGCAGCAGGGTGAACTCGCAGAGTTGGAACAGGCTCCCGACCAGCTTGCAGCCGCTGAACTCGGTGTCGAAGAAGGTGCACTTCCGAAAGGTGCAGTTCGCGAAGACCGTGCCGGTGTGCTTCGAGGCGTTGAACTTCACGTTGGCGAACGTGCAGTCCTGGAACACGGTGCCGTTCCCGGTGGTCACCTCGCTGAGGTCGACATCCAGGAAGCTGTAGCCCTCGAAGGACTGCTCGGAGATGTCCCGGCCGTACCAGTCCTCATCTCGGACGACCAACTCGGGATTTTGGATCGATGGCTCGGAGCTCATCGTGCCAACCTAGCCGCAGAATCCGACAAGCGGGTTTGCGGCGGCGGCCGACGACCCATGACCGCCAGCCCCTGACGGCCTCGGGAGTGTGAGCGCTAACAGAGCCTCACGGCCCTGTCATCCGAGTGCTTTGTCGTTCTCAGGCCGGCGGCCGCGCACTGGCACGCACTATCAAATCCGGCGTGATCAACACATGCTCCGCCGGCGGCGGCGCCGGGTTCTCCAACCGCCCGAGCAGCAGCTCCAAACTCCGCCGTCCCAGCTCGCTGAAGTCCTGCCGCACCGTCGACAGCGGCGGAGTGAAATACGACGACTCCGGAATGTCGTCGAACCCCACGACGCTGACTTCGGCGGGCACCTGCCGTCCCGCTTCATGGAAAGCCCGCAGCAGCCCGAGCGCCATATGGTCGTTGGCGCAGAAGATCGCAGTGACGTCCGGATCGGCAGCCAGCGCGCGCCCCGCCGCGTACCCGGACCGGGCGCTCCAGTCCCCCCGCAGCGGCGGCGGCACCGGCCGCCCGGCTCGCTCCAACTCCGCCCGCCAGCCCTCGGCCCGTCCCGACGCGTCAAGCCATCCCACCGGCCCCGCGACGTGGTGCACAGTCCGGTGCCCCAGATCCAGCAGATGCCGGGTGGCCATGGCGGCCCCCTCCCGCTGGTCGATCGCGACCATCGGCACCTGCTCGGCCGGCCCGCAGCCGGCGCCGACCAGCGGCACCCCGGCCGCCGCCTGCGCCAGCACCCCGGCCGCGGAGGTCTGCGGCGCGATCACGGCCACGCCCTCGACCGCCTGGTCGCGCAGCCGGTCCACGGCCTCCAGCACCGATCCGCGGTTCATCGCGCGCAGACTGACGATGCTGATGAAGTAGTCCGCGTCCCTGGCCGCCTGCTCGATGCCGTAGAGCATGGAGGCCGGGCCGTACAGCGTGGTGTCGAAGCTGACTACGCCCAGGGTCTGTGAACGCCTGGTTACCAGCTGCCGCGCCGCCGAGTTGGGGCGGTAGCCCAGCTCCCGGATCGCGTCGAGGATCCGGGCGCGGGTCTCGGCCCGCACGTTCGGCTGGTCGTTGAGCACCCGGGACACCGTCTGGTGCGACACCCCGGCCAGTTGCGCCACGTCCGCCATGGTGGGGGTCTGGGACGCCGGCGTGTGTGCGGGCCGTGCGGCCATGGCTGGCTCCACCCCCTCCTGGGTTCTCACGGTGATCGTCATAGCAGTCTTGCAGCAGTGTCACGGAAGTCTCGCAGCAGTGTCGCCGGCCGTTCTCACCGCGCTGGACGTGGACCATCCTAGTTTCCGGCCCGTGGTACGGCGGCGCCCACCCGTCGGGACGATTGTTAGCGCTAACATCCCGGTCGTCAATACTCTGCGGAAGACGGTCTATACCTGTTCCATGATGATCATTCGTGGTTCCGGCACTCCGGCGTGCCAGCGCACAGGAACCGCGACGGAGGGTTACGACCTCACGGGCTCCCCGCGCCGTTTTCCCCGGACAACAGTGCGGACCGGCAGCCGGCAGCCGGCAGCCGACCGCGGCGACTACGCGGACCGCGTGAGTGGAGTCGACCTTGGCGACGCAGACTGCGAACTCGCCGTCCAGCACCGCCACTTGCACCGTCTCTCCGCACTCGGCCGCGACCGCCTCGGCCACGGTCTGCGCCTCGCCCGCCGGGAACGGCCCTCGTCACCTTCGCGAGCATAGTCGGCGTGGGGCCGGAACCTGTTAGCGCTCACAATCAGGGTCCGTTGTTGCCGAACAGAGATAACTCGATAACTCCGGCGGCTCGCAAGACGCCCCAGTCCCCAAGGTCACCAACGGTAGGCCATTGATCGCGAAGGGTCACTAAGCGCACGAAACGTGTGAAGCGCGCAAATCGGGCGAATCAGGCACCTGCGTGCGACCGCCGCCGGAGTCGTGCGGGGGACGGCAAGCCAGATTCTTCAGCTTCTTGCCGCAAAATCAGGGCCAACGATGTTAGCGATAACACCCACCCGTAACCAGCCTCCCGCCTCCAGCGACCCAATCCCTGCTGGACCCTTGACACGATATGAGTTACCGGTAACACTCTCGTCCCACGAGGCCGAATCACCAGCCGCCGGCGACCAGCCGAACCCGAGCGCGGGTCCGAGCCGGTTCCAGCGGTCCTCATCCCATACAGCCCCAGTCCGAAGTTCAAGCCCCAAAGGAGCGACGTGAACCTCAGCAAACTCGCCGCCGCCGTCACCGGTATAGCCCTCGTGACAACCCTGGCCGCCTGTGGTTCGTCCACGAAGACCTCAGACAAGACCTCCTCCACCGGGAGCGGTGCCGGGGGCTCCACGGCTGGTTCGCTGGTCGGCGTCACCATGCCGACCCGTTCCTCGGAGCGGTGGATCCACGACGGCGACAACGTCAAGCAGGGGCTGGAGAAGCTCGGCTACAAGGTCGACCTGGAGTACGCGAACAACGACATCCCGACCCAGGCCAACCAGATCGAGAACCAGATCTCGATGGGCGCCAAGGTCCTCATCATCGCCTCGATCGACGGCACCGCGCTGTCGAACCAGCTGCAGGAGGCCCACGACAAGGGCATCAAGGTCATCTCCTACGACCGCCTGCTGATGAAGTCGCCGAACGTCGACTACTACGCGAGCTTCGACAACTACAAGGTCGGCGTGCAGCAGGCGACCTCGCTGCTCGTGGGCCTGGGCTTCAAGAAGGAGGACGGCAGCGACGTTAGCCCGGCGCCGGCCGGCCCGTTCAACATCGAGGTGTTCGCCGGCTCGCCCGACGACAACAACGCCCCGTTCTTCTTCAAGGGCGCGATGGACACGCTGAAGCCGTTCCTGGACTCCGGCAAGCTGGTCGTGAAGAGCGGCGAGACCGACTTCAAGACCGTCGCGATCCTGCGCTGGGACCCGGCCACCGCGCAGAAGCGCATGGAAGACCTGATCACCAAGACCTACTCGGCCAGCACCAAGGTCCAGGGCGTCCTGTCGCCCTACGACGGTCTGTCGATCGGCATCCTGTCGGCGCTGAAGTCCGCCGGCTACGGCACCGCCGGCCAGCCCTACCCGATCGTCACCGGCCAGGACGCCGAGGTGGCCTCGGTGAAGTCGATCATCGCCGGTGAGCAGTACGCCACCGTGTGGAAGGACACCCGCAAGCTCGCCACCCTCGCGGTGTCGATGGCGGACGAGGTCCTGAAGGGCCAGACGGTGCCGACCAACAGCACCGACTACAACAACGGCTCCAAGGTCGTGCCGACCGAGGTCCTGGACTTCGAGACGGTCTACAAGGACAACTACCAGAAGGTGCTGGTCGACAGCGGCTACTACACCGCCGCCCAGCTCCAGTAGTCCATCCGCAAGCTGCCCTGAATAGAGCTGTCCCGGCGGTCCGGTTTGAGGGGCCGGACCGCCGGGACCTCCACGCGAGGGAACTCCTAGTAAAGGAGCCGGGATGGACGTCATCCTGAAAATGGCCGGGATCACGAAGACCTTTCCCGGTGTCAAGGCCCTCCAGGACGTGAACCTGGAGGTCAAGCGCGGTGAGATCCACGCCATCTGTGGTGAGAACGGCGCCGGCAAGTCGACGCTGATGAAGGTGCTGTCCGGGGTCTACCCGCACGGCAGCTACGACGGCGAGATCACCTTCGACGGCGAGGTCTGCGCGTTCGGCGGCATCCGCGACAGCGAGGCCCGCGGCATCGTCATCATCCACCAGGAGCTGGCGCTCTCGCCGCACCTGTCGATCGCCGAGAACATCTTCCTCGGCAACGAGCGGGTGCGCCGCGGCCTGATCGACTGGCACCGCACCAACGCCGAGGCCGCCGAACTGCTGGCCCGCGTCGGGCTGAAGGAGAACCCCACCGCGCGGGTGTCCGACCTCGGAGTCGGCAAGCAGCAGCTGGTGGAGATCGCCAAGGCGCTGTCCAAGAAGGTCAGGCTGCTGATCCTCGACGAGCCGACCGCCGCGCTCAACGACGACGACTCCGAGCATCTGCTGGACCTGCTGCGCGGGCTGCAGAGCGAGGGCGTGACCTGCGTCATCATCTCGCACAAGCTCAACGAGATCGAGGCGGTCTCGGACTCGGTGACCATCCTGCGCGACGGCCGCACCATCGAGACGCTGGACTTCCACACCCAGAGCGTGACCCAGGACCGGATCATCACCGGCATGGTCGGCCGGGACCTGGAGCACCGCTACCCCGAGCACTCGCCGACCATCGGCGAGGAGGTTCTGCGCGTGGAGGACTGGACCGTGTTCTCCCCGACGCAGCGCGGCCGCAAGGTCGTGGACGGTGCGAACCTGACGCTGCGCCGGGGCGAGATCGTGGGCCTGGCCGGCCTGATGGGCGCCGGGCGCACCGAGCTCGCGATGAGCGTGTTCGGCCGCAGCTACGGCGTCGACATCACCGGGCGGATCGTCAAGGACGGCAAGGAGATCCGGCTGCGCAGCGTCGACGAGGCCATCAAGCACGGCATCGGATACGCCACCGAGGACCGCAAGCGCTACGGCCTGAACCTGATCGACGACATCAAGCGCAACATCTCCGCCGCCGCGCTGGGCAAGCTCGCCGACCGCGGCGGACTGGTCGATCCGCGCAAGGAGTACCAGGTCGCCGACAAGTACCGGGCCGACATGAACATCAAGGCCCCGGCCGTCACCGCGGTGACGGGCAAGCTCTCCGGCGGCAACCAGCAGAAGGTCGTGCTGTCCAAGTGGATGTTCGCCGACCCGGACGTGCTGATCCTGGACGAGCCCACCCGCGGCATCGACGTCGGCGCCAAGTTCGAGATCTACACGATCATCAACCGGCTCGCCGACGCCGGCAAGGCGGTGCTGGTCATCTCCTCCGAACTGCCCGAGCTGCTCGGCATCTGCGACCGCGTCTACGCGATGTCCGCCGGGCGCATCACCGGCGTGCTGGAGCGTGACCGGGCCACGCCGGAGGCCCTGATGACCCTGATGACCACCGCTTCCGTGGTGGACACGGAGGTCACCGCGGAGGAAGTCCTCCACACCCCCGAACCGGCCCTGGAAGCCGACGCCGTACCCGTGCAAGAAAAGGAACAGTCATGAGCAGCATCGCTCCGCCCAGCGAGTCCGAGACGGCGGTCGCCCTGCCCCTCGGCTCAGGCCGGCGCTTCGAGTTCAACCTCCGCGCCAGCGGCATCTACCTGGCCTTCGCGGCGATCGTCGTGCTCTTCGACATCCTCACCCACGGTCTGCTGCTGACCCCGGAGAACGTCTCCAACCTGATCGTCCAGAACTCCTACATCCTGGTGCTGGCGATCGGCATGATCTTGATCATCATCGCCGGCCACATCGACCTGTCCGCGGGCTCCGTGGTCGCCGTCACCGGCGCGATATCCGCGGTGCTGATGGTCAACCACCACATGTCCTGGCCGTTGGCGCTGATCATCACGGTGATCGCCGGCGCCGCGATCGGTGCGTGGCAGGGCTACTGGGTGGCCTACTTCGGCCTGCCGGCGTTCATCGTGACGCTGGCCGGCATGCTGGTGTTCCGGGCCCTGACCATGACCGTGCTCGGCAACCAGGGCATCGGCCCGTTCCCGGACCAGGTCCGGACACTGTCGACCGGCTTCCTCGGCAGCACCTTCGGCAACGTGGGCCTGGGCCCGCTCGGCGGCGCCGACCTGTTCACGCTGATCGTCGGCGTGCTGGCGGTGCTGGCGGCGGTCGCCGCGCAGTGGCGCGCCCGCGCCGCCAAGCTGCGCTACGGCCAGCACGCCGAGTCGGCGGTGCTGTTCGCCGCGAAGATGGCGCTGATGGCGTTCGTCGTGCTCGGCGTCATCGTTCAGCTGGCCCGCTACAAGAACCTGCCCTGGGTGCTGGTCCTGCTCACCGTGCTGGTTCTCGGCTACAGCCTGGTCGCCTCCCGCACCGTGTTCGGCCGCCACGTCTACGCCATCGGCGGCAACCCGCAGGCGGCGGTGCTCTCCGGCGTGAAGGTCAAGAAGGTCACCTTCTGGATCTTCGTGAACATGGGCGTGCTGGCCGCGATCGCCGGCGTGGTCTTCGCCGGCCGGCTGAACCAGGCCGGGCCGACCGCCGGCACCAACTTCGAGCTCGACGCCATCGCCGCGGCCTTCATCGGCGGCGCGGCGGTGACCGGCGGCGTCGGCAAGGTGGTCGGTGCCATCACCGGCGGCCTGATCATGGGCGTCATCAACAACGGCATGTCGCTGCTGGGCGCGCCCAGCGAGCGCGTCATGCTGGTCAAGGGCCTGATTCTGCTGGCCGCGGTGGCGTTCGACGTGTGGGCCAAGCGCCGCGCGGGGACCGCTCGATAGGCTGCACCCCGGCCGGCGCCGGCCCCGTGACGGGGAGCGCCGGCCGGGGCGGGCGGCCGGGGTGGGACACGGGCGGACAGGGGCGAGTGCGACATGGACGAGGGAGCAGCCACGGTGAGGACTGAGCGGCCGCGCGAGGGCCAGCCGGCGCGCGCGCCGGGCCGTCCGGGCCTGCGCGAGGTGGCGGAGGTGGCCGGGGTCTCGCACCAGACGGTGTCCCGGGTGTTCAAGGACCATCCCCGGGTCAGCGCCCAGACCCGGGCCAAGGTGCTGGCCGCCGCCGCGCAGCTGGACTTCCGGCCCAACGCCATAGCCCGCGCCCTGGCCACCGGCTCCTCCCGGACCATCGGCGTGGTCAGCTTCGACACCACGCTGTTCGGCCCGGCCTCGATGGTCAGCGCCATCGAGCGCAGCGCCCGGGAGGCGGACTACTTCGTCTCGATGGTCGGCCTGGCCTCGCCGAGCCGGCACTCGGTGGCCGAGGCCGCCGACCGGCTGCGCGGGCAGGGCGTCGACGGCATCATCCTGATTCCCGGCCACGTTTCAGCCGACCAGGTGGTCCGGCATCTGCCGGACCACCTGCCGGTGGTCTCGCTGTCCACAGCGGAGAGCGTCACCTCCGCGGCGGTCGACCAGTACGGCGGTCCGCTGGCCGCGGTCCGGCATCTGCTGGACCTGGGCCACACCACCGTGCACCACGCCGCCGGCCCGGCCGACTGGCGCGACGCCCGGGAGCGGGAGCGCGGCTGGCGCGACGCGCTGACCGGGGCCGGCGCGCCGGTGACCGCGCCGTTGCCCGGGGACTGGAGCGCGGCCTCCGGCTACGAGCGTGGCAAGCAGCTGGCCGCCGATCCGGCCGTCACCGCGGTCTTCGCCGCCAACGACCACATCGCCCTCGGGGTGCTGCTGGCGCTGCACGAGGCCGGGCGCCGGGTACCGGAGGACGTCAGCGTCATCGGCTTCGACGACATCCCGGAGGCGGCGTTCTTCACCCCGCCGCTGACCACGGTGCGGCAGGACTTCGCCGCGCTGGGGCGGCGGAGCCTGGCGCTGCTGCTGGAGCAGATCGGCGCCCCGATGCCGGCCACGCTGCCCGGCGTGGTCATCCCGACCGAGCTCGTCGTGCGGCGCAGTACCGCGCGGCGGCTGTGATGTACCGCTTGTGAACTACCGCTTGTGAACTACCGCTTGTGAACTACCGCTTGTGCACCACCGCTTGTGCACCACCGCTTGTTCCGCACCACCTGCGATCCGTCGCTTGAGATCCGCCCAGCACCGCCCTTGTCAGACCCCTGATTCACCTGCCGTATCGAGCTTGTGAGTGTTCCGTGGAGGGATTGCTTCCGCCCATGAGTGTTACCGCTAACACGCCCCTGTCGGAGCAGTACGTCGTCGGCGTCGACTTCGGCACGCTGTCCGGCCGCGCCGTCGTCGTCCGGGTGGCCGACGGCCGCGAGGTGGGCAGCGCCGTCGTCGAGTACCGGCACGCCGTCATCGAGGAGCGGCTGCCCGGCGGCGGCCCGCTGCCGCCGGACTGGGCGCTGCAGCATCCCGACGACTGGCGCGAGGTCCTGCGCCGCGCCGTTCCGGCCGCGCTGGCCGACAGCGAGGTGGACCCCGGCGCCGTGATCGGCATCGCCACCGACTTCACCGCCTGCACCGTGCTGCCCACGCTGGCCGACGGCACCCCGCTGTGCGAGGTCGAGGGCCTGCAGACCGAGCCGCACGCCTGGCCCAAGCTGTGGAAGCACCACGCCGCGCAGGGCCAGGCCGACCGGATCAACGCCCTGGCGGTCGAGCGCGGCGAGAAGTGGGTCGCGCGCTACGGCGGCAAGCAGTCCTCCGAATGGGAGTTCGCCAAGGCCCTGCAGATCCTGGAGGAGGCGCCGGAGATCTACGCGCGCATCGAGCGCTGGATCGAGGCCGCCGACTGGATCGTCTGGGAGCTCACCGGCGCCGAGTCCCGCAACGCCTGCACCGCCGGCTACAAGGGCATATACCAGGACGGTACGTATCCGTCCGCTGAGTTCCTGGCCGCGCTCGACCCCCGGTTCGCGGACTTCCCGGCCACCCGGCTGGCGCACCCCGACGGCCTGGCCGCGCTCGGCTCCCGCGTCGGGGCCTTGAGCGAGCAGGCCGCGGCCCTGACCGGCCTGCCCGCCGGCATCGCCGTCGCCGCCGGCAACGTCGACGCGCACGTCACCGCCCCGGCGGCGCGCGCCGCCGAGCCCGGCAAGCTGCTGGCGATCATGGGCACCTCCACCTGCCACGTGCTCAACGGCACGCTGCTCGCCGAGGTCCCCGGCATCTGCGGCGTCGTCGACGGCGGCATCACCGCCGGCTGGTACGGCTACGAGGCCGGGCAGAGCGCGGTCGGCGACATCTTCGCGTGGTGGACGGGGCTGTCGCGGCGCTCGCACGAGGAGCTCACCGCGGCCTGCGCCGACCAGCCGGTCGGCGGGCACGGCCTGATCGCCCTGGACTGGATGGGCGGCAACCGCTCGATCCTGGTGGACCACGACCTGTCCGGGCTGATCGTCGGCCTGACGCTGGCCACCAAGCCGGAGGACGTCTACCGCGCGCTGCTGGAGGCCACGGCCTTCGGCACCCGCGTCATCGTCGAGGCCTTCGAGGCCGGCGGCGTGCCGGTCGAGGAGTTCGTGGTCGCCGGCGGGCTGAAGCGGAACAGCTTCCTGATGCAGGTCTACGCCGACGTGCTGCGCCGGCCGGTGTCGGTCGCGGTCTCCGACCAGGCGCCCGCCCTGGGATCGGCGATCCACGCCGCGGTCGCGGCCGGCGCCTATCCGGACGTGCTGGCCGCCTCGGAGGCCATGGGGTCCTGCGAGAGCGCGGCCTACGTGCCCGACCCGGCGCGGGCGGACGCCTACGACGTGCTGTTCGCCGAATACCGCGCGCTGCACGACGCGTTCGGCCCGGCCGGCGGCGCCCTGCACCGGCTGCGCAAGATCCGCAACGCCGCGCTCGCCGCGGCCGGTCAGGACGCGAGCCAGGACTCGAACCAGGACCCGAACCAGGACACCGAGAAGGACCAGGACCAGTGAGCACCGACATATCCCGCATCCGCCGCCAGGTCTGCGACCTGCACGCCGAACTGGTCCGCTACCAGCTGGTGGTGTGGACCGCCGGCAACGTCTCGGCGCGGGTGCCCGGCGAGGACCTGCTGGTCATCAAGCCCTCCGGGGTGAGCTACGACGAGCTCACCCCGGAGAACATGATCGTCTGCGATCTGGACGGCAAGATCGTCGAGGGCGACCTCTCCCCGTCCTCCGACACCGCCGCGCACGCCTACGTCTACCGGCACATGCCCGAGGTCGGCGGCGTCGTCCACACGCACTCCACGTACGCCTCGGCCTGGGCGGCGCGCGCCGAGCCGGTGCCGTGCGTGCTGACCGCCATGGCCGACGAGTTCGGCGGCCCGATCCCGGTCGGGCCGTTCGCGCTGATCGGCGACGACTCGATCGGCCGGGGCATCGTCGAGACGTTGGCGGGCAGCAACTCCCCGGCGGTCCTGATGCGCAACCACGGCGTGTTCACGATCGGCAAGGACGCCAAGGCGGCGGTGAAGGCCGCGGTGATGGCCGAGGACGTGGCCCGCACCGTGCACGTGTCCCGCCAGCTCGGCGAGCCGCTGCCGATCGCCGACCGGGACATCGCAGCGCTCTACGACCGCTATCAGAACGTTTACGGCCAGACCACCAAGGGAGACGCGACCGCATGACGACCAGCCCCGCCCACCAGATCTGGTTTCTCACCGGCTCGCAGGGCATGTACGGTGAGGACACCCTGCGCCAGGTAGCCGAGCAGTCGCGCGAGGTGGCCGCCGCCCTCGACGGCTCCGGCGCGATACCGGTGCCCGTGGTGTGGCGCCCGGTGCTCACCGACAGCGCCGCGATCCGCCGGGTGATGCTGGAGGCCGACGCCGACGACTCCTGCGTCGGCGTGATCACCTGGATGCACACCTTCTCCCCGGCCAAGATGTGGATCTCCGGCCTGGACGCGCTGCGCAAGCCGCTGCTGCACCTGCACACCCAGGCCAACCAGGCGCTGCCCTGGGCCACCATCGACATGGACTTCATGAACCTGAACCAGGCCGCCCACGGCGACCGGGAGTTCGGGTTCGTGCAGACCCGCCTCGGCGTGCCGCGCAAGACCGTCTTCGGCCACGTCGCCGACCCCAGCGTCGCCGAGCGCGTGGGCCACTGGAGCCGGGCCGCCCTGGCCGCGGCCACCCTGCGCTCCCTGCGCCTGGCCCGCTTCGGCGACAACATGCGCGACGTGGCGGTGACCGAGGGGGACAAGGTCGAGGCGGAGCTGACCTTCGGCACCTCGGTGAACGGCTACGGCGTCAACGAGCTCGTCGCGGCGGTCGACGCCGCCGGCGACGCCGCCGTCGACGAGCTGATCGCGGAGTATCAGGACGCGTACGACGTGGCGCCGGAACTGCAGAAGGGCGGCGAGCGCCACGACTCGCTGCGCTACGGCGCCCGCATCGAGGCGGGCCTGCGCCAGTTCCTCACCGACGGCGACTTCGGCGCCTTCACGACCAACTTCGAGGACCTGGGCGCGCTGCGCCAGCTCCCCGGCCTGGCCGTGCAGCGCCTGATGGCCGACGGCTACGGCTTCGGCGGCGAGGGCGACTGGAAGACCGCGGTCCTGCTGCGCGCCCTGAAGTCGGCCGCGATCGGCCTGCCCGGCGGCACCTCCTTCATGGAGGACTACACCTACAACCTGGAGCCCGGCAGCGAACTGGTCCTCGGCGCCCACATGCTCGAGGTCTGCCCCACCATCGCCGCCGCCCGCCCCAAGCTGGAGATCCACCCCCTGTCCATCGGCGGCCGCGAGGACCCGGTCCGCCTGGTCTTCGACGCCGCCCCCGGCCCCGCCGTCGTCACCGGCCTGGCCGACCTCGGCGACCGCTTCCGCCTGGTGGCCAACGAGATCGACACCGTGGCCCCCCCGCAGCCCCTCCCCAACCTGCCGGTGGCCCGCGCCGTCTGGTCCCCCCGCCCCGACCTCCGCACCTCAGCCGAGTCCTGGCTCATCGCCGGCGCCCCGCACCACACCGTCTACTCCTCAGCTCTCCACACCGAGGTCCTACGCGACCTCAGCGAGATCGTCGGCGTGGAACTCCTGGTGATCGACGCCGACACGAACGTCCGCCAGTTCGCCCGCGAGCAGCGCTGGAACCAGGCTTACTACCGCCTGGCGCGGGGGTTCTGAGCGCCGCTCTGAGCGACGCGACCAGCGACCAGCGATCAGCGACCCACCGAAGACCGCCGAGTGCCCCCCGCTCGGCGGTCTTTGCTTGGGTGGGGTGAGCCGGGGCGGGCGGCGATCGGTGAGGTGGTCACCTTTCAGGCAAAGATCAAAGTCAAGATCAAGATCAAGATCAAGATCAAGATCAAGATCAAGATCAAGATCGTGGTGAACGGCCGGCGCCTTCAGCGGGAGCCTCGGTTCCCTCGGGGAACATGCGCCAGTCCCTAGGTGGGCCGTCTCAGGGCTCTGCGCCGCCGGTTTGTGAGGTGGCTGCGGTTTGTTCCCCTCGCTCACGTCGTCAGCCGCAAGCGGTACAGCACC
>JABFWL010000283.1 GCA_013362315.1 Catenulispora sp. | reverse complement strand
GGTGCGGCGCTGGCCGGCGGCGCCGCCGCGGGCGCCACCGGCAGCGGCGGCTCGCTGCTGGGCCTGGGCGTGCTGGTGACGCTGATCGGCGCGATCCTGCTCGGGCCGATGCTGGCCGGGGTCGTGATCCGGGTGCTCGGCGCCTGGCTGCCGGTGGTGTTCGGCTCGCTGGGGACCATGGCGCAGCGCAACGCCCTGCGCAACCCGCGGCGCACCGGCGCCACCGCCGCGGCCCTGATGATCGGCCTGTCGCTGGTCTCCGGGATGGCGGTGGTCGGCTCCTCGCTGGTCACGTCGGCGACCTCGGAGATGGACAAGACGGTCGGCGCGGACTACATCCTGACCTCCGGCGGCGGACTGCGGATCACCCCGGAGGCGCTGGCCAAGGCCCGTGCCACCCCGGGCCTGGAGCACGTGACCGAGAACCGGTTCCTGGACGCGGCGGTGTCCGGCGCGGCCGGCGCGGCCGGCGGCAAGATGCCCTTCTCGGCGTCGTCTCCGACGATGGTCCAGGACTTCAACGCCCGCACCACGTCCGGCTCGCTGAGCGACGTCTTCACCAAGGGCGGCATCGCGCTGCCGGAGGCCGAGGCCAAGAGCCGGCACCTGACGGTCGGCTCGGTCACCACGGTGGACTTCCACGGCGGCTCCGGCCCGGTGCAGCTGCCGGTGCTGGCGATCATGCGCGACGACACCGTGTTCAACCACGGCGACGGCTACGTCTCCCTGGACACCCTGAGCCGCACCGTCCCGGCCGACAAGCTGCCGGCCGTCGACCTGGTCTTCGCCAAGGCCGCCAAGGGCAAGCAGGACCAGGCCTACCAGGCGCTCAAGGACAGCATGGCGCCGTTCCCGCAGATCACGGTGAAGAGCCAGACCGACTACAAGAAGCTGATCCACGACCAGGTCGGCGGCGTGCTGAACATGGTCTACGGCCTGCTCGCCCTGGCGATCGTGGTCGCGATCCTGGGCGTGGTGAACACCCTGGCCCTGTCGGTGGTGGAGCGCACCCGCGAGATCGGCCTGACCCGCGCTATCGGCATGAGCCGCCGCAAGACCCGCCGCATGATCCGCCTGGAGTCCGTGGTCATCGCCCTGTTCGGCGCCACCCTCGGCGT
Organism: Catenulispora sp.; assembly: GCA_013362315.1. Taxonomy (GTDB): domain Bacteria; phylum Actinomycetota; class Actinomycetes; order Streptomycetales; family Catenulisporaceae; genus Catenulispora. Next base: position 4,216 of record JABFWL010000283.1, on the reverse strand, counting down.
CGGCCTGGGCCTGGCCTGGGGCGTGGCCGCCCAGAAGGTGCTCTCCGGCATCGGGATCAGCACCCTGGCCATCCCGGTGAACACCATCGTGGCGGTCTTCATCGGCGCCGCCGTGGTCGGCCTGCTGGCCGCCCTGGCCCCGGCCTTCCGCGCCTCCCGCATGAACGTGCTGCGGGCGATCGCCGCCGACGGCTGACGAGCCGGCGCCCGGCGCCCGCGGTTCGGGGGGACCAACGGGGTTCGGGGGCTCGGGGGACACACGGGGGATTCAGGGGACAACGGGGATCCGGGGGACAACGGGGATCCGGGGGACAACGGGGATCCGGGGGACATCAGTGCGGCTCCGCTTCGGCGGGGCCGCACTGGCCTGCGGGATTCGCGTGTCGGTGTCAGGCCGCGTCGGCTTGGTGCGGGGTGAATGTGATCGCGGCGTCGCCGTCGTCTATGGCGATGTCGAGGGTCGTGTCCAAGCCCTTGGCGAGCCGAGCGAGCAGCGGCAGGGTGGGCACCGTGCCACCGAGCTCAAGCTTGGAAAGCTGCGGCTGAGTCATTCCGGCGCGAGTGGCCAGGTCGTTCTGTGTCAGTCCCAGCGCAGTGCGCCTGTCGTGGACGGCTTGGCCGAGGTCGAACGCGAGCTTCGTCTCCCACCGTGCGGCGGTCACGGCCTCGGACTCGGTGACGCCGGCCCGCACACGCCGCTCGCGGGTGGTCTGCCAACGGCTCGATCTCCACGGACCGAGTCGCCTCCATGTATTTGAATGTATACCCGGCCTCGACGGCGGAATCCCGCCACGCCGCACTGGCATCTCCGGTGATCACCCACCGTGTAACCACCCGCCACCGTTGGCCAACCTGTACACCCGGACCGCGAACTGCTGCCATTCCGTCATCGGGGAACCAGCCAAAGCCCCAGCCGGTCGGCGGTAGCCTGGCAGGCGTGACGAAAGAACAGTCAGCCGACAGCGTCGTCGGCTGCCCTGCAGGCCCGCCCTCCGACTCCCCCGACTTCGGGACCGAGACGGTCACCAGCCATCACTTCGGCGAGGAGGGGGCGAAGCTGACCTACGGCTCGTACCTCCGGCTGGAGCAGCTGTTGTCCGCCCAGGTGCTGGAATCGGACCCGCCGGCCCATGACGAGCTCCTGTTCATCACCATCCACCAGGTGTACGAGCTGTGGTTCAAGCAGCTCCTGCACGAGGTCGACGCCGCCACGCAGGCCATGTTCGAAGGCCGGCTGTGGTGGGCGAAGCACCTGCTCAAGCGGGTGGCGGTGATCGAGGACGTGCTGGTCCGGCAGATCGCGGTGCTGGAGACCATGACCCCGCAGGACTTCCTGGTGTTCCGCGAGCTGCTGTCCCCGGCCTCGGGGTTCCAGTCCGCGCAGTTCCGGGAGCTGGAGTTCGCTTCGGGGGCGAAGGACCCGACCTACATCAAGCGGTTCCGCGGCCTGACCCAGGTCGAGCAGGACCGGCTGGCCAGGCGGCTGGAGGCACCGAGTCTGTGGGACGGCTTCGTGCACGCCGTCGCGCAGTCCGGCCTGGACGCCGGCACCGAGGAGGAGCTGCGCGCCTCGCTGGTCGCCGTCGCCCGCGACCGCGACAAGTACGGCGACCTGTGGGAGCTCGCCGAGGTGCTGCTCGACCACGACGAGGCCGCCGCGATGTGGCGCGCGCGCCACGTGACGATGGTGGAGCGGCAGATCGGCACCAAGTCCGGCACCGGCGGTTCCACCGGTGCGCCGTACCTGCGCTCCCGGCTCGGCTTGCACTACTTCCCGCTGTTGTGGGAGATCCGGAGCTCGCTCTAGGTGACTTTTCGGCGCGTCCCTCGTCTTCTCAAGTGACAACTGCACACGCATCACCGCGAGTCCCACGCAAACCACTCAAAGTCGTGCAACGGCGCGCGACAGAATAGAGTTCACACAGCCATGCAGAGCACGTATATGGGTGCGAAACTAGGCAAGCTCGATCAAGTCAAGGCCGACCTGCTGAGCCGGGCGGCCAGGTCCGGCGCCGACAACGGCGCCGGGGGCGCCGCGGCCGGGGTGCTGATGCCGGCTCGCGGCGACGGCGCGATGGAGGCGTTCCTCAACGAGTACTACCGGCACGCCGCTCCCGAGGACCTGATCGGCACCTCCCCCAAGGACATCCGGTCCGCGGCGCTGTCCCACGCCGTGCTGGCCGGGAACCGGCCGCAGGGCACCGCGAAGGTGCGGGTGCACACCCCGAGCGTGGAGACCACCGGCTGGTCCAGCGGGCACACCGTCGTCGAGATCGTCACCGACGACATGCCGTTCCTGGTCGACTCGGTGACCTCCGAGCTGTCCCGCCAGGACCGCGGCATCCACGTGATCATCCACCCGGTGCTGTACGTGCGCCGCGACCTGACCGGCGCGCTGCTGGAGATCCTGGCTCCGGACCAGGACAAGGCCGGCCCCGAAGTGCAGGTGGAGTCCTGGATCCACATCGAGATCGACAAGCTCTCTGCGCGCGAGGACGCCGACGGCCGGCGCTACGCCGAAATCGAGGCCGATCTGCAGCGGGTGCTGCGCGACGTGCGCGAGGCCGTGGAGGACTGGCCCAAGATGCGGGCCACCGCGCTGTCCCTGGCCGAGGACCTGCACCCGGCCGCCGACGCGCCGAAGCCGCCGGTGCCGCCGGAGGAGCTGGCCGACGCCTCGGACCTGATGCGCTGGCTGGCCGACGACCACTTCGCCTTCCTCGGCTACCGCGAGTACGACCTGATCACCGACGACAAGGGCGACGAGAGCCTGCGCGCGGTGCCGGGCACGGGCCTGGGCATCCTGCGCGGCGACCAGCAGATGTCGCAGAGCTTCTCCAAGCTCGGCCCGGACGCCCGGGCCAAGGCCCGCGAGCCCCGGCTCCTGGTGCTCACCAAGGCCAACACCCGCTCCACCGTGCACCGTCCGACCTACCTGGACTACGTCGGCGTGAAGAAGTTCGACGCCCACGGCACCGTCGTCGGCGAGCGCCGCTTCCTCGGCCTGTTCGCCGCGCCCGCCTACACCGAGTCGGTACTGCGGATCCCCGTGGTGCAGCGCAAGGTGCGCGCGGTGCTGGCCGACTCCGGATACGACCAGAACTCCTTCTCCGGCAAGGAGCTTCTCCAGATCCTGGAGACCTATCCGCGCGACGAGCTGTTCCAGATCCCGGAGCCGGAGCTCGCGGAGATCGCGGTCGCGGTCTCGCAGCTGCAGGAGCGCCGCCGGCTGCGGCTGTTCCTGCGCAAGGAGGCCTACGGCCGCTACTACTCCGCCCTGGTCTACCTGCCGCGTGACCGCTACGACACCTCCACGCGGCGGGCGATGCAGGACATCCTGATGCGCGAGCTGCACGGCGCGGTCATCGACTACACGGTGCGCAACACCGAGTCGGTCCTGACCCGGCTGCACTTCGTGGTGCGCGTCGCCCCCGGCACCACGCTGACCGACCCGGACTCCGACGCCATCGAGGTCAAGCTGGCCGCGGCCACCCGGACCTGGGACGACGACTTCGCCGAGGCGCTGCTCGGCGACTTCGGCGAGGCCCGGGCCCGGGAGCTGCGCGACTCCTACGGCGCGCTGCTGCCGGAGTCGTACAAGGCCGAGGAGCGGCCGGAGATGGCGGTGGCCGACGTCAAGGTGCTGGAGGGCCTGAAGGCTTCCGGCGAGCACAACGCGGTGCGGCTGTACGAGGAGGTCGACGGCGCGCCGGGCGACCGCCGCTTCCGCATCTACCGGGTCGGCGCGTCGGTGTCGCTGGCCGAGGTGCTGCCGGTGTTCCAGAAGATGGGCGTCGAGGTCGTCGACGAGTTCCCCTACGACCTGGAGACCGAGTCGCCGGACGAGCCGGACTCGCGCATCTACGACTTCGGGCTGAAGTGCGATCCGGTCTCGCTCGCCGACGGCGCCCTGGACGAGACCGCGCGGCAGCGCTTCCAGGAGGCGTTCACCGCGATCTGGACCGGCCGCGCCGAGAACGACGGCTTCAACGCGCTGGTCCCGCTGGCCGGGCTGACCTGGCGCCAGGTGGTGATCCTGCGGGCCTACGTGAAGTACCTGCGCCAGGGCGGGATGACCTTCAGCCAGGACCTGGTGGAGTCGGTGGTGGCCGGCAACCGCCGGATCTCCCGGCTGCTGGTGAAGCTGTTCGAGGCGAAGTTCTCCCCGGCGTACTCGCACGAGACGCCGGAGCTGTGGGAGAGCATCGTCGAGGAG
>JABFWL010000052.1 GCA_013362315.1 Catenulispora sp. | reverse complement strand
GCCTGGCGCTGGCCGGGACCGCCGCCGCCGTGCTGCTGACCGGGCATCCGGCGCCCGGTCCGGACCGGCCGAGCCCGCTGGCACCGCCGGGAACCGGCGTTCCGGCGACACCGCAGCCTCCGGCGCCCGGCCCGGCCACCCGGGCCACTGATCCGAGCACTGATCCGAGCACTGATCCGAGCACTGATCCGAGCCCGGCTACCGCTCCCCCCGGGACCTGGACGAGCCCGGGTCACAGTGCACCGCCGGACCCGCCGTCCGGAAGCATTCCCACCAGCGCCGGCACGTCGTCGGGGGTCCCGGCACCCGGCTTTCCGGGCGCGACATCGGCCGGACCGGACGCGCACCCGCCCACACCGTCCGCTCCCACCCCGGTCCTGCCCTCGACCCGGGTGGCGCCGCCGCCGACCATGAGCGGGCGCTGAGAGCGGTCCGGCTTTTGAGCCGATCGCGCCAGTCGATCGCACGCGGTGATTTCGTCGGCTGATCGCACCAGCCGATCGCCTCAGCTGATTTCGCCGGCCGACTGCGCCAGCCGAGCCCGCGCCGATCCGTCGCCAGATTCCACCCGTCCGGGTGAACCGCCGCCGCGCCGGCGCCCGGGCCGCCGCCCGCCGGGCATCACCCGACCTGATGCAGCCACCGCACCGGCGCACCCTCGCCCGCATACCGGAACGGCTCCAGCTCGTCGTCCCACGGCTTGCCGAGCAGCGCCTCCACCTCGCGCTCCAGCGTGGACTCGCCGCGGTGCGCCCGGGCCAGCGCCGCGCGCAGCCGGTCCTCGTTGATCACGATGTCGCCGTGCGCGCCGGTGGCCGCGCGATACACGCCGAGGGTCGGCGTCGAGGAGTAGCGCTCGCCCTCCCCCTCCTCCGACGGGTCCTCGGTGGCCTCGAAGCGCAGCTGCTGCCAGCCGCGCAGCTGGGAGGTGATCCGCCCGGCGGTGCCGGCCTGGCCGCGCCAGGACAGCTCGGCGCGCCACATGGGGGGCTCGGCGGGCTGGTGCGTCCAGTCCAGGCTGACGCGCACGCCGAGGACGCTCGCCACCGCCCACTCGATATGCGGGCAGAGCGCGCGTGGAGCGGAGTGGATGTAGAGGACTCCGCTTGTCACTGTCTTGTTTGTCGACTGTGCCGTCATCGGGACCTCCTGGCTGTGCTGCGGCGAGGTTCGCCTTCCCCAGCGGCCTTGCCACGCGCCACAGCCGTGGATTCCCATGTCAGCGGCCTTTATTGTGCCGCACGCTGCGGGCGCGGCACCAGTTCTCTTCCTGCTCTTGCACTTTAGGCGCCCCGAGCCCCGGTGCGCAGGCCGCCAACCGGGTGATCTTTCGCCCTCGAAGATACGACTATTGATATCGACCGATTCGCCCCCTTGAGCGATTGCTCAAACCCTACGCTACCATGGGCGTTGAGCGACCGCTCAAAACCGTGCGCATCGGGGAGGGACCGCGCCATGACGACTCTGAAGACGACGGCTGTACGGCGGACTCCGGGAAAACCCGCCACACCGAAGAACGCAAGCACCGCCGCGGCGATCTCCGGGATCATCGCCCGCCGCATCCTGCTGACCTACGCCGTCGACCCGGCCACCGCGGCGGCACTGCTGCCTCCGCCGTTCCGCCCCGACCTGTCATTCGGCCCGGCGCTCGGCGGCGTCTGCCTGATGCGACTGCGCGCCGTCCGCCCGGGGCTCCTGCCCCTGCGCCTCGGCCTCACCGTCGAATCGGTCGCACACCGGCTGGCCGTGGAGTGGGACACGCCGGAGGGCATAGCCACCGGCGTCTACGTCTTCCGCCGGGACGCGGATTCGATCGTGGCCGCCCGCCTCGGCGGCATGCACCGTGCGGCCTTCGGCGTCCTCGAAGGCGGCGGCCACTACAGCCTGGCCGCCCACAGCCCGGCCGCCTACAACCCGGCCACCCAGAGCCGGGACGGCGCGATGAGCGTGGCGTTCACCGGCGAACGCGCCGACGCCCTGCCCGCCGGCTCGGTGTTCACCGGCCCGGACTCCGCATCAGCCTTCTTCCACTGCGCGAGCATCGCCCACTCCCCCGCCCGCGACGGCGTCGGCCACAGCGCACTCCGCCTGGTGACGCCGCCGTGGCGCGCCATCCCGGTCCGCACCGACCACGTACAGTCGAGCTTCTTCGAGGACCGCTCCCGATTCCCGCACGGCACCGCGGTCTTCGACTCGGCGATCGCCATGCACGACGTCCCGGCGCGCTGGGAGCCGCTTCAGCGCTTCAGTCCCCGGGAACAGTGAGTCCGCGTATCAGGATGTCGATGGCCCGCTGGCGGACGAACCCCTTCATCTCCTCCGGCAGGTGCCGTCCCAGCGGCCCGTCGATGCTCAGCACGGCGAAGCCGTGGACCATCGACCAGCCGGCGATCTCGGCGCCGGGCCGGGCCTCGGGCTTCATCCGGCCCGTGGCCAGCACCTCGTCGAGCAGCCCGGAGAAGATCTGGAACGCGGCACTCTCCGCGAAGTCCTTCCCCTCGTTAGGCGCGTGCTCGATCTCCTCGTGGCTGAATGCGGTCTGGAACAAGCCGGGCTCACTGAACGCGAAGTCCAGATAGCCCTCGCCCGAGGCTCGCAGCCGGGCCACCGCGACGTCGCCGGGGTCGCCCTCGAGCGGCACCGCGTTCACCGCGCGCTCGATCGACTCGGCGAGCCTGGCCAGCGCGACGTGCTTCACCTCGTCCACCAGATCGTCGGCGGCCGCGAAGTACCGGTAGGCCGCGGTCGCCGAGACCCCCACCCGGCGCGCCACCTCGCGCAGCACCACGGCCGCGGGTCCCCCCACGCGGGCCAGCTCGCACGCGGCCTCGGTCAGCGCGTTGCGGAGATCGCCGTGGTGGTACCGGTCGCGCGGCGCGGTCTTCGGGGTGGCCATCAGATCATCGTGCCTGATGTTGACACCGTTAACAACAATCGGCCATCCTCGATGTTGACGGCGTCAACTTCTGGGGCGCCCGGGATGGAGGGGGCTCCACCATGCTCGCAAGAATCGGCCGGCTGGCGGTGCGCCGGCCCAGGGCCGTACTGCTCACCGCGTCGGCGGTGCTCGTGGCGATGGTCGCGATCGGGATCGGCGCGTTCGGCGTGCTGAAGTCCGGCGGCTTCGACGACACCGGATCCCAGTCCTGGAAGTCGCGGCAGGCGATCGTGAACCAGTTCGGCGGCGAGGACAACCTGGTGCTGGTGGTCCAGGCGCGCAGCGGCGGCATCGACGACGGCGCGGCGGCGCGGGCCGGCGAGGACCTGACCGCGCGCCTGACCGCCGACCCCGGCCTGACCAAGATCGTGTCGTACTTCAGCATGCCGGATCCGGCACTGCGCTCCACCGACGGCCGCAGCGCGATGGTGCTGGCCCGGGTCGTCGGCGCCGACAAGGACATCCTGAAGACCACCGACCGGCTGCTGACCGGCTACGCGGCCGACAACGCGGCGGTCACGGTCCGGGCCGGCGGCGACGCGGCGGTGAACCACGGCGTGAACAGCCAGATCACCAAGGACCTGGCGATGGCCGAGTCGCTGGCCGTCCCGCTCACGATGGTGCTGCTGGTCCTGGCCTTCGGCAGCGTGGTCGCCGCGCTGCTGCCGCTGGCCATCGGCCTGGTGGCGATCCTCGGCACGTTCGCCGAGCTGGCGATCCTGGGCCGGATCACCGACGTCTCGGTGTTCGCGATCAACCTCACCACCGCGCTGGGCCTGGGCCTGGGCATCGACTACGCGCTGCTGATGGTGGCCCGCTTCCGCGAGTACCTGTCGCAGGGCTCGAGCGTGCCGGACGCGGTGCTCGGCACGATGCGCACCGCCGGCCGGACCATCGCGTTCTCCGCCCTGACCGTGGCCGCCGCGATCGCCGCGCTGCTGGTGTTCCCGTTCTTCTTCCTGCGCTCCTTCGCCTACGCCGGCATCGGAGTGGTCGCCATCGCGGCCGGCAGCGCACTGATCATCATGCCGGCCCTGCTCGCCGCGCTCGGCCACCGGGTGAACGCCGGCCGCCTGCCATGGGCGCGGAACCAGGGCTCGGCCGCGCCGGGCTGGGGCCGCCTGGCATCCTCGGTGATGCGACGCCCGGCGGTGCTGGCCGTGCCGGTGCTGGCGCTGCTGGCGGTGCTCGCCGCGCCGGTGCTCAGCGCGAGCTTCGGCACCGCGGACGAGACGGTGCTGCCCACCAGCGCCCCGGCGCGGCAGGCCGCCGACGCCCTGCACAACGACTTCCAGGGCGACCAGGCGACCGCCATGCAGATCGTCACCACCGGCCCGGCCGACACCGGGTCGGTCGCCGCATACGCCGCGAAGCTGTCGCAGCTGCCGAACGCGGTCCGCGTGGACAGCAGCGCGGGGTCGTTCGTCGGCGGGCATCCGGTCGGCGAGGTGCAGCCCGGGGCCGCCGCGCTCGCCGGCGGCTCGGCCCAGCGCCTGACGCTGTTCACGGCGCAGCCCGTGCACTCCTCGGCGGCGCAGCACCTGGTCCGCGACGCCCGGGCGGTGCCCGGCCCGGCCGGCACCGGGACGCTGGTCGGCGGCGAGAGCGCGCGCCTGGTCGACACCCAGCACGCGATCGCCGCCCGGCTGCCGTACGCGATCGCCTGGGTGGTGCTGACCACCTTCGTCATCCTGTTCCTGTTCACCGGCAGCGTCACCCAGCCGCTGCGGGCGCTGGTCCTGAACTCGATGGGACTGGCCGCCTCGATCGGCACCATGGTCTGGGTCTTCCAGGAGGGACACCTGTCCGGCTTCCTGGGCTTCACACCCCGGCCGATGGACACGGCGATGACCGTGTTGCTGTTCTGCATCGCCTTCGGTCTGTCCATGGACTACGAGGTCTTCGTCACCAGCCGGATCAGGGAGCTGCACACCCAGGGCGCGAACCTGCACGACTCGGTCAGCCAGGGCCTGGCTCGCACCGGCCGCATCGTGTCCACCGCGGCGGGTCTGCTGGCGGTCAGCTTCTTCGCCTTCGGCACCGCCTCGGTGAGCTTCCTGCAGTTCTTCGGTCTCGGCTGCGGCCTGGCCATCCTGATCGACGCGCTGCTGATCCGCGGCGTGCTGGTCCCGGCCGCGATGCGGGTGCTCGGGCGCAGCGCGTGGTGGGCGCCGCGACCGCTGCGGCGGATCTACGAGCGGTTCGGCGTCAGCGAGGCGGACGAGGCGGAGAGCGTTCCGGCCCTGGAGCTCACAGCCGCGACGCATACGGGGCAGTAAAAGTAGGTTAGGAGAGCAGGTGGCGCAGGCCGAAAGTTACTGCGCCACCACGTTCTCCAGCTGCTCGCCATGCGCGAACCGCCGCAGTTGCTCGTCGATGACGCGCAGCGCGCGCGGCAGGAAC
>JABFWL010000123.1 GCA_013362315.1 Catenulispora sp. | reverse complement strand
GGTGATCGGCGACCTCGGCGGCTTCGACGCGGTGGCGCTGCAGAAGTACCACTGGGTGGAGAAGATCGACCACGTCCACCACGCCGGCAACTCCTCCGGCATCGTCGACGGCGCCGCGCTGGTGCTGGTCGGCAACGAGGCCGGCGGCCGCGCGGCCGGGCTGACCCCGCGGGCCCGGATCCTGGCCATCGCGGTCTCCGGCGCGGACTCCACCATCATGCTCACCGGCCCGGCCCCGGCCTCGAAGAAGGCCCTGGCCAAGGCCGGGCTGACGATCGACGACATCGACCTGGTCGAGATCAACGAGGCGTTCGCCGCTGTCGTGCTGCGCTACGTGCGCGAAATGGGCTTCCCGCTGGAGAAGGTCAACGTCAACGGCGGCGCGATCGCCCTGGGCCACCCGCTCGGCGCCACCGGCGCGATGCTGATCGGCACGATCGTCGACGAGCTGGAGCGCCGGGACCTGCGCCGCGGCCTGGTGACGCTGTGCGTCGGCGGCGGCATGGGCATCGCGACGATCGTCGAGCGGGTCTGAGGGACGGGTGCGGAGAGAATGAGCGAGCAAGAGATCGTGAGCGAGCAGAGCTACATCGGCTGGGACCGGGACGCCGACGGTGTGGTCACGCTGACCATGGACGCGCCCGGCCAGTCCGCGAACACCATGAACCGGGCCTTCGCCGAGGCGCTCGGGCCGGTCGTGGACCGCCTGGAGGCCGAGCGGGACGACATCGCCGGTGTGGTCCTCACCAGCGCCAAGAAGACCTTCTTCGCCGGCGGTGATCTCAAAGAACTGATTCAGGTGCGGCCGCAGGACGCGGCCGACGTCATGGCGCGCAACCTGCAGATGAAGGCCCTGCTGCGTCGCCTGGAGACGTTCGGCAAGCCGGTCGTCGCCGCGATCAACGGCGCGGCGCTCGGCGGCGGACTGGAGATCGCGCTGTCCTGCCACCACCGGATCGCCCTGGATGCGAAGGGTTCTGAGATCGGCTTCCCCGAAGTCACGCTCGGCCTGCTGCCCGGCGCCGGGGGAGTGGTGCGCTCGGTGCGGTTGCTCGGCATCGCCGACGCGCTGCTCAAGGTCCTGATTCAGGGCCAGCGCCACAAGCCGCACGCGGCCTTGGAAGTCGGCCTGGTCCACGAAGTCGTCGACACCGGCGAGGAGCTGCTGGCGCAGGCCAAGGCGTGGGTGCTCGCCAACCCCGAAGCCAAGCAGCCCTGGGACGTCCCCGGCTACCGCATCCCCGGCGGCGACCCGAAGAACCCGAAGTTCGCCGCGAACCTGCCGGCGTTCCCGGCCAACCTGCGCAAGCAGCTCAAGGGCGCGAACTACCCGGCCCCGCGCAACATCCTGGCCGCCGCCGTCGAGAGCGCGCGCGTGGACTTCGACAACGCGATGACCATCGAGGCCCGGTATTTCGTCGAACTCGTCACCGGCCAGGTGGCGAAGAACATGACGCAAGCGTTCTTCTTCGACATGCAGAAGGTGACCGGCGGCGCGTCCCGGCCGGAGGGCTTCGAGCCCTGGCAGGCCTCGAAGGTCGCGGTGCTCGGCGCGGGCATGATGGGCGCCGGGATCGCCTACGTCTGTGCGCGCGGCGGGATCGAGGTGGTGCTGAAGGACGTCAGCGTCGAGGCCGCCGAGAAGGGCAAGGCCTACTCGGCCGGGCTGCTGGACAAGGCCGTGGCGCGCGGCAAGACGACGCGCGAGGCGGCCGACGAAGTCCTGGCCCGGATCCACCCGAGCGCTGATGCCGCCGACACCGCCGGAGCGGACCTGGTCATCGAAGCCGTCTTCGAGTCGCCGGAGCTGAAGGGCAAGGTTTTCCGGGAGATCCAGGGTCTCCTCGCCCCGGACGCGCTGCTGGGTTCGAACACTTCGACGCTGCCCATCACCGGCCTGGCCGCCGCGGTCGACCGCCCGGCGGACTTCATCGGGCTGCACTTCTTCTCCCCGGTGGACAAGATGCCGCTGCTGGAGATCATCGCCGGCGAGCAGACCTCGGACGCGGCCGTGGCGAAGGCGTTCGACCTGGCCAAGCAGATCCGCAAGACGCCGATCATCGTCAACGACAGCCGCGGGTTCTTCACCTCCCGTGTCATCGGCCGCTTCCTGGACGAGGCGGTGGCGATGGTGAACGAGGGCCTGAACCCGAACTCCATCGAGCAGGCCGGCTCCCAGGCCGGGTATCCGGCGCTGCCGCTGCAACTGATGGACGAGCTGACGCTGACCCTGCCGCAGAAGATCCGCAAGGAGGCGCGCGCCGCGGCCGGGGACACGTGGGTGGAGCACGGCTCGGAGGCGGTGATCGACCGCATGGTCGACGAGTTCGGGCGCGGCGGCCGTTTCTCCGGTGCCGGCTTCTACGAGTACGTCGACGGCAAGCGTGCCGGGCTGTGGCCGGGGCTGGCTGAGGCGTTCGGCGCCGCCGGGCGCGAGATCCCGTTCGAGGACATGAAGGAGCGGATGCTCTTCGCCGAGGCCCTGGACACGGTGCGCTGCCTGGACGAGGGCGTGCTGCGCTCGGTCGCCGAGGCGAACGTCGGCTCGATCCTCGGCATCGGCTTCCCGGCGTGGACCGGCGGGGTGATCCAGTACATCAACGGTTACGAAGGCGGCGTCACCGGTTTCGTGGCGCGGGCGAAGGAGCTGCGCGACAAGTACGGCGAGCGGTTCGAGGTGCCGCAGTCGCTCGTGGCGAAGGCCGAGCGCGGGGAGCGGATCGCATAGGGATCGGCGGTGCGGGCGCCGGACGGAACCGCTGTGATGCGTGTTCTGCCCGGCGCTCTGCGACGTCTTCCCGCGCGCCAGGCAGGCAAACCCCTGCTGCCCGCGGCCGCCGGTCGGTGGTTTCATCAGTGCCACAGCTCTCTGCGGAAGGCGGATCCCGTATGCCCCACATCGTCACCGGCACTTCCGGACTGCTCGCCCTGGGCGCCGGCCCCTGTCCCTTTGACCTCGGCCACAGCGACTGGCGCGAGATCACCCAGGAGCGCGTGAATACCTTCGCCGACGCCACCGACGACCACCAGTGGATCCACACCGATCCCGAGCGTGCCGCGGCCGGACCCTTCGGCGGGGCCATCGCCCATGGCTACCTCACCCTGTCGCTGCTGATCCCGCTGTGGGCCGAGCTGCTCCAGGTCGAGGGCGTCACCATGAAGGTGAACTACGGCCTGAACCAGGTCCGCTTCCACCTGCCGGTCCGCGTCGGCGCGAAGGTCCGGGCCGCCGGCGCCGTCGTTTCGGTCACCGCGATGCGCGGCGGTGCCGAGGTCGTCGTCGACCTGAACGTCGAGGTCGAGGGCCAGAGCCGCCCCGCGTGCTCGGCGCAGGCGGTGTACCGGTTCTACGGGTGAGGCGTCAGTTCTTGCAGTTGGGGCTGTCGTTCGACGCCGTCATGTTCATCAGCGAGAACTTGTCCTTGTCCGGCAGGATGCTGACTTTCAGGCACGCGTGCTGATTCGCCGCCTCGCGCGCCTTCTTCTCCACGAACGGCATGCTCACACCCTCGCCCAGCAGGCACAGGATGCCGCCGCACAGCACGCTCAGCGCTATGTGCACGGCGATGGTGCTGGCCAGCGGATGGTCGTTCAGCGTGTCCGCCAGCGTCTTCGTGTCGCCGCGGGACAGGTAGCGCACGCACGGCGGGGTGCCGCACAGCTTCTCAGAGCTCTTCGATGTGCTCGCCGAGTTCGACGGCGCCGCGGGCGCCGCCGCCTGCGCGCCACCGGTGCCGCCGCTCCCGCCGCCGCTCTGCGAGGAGGCGTCGGCGCCTCCGGTCGATCGGCAACTGGTCGCGAGCAGCACCACCATCGCGACGAGCAATGCCAATCCGCGCCAGGTCCGCGGCTTCGTGTGGTCGGCCATGGTTCACCCCCGCCGGTTCTCAAACCTCTTCATTCCACCGTAGCGTCCGGCGGCGCTCGAAATCCCCTACATTCGGAGGGGTTGACGGGGGTTGACGCGATGTGGGAGTCGTTCACCGGCGCGTGAGCCGGGTGGCCACCGTTGGTCACCGTGAGCGGGTGGCTAGTCGAAGTACTCCCGGATCAGCTGCTCCACCGTCAGCGAAGCCCCCAGCGACGCCGCCCCCGCCAGCACCGCCCCGCTGCCCAGCGCCGACGTCTCCAACCGGGGCGGATACGGCAGCCGCGCCGCCAGGTGCTCGGCCACCGGATCGAGCAGCAGGTCGCCGTTCAGGCCGATGCCGCCGCCGAGCACCACCAGCTCCACGTCGACCACCGCCGCGGCGACCGCCGCGTAGTTGGCGATGCGGCGGGCCTCCTCGCGGACCACGTCGAGCGCCGCGGCGTCGCCGGCCCGGGCGAGGGCGAACACGCGCTCCGGGCTCAGATCGGGCTCGGCGGGCAGCTTGCCCGCCGCGTACTGCATGATCGCACCCGCGCAGGGGTCGGTGCGGGTCGGCACCGCCGGCTCCACGGTGCCGTCGCCGCGGTCGGTGTATTCGGGCTCGAAGGCGTCGTCGAGCTCGCCGGCCGCGCCCTTGAAGCCGCGGTGCAGGTTGCCGCCGAGGACCAGGCCGGCGCCCACGCCGGTGCCGATGGACAGGAACAGGAAGCTGTCGGCGCTGCCGCCGCTGCCCCGCGCGTACTCGCCGTGCGCCGCCAGGTGGATGTCGTTCTCGACGGTCACCGGCATGCCCAGCGCCGCGCTGAACCGCTCCCGCGCGGCGAAGCCCTCCATGCCGGCGACGTTCGCGGCCTGCCAGACCCGGCCGTCGCGGCGGTCCACCACTCCGGGGACCCCGATCACCGCGTGCCGCACCGAGTCCGGCGCCACCCCGGCCGCCGCCGCGAGTTCGCCGGCCAGGTCCACGGCCGCCGCCACCATCCCGGCGGCGTCCAGGCCGTCCGCGTCGGCGTCGCGGCGGACCACCTCGGCGCCGTCCAGGCCGGCCAGCGCCCCGCGCAGGTGCCGCGCCCCGACGTCGAAGGCGACCGCGTACGCCGCCTCCGGGCGCGGCTTGAAGAACACCGCACCGTAGGTGAACCCGCGCGAGGCGTCGGCGGTCTCGGCGACCAGCCCGATCTGCAGCAGGTCCTCCAGCACCGCCGACACCGTCGGCTTGGAGATCCCGGTCGCGCGCGAGATCTCCGCCCGCGAGATCGGCGCGCTGGCTCCGATCACGCCCCAGACCGTCCGCAGGTTCAGCTCCCGGACCGTGGCCGAGGTGGCCCCGGTAGGGGGTTTCGCCGTGCGAGAGTTCATCGCCCCAGGGTAGGGGACGGGCCGGGGGCGGTCGATCACGTGGTTTCCCGGTCTGACCGCTACCGCTACCGCTACCGCTACCGCTACCGCTACCGCTACCGCTACCGCTACCGCTAC
>JABFWL010000233.1 GCA_013362315.1 Catenulispora sp. | reverse complement strand
GGCGGTGTCCCGTAGGGGGGTGTCCGTGTCCTGTAGCGGGTCTTGTAACGGTGTCAGGGGACGGCGTTCTGTGGCAGTGGACATAACCCTTCTCCGTACGCACGGCCTTCAAGGGGCTCGGCCCGCCATGCCCGTCAAGCCGCCGATGAAACGCTTCTCCGAAACGCTTCTCAACGGCGGGGGTTGTCATGCCCCGTCGAGAGCGATCCGCTCAAGAGCGGCGGCCAGGCCGGTCAGCCTGCGGCGCAGCTCCTCGGGACCGGCGGTGGGCGGCGCCTCATAGGGGCGCAGCACCTCGTCGGCGTCGAAGCCCCGGCGGTGCAGGACGGAGGCCGCCATGGTCCGCGCCACGTCCAATCCGGTCGCCGGGTCGTCGACGAACACGCCGTACGCGTGCCGCAGTGCACTGTCGAGATAGGCTACGTCGTCCGGGGTCAGGCGCTGGGGCAGCACCGAACCGGGGTAGGAGCGGATCCACGTCGTCATCGTCGTTCCTCCTCTTTTTCGGCCTGGTGGAGTTGGTTAGGCAGTTCGGCTTGTTCGGAACCTCTGGGCGCGCGATCCTCCACCTGCTTCGCCGAGTCCCATGCCTTCCGGTCGCCGGGGGTGACGGGCGGCGGGAACAGGCTGCGCGGCCAGAGCCGGCGGGCACGCACCACGTCGACCGCGACCGCGTACAGCGTCACGCGCGCTTGCAGATACAGCCACGCGATCAGTCCCAGCACCAGCCCGAAGGCGCCATACAGGGCCGAGGCGTGCCGCAGTTGGTGGGTGATGTAGTAGCCGCCGACCGCTTGCAGGATCTGCCAGCCGATGGCGCCGAGCACCGCGCCGGTCCACAAGTCGCGTCCGTGTACCTGGGAGGCGATGGCCAGGCGCAGAGCCAGCCAGTACGTCAGGGTGCCGATCATCAGCGCCACGGCGAGCCCCAGCACCCGCACGCCGACGGACAGCGGCCCGCTGGCCACCCCGACGGACAGGCTCACCACCACGCTGGTGGCGGCCATGCCGATCCCGACTACCGCGATGAAGCCGTAGCTGCGCAACCAGGACCAGGGGAAGCCCGGCCGGCGGTTGTAGGGGACCGCCCACAGGCGGTTCAGGACGTTCTGCGCGGCGTCGGCCAGGCCGCGAGCGCCGAGGAGGGAGCCGACGAGCCCGACCACCAGGCCGGTCGGTCCCTTGCCGACGGCGTGGATGTCGCCGCGCAGCTGGCCGCCGATGACCGGGAAGTCGGCCAGCGCCGAGTTCAGCACCCACTGTTGGAGCGACGGATCGTGGCGCAGTGCGAAGCCGAGCACCGTGATCAGCAGCAGCAGGAGCGGGAACAGCGAGACGAAGGAATAGAAGGTGAGCAGCGCGGCGAGGTTGCCGACCTGGTCGTCGGACAGCTTGCGCCAGACCGCCGCCGGGAACGCCAGCCAGCGGTGGTACTGCTGGTAGGCGTCGACCCGGCGGGTCAATGTGCGGATGCGGTCTCCCAGACTCATGGCGGCGAGCTCAGTTTCGTCGGTTTGGGGGTGCGGCGGTCAGGAGCCGGGGGTGAGGCCCCCGGGGGGCGGGCCTGAGGGGGCGGGGCCTGCGGGGGGCCGGTTAGTCGGGCCTGGGTGGTTGGGCTGGGTGGGCGGAGTGAGTGGGGTGGTCGGGCTCGTGGGGCCTGTCGAGCCTGCCGGGCTCGTAGGGCCTGTCGGATTCGTCGGGCTCGTCTGGTGTCCGTGAGGCTGGTCGCCGCTGCCGGATGCCTCGGCGTGCCCGGTGATCACCTGCCGCGTGCCGGCCACGCCGCCGGCCCCGGCCGCTCCGCCGATCGGCACGCTGCGCCGCCCGGCCGGACCGGAGCGCGGCACCGTCACGGTCAGCACTCCGTCGCTCAGGTCGGCGCTTACCGCGTCGAGGTCGGCGTCGGCGGGCAGCGAGGTGCGGTAGCGGAAGCTGCCGGCCCGGTGCGCCAGATAGGTGTCCTGCTGCTCTGCGGTCTCGTCCAGGTCGCCGCGCACGCTCAGCTGGCGGCCCTCGACCTCGACGCTGACCCGGTCCCGGGGGATGCCGGGCAGCTCCAGGCGCACCCGGTAGCCGTCGGCGGTCTCGTCCTCCTCGGCGGCCGGCATCCAGCGTGCGGCCTGCGGACGCGGACCGCCCGCGTCCCACCCGGCCCAGCGGCCGAGGCGGTCGATCAGGTCGTCCAGTTCACGCGGCAGACCCCACGCGAAGCCGGGACGCTCCGGCTCTCCAGATCGCCGGTTGTCAGAGGTGCTCATGACGGTTCCTCCTTCTCACGTCACAGGTCCGCTGTCCGCTCCAGGTACCCGCCATGCCCGGCCGGGCGAGGGACAAACGGGGCGGCGCGTGCAGAACGGCCACGTTTGAGTCGGCGGATCCGGGTCACACCCCGTTCGCGGCCGGCGTGGACCTCGTGGGGTGGTGCGCTCCGGCCGGCGAGAAGGGGGACGGAAGCACTGCCACTTCCGTCCCCCTTTTTTGGTGGTTGTTCGGGGTGGTTGGTCGGGTGGTTGGTCCTTGGTCGGCGTGGCTGGTCGGGGGGCCGCGCCGGGCGGCCCTCACGGTGCGCTGGAGATGTCCTGAACGACCCGGCCGCTGTGCTCCGGCGGCAGCGCCCGCGCCAGGTCGGCCTGCGCCACCATGCCCACCAGCTGGTCGCCGTCGACCACCGGCAGCCGGCGGATCCGGTGCTCGGCCATCATCGCCGCGGCTTCCTCGATCTCCTCCTGCGCGCCCACGCACACCGGCTCGGTGTCGATCAGGTTCCGCACCGGGCACTCCCGCGGGTCCAGGTCCGACGCGACCGCCTTGACCACGATGTCGCGGTCCGTGATGATCCCCATCAGCCGGTCGTCGGGGCCGCGCACGGGCAGCGCGCCGACATTCATGTCCCGCATCCGCCGGGCGGCGGCGGCCAGCGGGTCGTGGGCATCGACGTACTCCACGGCCTCGGTCATGATCGTCGCGACTGTTGCCATGTCCTGTTCCTCCTCGTGGGTGGTAGTTGGTTGTAGTTGGTGGTGATTGCCTGTAGCTGGTTGGCGCCCTTGCGATCTTGCGGTGGTGCGTGTGCGCGTCACTGGAGCGCGGCTCCGGCGATCGCCGCCGCGCGCCGCGGCTCGGCTTCGATCAGCTCCTTGAAACGGTGCAGATCCGAGCGCAGCTGGCGGCGGTCCAGGCCGAGGGCGTGCCCGGCGTGCTCCAGCACGCCGAACGGCTGCCACTCCAGGCGGACCACGACGGTCGTCGCGTCGTCCGCGATCCGCTCGAACCGGACGGTGCCGTGGTGGCTCACCTCGCCGTCGGTGGTCTCCCACTCCAGGTACTCGTTGCGGATCCGGCCGACCAGCGCGGCGTCGAAGCCGCGGCGGACACCGCCGATCGAGGTCATCCAGCGGGTGCGCGCGGCGTCGATGCGCTCCACCGAGTCGACGCCGGCCATGAACGTCGGGAAGGACTCGAACCGGGACCAGCAGTCGAAGACGGTGTTGACCGGTGCTCGCACTTGGACCCGTTCGGTCAGGGTGTTCGTCGTGCTCATCGTCGCTCTTGCTCCTTTGCTCCCTCGCTCCCTTCAGTGGCTACCGCGCGCTGCTGCCCGGCGCGCGGTGGGGCAAACGGTCGGATCGCGCGGCGGATGCGGGCGGATCGCCCTGCAGATCCCCCATCGATCGGCACGTTTGGGGCATGGATCGGCACGTTTGGGGCGCGGCCGTCCGGGTACTCCCGCGCGACCGGCGCCACGGCGCCGCCTGTGAAGCAGGGAGAACGATGTCCGAGAAACCCAGAATCGGAGCGGGCAGGAGTCTGATGACGCACCGGCCGCGCACGGCACAGTCCCGGCCGGCCGCCGGAGCACCGGCGGCGTCAGCGGCGGCGTTGCGGGCCCGGGCTGATCCTGTGCGGTTGGTCATCCCCGCCGATCCCGACTTCGTGGTGCTGGTTCGTTCCACTGCTGCGCATCTGGGGGTGCGGATCGGCTTGTCGGTGGCGGAGATCGAGGACTTCCGGCTGGCTGTTGATGAGGCGTGTGGGTTGTTTTTGTCCCGCGAGGCGTGCGGGGTGGTGCAGGGCCTGCGGCGGCCGGGCACCGGGGAGATGCTGGTGTGCGAGTTCTGCGACTCGGGGGATGCGGTGGCGGTTGTCGTTTCGGCGGTGGTGGGTGGGGATTTCGCCGGGGAGCAGGTGGGGACGTTTGGGTGGTCGCTGCTGCAGTCGCTGGTTGATGAGTTGTCGTGGAGTGCGGGTGGGGGGCGGGCGCGGGTGCGGCTGTTGAAGCGGCGGAGGGGTGGGGGTGGCAGTGTCAGGAGTAGCGGCGGACGCGGGGGCGTGGGCGGTGGCGGCTCGTGGTTGTTCGAGGGCTGACAAGGGTGTCTCGCTGTCCGTTCATCCGTGGTGACCGTGTGCGTTTGACGTTCGGGATCCTGGACATTCGGGAGGACTGACGACGGCGATGGTGCCGACCACGTCCTTTCCGGGTAGACGGGCGAATCTCAGGCAGGGTCGGGGGCGGTGCTATCGCGCGAGACGCCGAGTGGCTGGCGCTGGTGATTGCGCGGCGATGCTGAGCGCGGCGATGCTGAGCGCACGGTGCGGCCGGCGTCTCGTTTCGGACCCGATCGATCCTGTGAGGGTGCACAATGCAGCAGTCTCGTTCCGCTCGGCCGACAGCCCGACATGCGGAGCGCCGGCATCCCGACCGGCGGCTTCGGCACCGACCGGGTGGTGAGTCGCCTGAGGTCAGTACGTTGTCGTGGTCGTTCCCGGGTACGCCGGCGGACGTGTCGTGCTCCAGGCGGTGGCTGGCGGTGGCGGCGACTGAGATGTGGGGCGAGGGG
Organism: Catenulispora sp.; assembly: GCA_013362315.1. Lineage (GTDB taxonomy): Bacteria > Actinomycetota > Actinomycetes > Streptomycetales > Catenulisporaceae > Catenulispora. Next base: position 514 of record JABFWL010000233.1, on the reverse strand, counting down.
GAGGATACGGATCGTCTGGTGCTCGCGTATAGCGAGATCGCTACCAATGCGGTGGTACATGGGGAGGGGCCGGTGTCGGTGGCGGCGCGTATCGGCAGGAGCAGTGCGCAGTGTGAGGTTGCTGATCGGTCGACGCGGTTGCCGCGGGCGCGGGAGGCGGCGGCGGAGGATGTTGGGGGACGGGGGTTGGAGATGGTGAGGGAGACGGTGGATCGGTTGCGGGTGGCGGCGGATGGTGGGGGGAAGACGGTGTCGTTTGTGGTGGGGAGGAGGGAGGGGGGGTAGGGGGGTCGGGTCCTTGTTCGCTGGCTGCTGGTGAGGTAGTCGGGTTTCAAGGCAAGTCAAAAGCAAGTCAAAAGCCTGTGAAGAGCCGGTGCCTCCGGCGGACCTCGATTCCCTCGGGGAACTGGCGCGAGTCCGTCGGGGGGTGGCGGCTAGGCGCGGCGCCTGCGGTTCGTGGGGTGGGCGGTTCGGTCCCCTCGGTCCCGACGGCAGCCGCAAGCGGTACAGCACC
>JABFWL010000264.1 GCA_013362315.1 Catenulispora sp. | reverse complement strand
CGCGACCTGGCCGCCGCCCTGGGCATGAGCCGCACCACCGTCACCGCCGCCTACGACCTGCTGCGCGAGGACGGCTTCCTGGAGAGCCGCCGCGGCTCGGGCACCTGGACCATGCTGCCGCCCGGCGCGGGTCCCGCGGTGTCCGGCGGCTGGCTGATGCCCACCCAGCCGGGCTCGGCCGACGTCGCCATCGACCTGTCCTGCGCCTCGTTCGGCATCCCCGCCGCGCTGATGTCCGAGGTGCTGGCCGAAGCCGTGCCGAGAGTCGCCGCCCTGGCCTCCGCCGACACCGGCTACTACCACGCCGGCCTGCCGGAGCTGTGCGAGCTCATCGCCCAGCGCTACACCGAGCGCGGCCTGCCGACCACGCCGGACCAGATCGTCATCACCTCCGGCGCGCAGCACGCCACCGTCCTCGCGCTGGGCCTGCTGTGCGGCCCCGGTGACCGCGTCGTCGTGGAGAGCCCGACCTATCCGAACAGCGTCGAGGCCATGCGCCGCGCGCGCCTGCGCCCGGTCCCCGTCCCGATGGGCGAGGACGGCATCGAGTCCGACGTCCTCGCCGCCCAGCTCCGCCAGGCCGCCCCCCGCGTCGCCTACCTCATCCCCGACTTCCAGAACCCGACCGGCGCCCTGATGTCCCCCGAGCGCCGGGCCGAGGCCGCCGACGCCGCCCGCGCCGCCGGCACCTGGATCATCAACGACGAGACGGTCTCCGACATGGCCCTGGACGTCCCGTCGCCGCTGCCGTTCCCGGTCTCGGTGTCGCGCGCCTCGGCTGAGCAGGTGATCAGCGTCGGCTCGATGTCCAAGAGCCACTGGGGCGGCCTGCGCATCGGCTGGATCCGGGCCACCCCGCGCCTGGCCACCGAACTGGCCGGGCAGCGGGTGGCCACCGACATGGCCGGCTCGGTGCTCGACCAGATCCTGGCCGCCGCCCTGCTCCGGCGCGGCTGGGGCATCGTGGAGGACCGGCGCGCGGCGCTGCGCCGCCAGCGGGCCGCCCTGGAGACGGCCCTGCTCGCGGAGCTACCGGAGTGGTCCTGGCGCACGCCGCCCGGCGGGCTGTCGCTCTGGGTGGATCTCGGCGAGCCGACCTCCTCGGAACTGGCCGACCGCGCGGCGGCCTTCGGTGTCCGGCTGGCCGGCGGTTCGAAGTTCGGCGTGGACCCCGGCACCTTCGAGCACCGCCTCCGCATCCCCTACACGCTGCCCGAGGACACGCTGCGCGACGCGGTCCGCCGCCTGGCCTCGGCGTTCCGCTGCGAGGCGGCGCTGCCGGCGCTGCCGGAGGAAAACCGTTGGGTGGCCTGAACCGCGATACGCCAAGATCGGCCGTGTGAAGCCGTATGTGGAGCCGTATCTCGAGACCGAACGCCTGACCCTGCGCCGGTTCACCGCCGAGGACGCCGATCTGCTCATCGAGCTGGACAGCGACCCGGCGGTGATGCGCTATCTGACCGGTGGCAAGCCGACTCCGCCGGAGGAGATCCGCGAGAGGTACCTGCCGAGAATCCTGGCCGGCTACCAGAAATGGGATGGCAAGCTCGGTCTGCTCGCCGCTCACCTCAAGCCGGCGCACGAGCGGGACCCCGGAGCCTTCATCGGCTGGTTCATCCTGCGCCCCAAGCCCGAAGGCCCGCTGGACGAGGTCGAACTCGGCTACCGCCTGCGGCAGGCCGCCTGGGGCCGCGGCTACGCCACCGAGGGCTCCCGCGCCCTGCTGGACAAAGCCTTCACCGAACTGGACGTCCGCCTGGTGTGGGCGGACACCATGTTCGTGAACCGCGGCTCGCGCCACGTCATGGAGAAGCTGGGGATGACCCACGTCGACACGTACTTCCCCGACTTCGACGACCCGATCGAGGGCACGGAGCACGGGGAAGTACGGTACGAGATCACCGCTGAGCAGTGGTTCAGCTCCCGGCCGGCACGGTGATCGACCCGGCGAAGACGTCGAAGTACATCGCCGCCGAAACACCGAGCCCGACCACGCCGAGCGCCAGCGCGCCCCAGGCGACGGCGCGCACCCACACCGGCGGCTGAACGACCGCCGCGAACCGCCCGAGGACCAGCGTCGCGGCCGCGACGATCAGCGCCGCGAGGGCGAAGCCCAGGCTCACGAACGCGGTCCGGTGCCAGGGGTTGGTGTACTGCGCCTTGATGATGGCGTCGGCCTTGGCGTTCGCGGTCGCGATCTGGCCGATCAGGGTCTGCCGCTGGGCCAGCACGTTGCCGAGCCAGCTGCCGGTGAGGGAGACCAGGCCGAGTCCGGCGGCCGCGATCGCGGCGGCGCCGGCGATCACGGTGGCGCCGGCCCCGGTGCCCGGGAGGGACTCGGAGGTCCCGAAGCCGGCCGGCCCGGGGGTCTCATCGAGGAGATCCGCGTCGGTGTCGCCGTCAAGGACCACCAGGTCCTCCTCGACGAGTTCGGGGATGATCTCCGGCACGTCGTCGTCGCCCGCGGTGGTGCTTGTCGTCGTCATGCCCGGGATCGTAGTCAGACCACTCTGAGAGTCTGATGAAGAGTCGGCTACCGCAGCTGCTGCGCGCCGGTGAACAGCATCCGCCGGCCCAGCTCCGCCGCTGCCAGCGCGGCCATCACGGCGGCCGCCACCAGCATGTACATCACCACGATCTGGTAGCGGATGGCGACCTCCGGCGAGACCCCGGCCAGGATCAGTCCGGTCATGGCCCCCGGCAGGCTGATCAGCCCCACGACCTTGGTCGAGTCCAGGGTCGGGATCAGCGCGGTCCGCAGCAACTCCCGGCGGTGCGGGGCGAACGCGGCGGGGGCGCTCAGCCCCAGCGCCAGCCGAGCCTCGATCACGGCGCGCTGGCCGCGCGCCTCGGCCACCAGCCGGGCCAGAGTGACGCCGGTGGCCTGCATGGCGCCGCTGACCACCATCCCGCCGACCGGGACCACCACCCGCGGCGCCGACTGCACGACCCCGAACAGGATCAGCACCCCCAGCGTCACCGCGGCGGCGACGGCCACCGCGGCGGTCGCCACATAGCGGGAGCGGTGAAGCCCGGCGCCGCGCCGCCCCGCGACCTGCCCGGCGATCACCACCATGACGGCCAGCCAGGCGAAACCGCCGGGCAGGCCGGCGTGCTGGAACAGGAACAGCAGCACCGCGCCGACCGCGAACAGCTGCACGCCGGCGCGCACCGCCGCGATGACGATCTCCTTGGCCAGCCCGAGCTGCTGCCGCCAGGCGATGACCACGGCCACCGCTACCAGGCTCACCGACAGGGCGACGCCGGTCCACTCCGGGACGGCCGGGTTCATCAGCGTGATCCTTCCGTAGCCAGAGAACGCCTATCGCGCATCAGACCCCTCCGACTCCATTCACATACGCGATCTCCCTGACCGGCCCGCTCTCCACCAGCCGCCCGCCCTGCAGCACCAACGCGTCATCCGCCATCCGCCGCACCTGCTCGGCACTGTGGCTCACCAGGATCGCGGTCAGCCCGTCGCCGAGCAGTCCGCAAAGCGTCTCCTCCACGGCCTTCGCCGCCTCCGGATCCAGCGCCGAGGTCGGCTCGTCGAGTAACAACACCTCCGGCTCCACCGCCAGCGCCCGCGCCAGGCACACCCGCTGTGCCTCCCCGCCCGACAGTCCGGCGCTCGGCCGGTCCACCAACGCCTGCGCGATCCCGACCCGCGCCAGCAGCTCCACGGCGCGGCCGCGCTCCAGCTCCGGCGCGCCGGTCCGCAGCTCCTCGATCACCGTCGCCGCCACCATGACCGGCCGCTGGCCGACCAGGCCCACGCGGCGCCGCAATTCCAGCACGTCGAGCGTGTCGAGCTCGGCGCCGTCGAGCAGCAGCGTGCCCGACGTCGGGTCGTCGAGCCGGTTGAACAGCCGCAGCAGCGTCGACTTCCCGGCGCCGCTCGGCCCGACCAGCGCGGTGCAGCGGCCGGGCGCGATCGTCGCGCTCACCCGGTCGATGATCAGGTGCCCGTCCCGCCGGACACTGACCTCCCGCAGGTCGAAGCGGCTCATGCAGCCAGGCCGCCCAGCCGCCCGCTCATCATCCGGTGCGTCGTCCGGTAGCCCAGCCGCGCGTAGACGCGCCGCGCCGGCTCGTTCGGATACCAGTGCCCCAGCGAGCAGAACCCGTCCCCGCCGGTCAGCGACCGCCGCGTCAGCCACGCCGAGACCGCCGCGCCGAGTCCTTGCCCGCGCGCGTCGGGGTGGGTGCCGATGGACGCCAGGTAGCCGTTGCCGCCCGAGCGCCGGCAGTACGCCCCGCACGCCAGCAGCTGCCCCTCGGCGTCGCGCACCACGCCCCACGCCCGGATCGCGTCCCACCCGGGCTTCGCCGAGTGCGAGGGATTGGCCACCTTCAGGAAATCGCCGATCTCGGCGTCGGCCTCGGGGGAGGGCAGCAGTTCCACGACCCGGTCCTCGCCGGGCTGGACCGCCAGCTCGACGCCCCACGCCGGATCGAACACCATGTAGTCCCAGGGCTCCGGTTCGGCGATCTCGATGCCGCTCAGATCCGTCCCGCGCGGCACGCTGATCCCCTTCGGCGGCCGGGCCAGATCGCCCATGACATGGTCGAGCAGCGCCCGGGCGGCCTCCGGCACGGCGATCACCGTCAGCCAGTCGACCACGCCGTCCTCCCGCGTGCCGCCGAAGGCGAACCCTCCGTCCTCGGCGAACCAGCCCGCGTCCTGTCCGGCCAGCGACTCCTCCGGTGCGGCGTCCGTGCGCAGCAGGTAGTCACCTCCGGTCAACTCCTGAAACTCCTGCACCGACTCCAGCCGGCGGATCCCCGCCCGGTCTATTTCCACGTTCTCCACGCCGATCATTGTGGCTGATCCCGCTGTCGGCCCGGCGCGTTAAGGTCATGACGTGGAACAGCTGGACTTGTTCGAGGACGCCGGAAGCGAGCAGGCCCGCGGCTCGGCCCCGCTCGCCGTGCGGATGCGCCCGCGCTCCCTCGACGAGATCATCGGCCAGAAGCACCTGCTGCGCTCCGGCTCGCCGCTGTGGCGCCTGGTCAAGGCCGGGGACGGCGTGACCGTCCCGTCCTCGATCCTGCTCTGGGGGCCGCCCGGCACCGGCAAGACCACCCTGGCCTACGTGCTGGCCGCCGCGACCGAACGCAGCTTCGCCGAGCTCTCGGCGATCAACGCCGGCGTCAAGGAGGTCCGCGCCGTCGTCGAGCGCGCCAAGCGCGAACTCGGCATGTACGGGCGCGAGACCCTGCTCTTCCTCGACGAGATCCACCGTTTCTCCAAGGCACAGCAGGATTCGCTGCTGCCCGCCGTGGAGAACCGCTGGGTCACCCTCTTCGCGGCTACCACCGAGACCCCGCACATCTCCGTCAGCTCGCCGCTG
>JABFWL010000600.1 GCA_013362315.1 Catenulispora sp. | reverse complement strand
GCACCTGCTCCCCGGACAGGCCACGGCCCTCATCCAACACCTGACCCCGAGCCACACCGATGATGTTTCCGATGCCCCCGCTGATGTCCAGGTCCGGTTCCGTAGTCGTCGTGGTGGTCATGATCAGCCCGCCTTCCGAGGGTCCCAGGTCTGCCTGAATTCTGCCGGATCGAAGGTGCCGCCCAGTGCCGGGGCGAGCCCGGCCCGGGCGGCGAGGAGGAACTCGGCCGGCTCCAGCGCGCCCGCGCCCGCCGGCAGGGCGCCGGCCAGCGGGCGGGCGCCGATCGTCTCCAGATCGCGGATGTTGCTGCGCATCGCCTGGTCGGGGTCGGCCGGCCAGCTGCCGAGCACGATCCCGGCCAGGTCCAGGCCGCGCGCGGCCATCGCCTCCAGGGTCAGCGCGGCGATGTTGAGGGTCCCCAGGTTGGGGTGGGCGACCAGCAGCACCGGCGCCTTCAGCGCGTGCGCCAGATCGGCCAGGGTGCTGCCGTCCTCGTCGTTGCGGACCAGCAGCCCGCCGGCGCCCTCGACCAGCACCAGCCGCCGGCGCTGTGTCGTTGCGGATCCGGTTGCCAGCTCGTGGATCCGGCGCACCGTGTCGTCGAAGTCGAGCGCCGGGCGGCCCGACAGCCGCGCGGCCGCGGCCGGGGACAGCGGGTAGGGATAGCGCGCGTACTCGTGCAGGTCCGACACGCCCGCGAGCCGCCGCACCGCCGCCAGGTCGCCGGGCTCGTCCGGGCCCACGCCGGTCTGCGCCGGCTTCACCACCGCCACCGGCGTGCCGCGGGTGGCGGCCAGCGTGGCGACGGCGGCGGTGACGACGGTCTTGCCGACGTCGGTGTTGGTTCCGGTGACTACGACGATGGACACGCGCCGACTTTACGGGAGCGCGGGGCGCTCCCTCGGCGTCCGCGAGGGTGAGTTGGATTACTCCCGGGCTGTCCCTGACCTGTTCCCGGCCTATTCCTCGGGCCGCTTCAGGCGCGCCACGAACTTGTACCGGTCCCCCCGGTACACCGAGCGCACCCACTCCACCGGTTCGCCCTCGGTGTCGATCGAGTGCCGGGACAGCAGCAGCATCGGCAGCCCGGTGTCGGTGCCCAGCAGCCCGGCCTCGGTCGGGGTGGCCAGCGCGGTCTCGATCGTCTCCTCGGCCTGCCCCAGGTGCACGCCGTACTCCTCGGCCAGCGCCGTGTACAGCGAGGAGTAGCGGCCGAGCAGCTTGCGCAGGTTCGGGAAACGCTGCTGCGACAGGTGCGTGGTCTCGATCGCCATCGGCTCGCCGTTGGCCAGCCGCAGCCGGCTGATCCGCAGCACCTTCGCCGAGGCCCGGATGCCCAGGCGCTCGCCGAGCTCGACCCCGGCGGCGACGTACTCCATCTCCAGCAGCCGCGAGGTCGGCTCCAGGCCCTGGGCGCGCATGTCCTCGGTGTACGAGGTCAGCTGCAGCGACTGCGCCACCTTGGGCTTGGCGACGAACGTGCCCTTGCCCTGGATCCGCTCCAGCCGGCCCTCCACGACCAGCTCGGCGAGGGCCTGGCGGACCGTGGTGCGCGAGGTGTCGAACTCGGTGGCCAGCAGGCGCTCCGGCGGTACCGGGGTCCCGGGGGGCATCGTCTGCGTCAGGTCCAGCAGGTGCTGCTTCAGCCGGTAGTACTTGGGCACCCGGACGGTTTCGAGCCCTGATTTCTCGAGCGCTGATTTTTCGAGCGGTGATTTTTCGAGCACGGATTCCAACGTCGGCGCGGTGTGCGCCTCCTCCTCCAGAGCGATGCTCGCGGGTTCTGCGGTCATGGAACGGCCCCTCCTCGTGGCCCAAAGTGCCATGGTCCCGCCTGTGTGTCCAGCCGGCCGGTCACGGCCGCCGACTTTCTTCGGAAACCGGCCTTTACCTGCGGCGGCGTCCGCGGGTTGCGTCTTGGTAACGGCTTGGGCAAGCGGAGCCGGAGAGTCTTGACGCCCCCAGTGGTCTATGCCAGTCTCCGGACTGGTCTAAACCAATCGGGAACGGCGGGGAAACGCTTCAGGAGGCGCCTCCCCCACCGGTTCTGACCGCTCCACACACCAACTGACTCACCAGTTCCTCCACGCAGCACGGGACGGCATCGCTCAGGGTTGCCGTGACGCGCGGTCGGTCTGTACCGGAATCGGTCGCCGGTGGGTCGTCCAGATCCCTCACCACCAAGCAAGGAGTACGGCATGCAGCGCAAGCTCATAGCCCTGACCTCGGCCGCCGCGGCCGTGGCGCTCATGGCCTCCGCGTGCAGCTCGTCGAAGTCCGACAAGGGGGCGGCGGCCCAGCCGTCGCAGGGCGGCTCGGTCACCGCGACCGACGCCGCGAAGCTGACCGGAGCCAAGGACGGCGCGGCCGGCACCACGCTGAACGTCTGGCTGGTCTCGGACCCCAAGGACAACCCGGACTGGATGGCGATCATCAACAACGCCACCGACCAGTTCAAGGCCAAGACCGGCGCGGACATCAAGATCAACTGGCAGACCTGGGGCAACCACCTGACCAACCTGGACGCCTCGCTGTCCGGCAGCGGCGACGTCCCGGACGTCATCGAGGTGGGCAACACCGAGGCCGCCAAGTACGCCTTCAACGGCGCCTTCGCCGACGTGTCCTCGGTCAAGTCGACCTTCGACAACAACGACACCTGGCTGGACGGCCTGTCCGCGCCGTGCACCCAGGACGGCCACCTGTACTGCATCCCCTACTACGCCGGCACCCGCACCCTGATCTACCGCACCGACCTGCTGCAGGCCGCCGGCGTCAGCGCGATGCCGAAGACCTGGGCGGACTTCACCGCGGCGCTGGACAAGGTCAAGGCCGCGAACGCCTCGAACTCCAACTTCGTCACCTACAACTCCCCGGGCAAGAACTGGTACCAGGCCGGCTCCTTCGTCTACGGCCAGGGCGGCTCGTTCGCGGTCAAGGGCTCGGACGGCAAGTGGAAGGGCAACCTGGAGGACGCCAAGTCCGTCGCCGGCCTGCAGCAGTGGGCCGACCTGGTCGCCAAGTACTCCACCGCGGCCAGCCACAGCAAGGACGAGTCCGACGAGGACACGCTGTTCGAGACCGGCGACGTCGCCTTCGAGTACGACTCGGCGTGGCACGCCGGCTCCGTGCAGCAGGTGCACCAGAACCCGAACGACCCCAAGTCGCCGCTGCAGGACACCAAGGTGAAGGGCAAGGTGGACACCGCCCCGCTGCCGGGCGCCACCGCCGACAAGCCGTCGCCGGCGTTCCTGGGCGGTTCGGTGCTGGGCATCACCTCCAAGTCCAAGAACCAGAACCTGGCCGCGGAGTGGATCCAGCTGTACACCAACGCCGCGTCCAACGCCGCCGAGGGCAAGCTGGGCAACCTGCCGAACAACAAGACCGACCTGGCCAAGGCCGTGGGCCCGGCGATCTCGCAGCAGGTGGCCGACCAGGCCGCGTCCAGCTGGTTCACCCCGGTGGCCCCGAACTGGGCCGACGTGGAGTCCAGCAACGTGCTGCAGAACATGCTGGAGAGCATCGCCACCGGCAAGTCCACGGTGGCCGACGCCGCCAAGACCGCCGACGCGAAGATCACCGAGCTGCTGAACAAGAGCTGAGGCTGATCGGCACATCCGGGGCCGGTCCCGCCCGCCCGTCGCGAGCGGCGGGACCGGCGCCCGGAGCGAAGTTTCCAGTGGGGGGCCGTGCCGCGCCGCGGCACGGCCCTTGCGATGAGTCGAGGTGCGCACATGGCCGCGGTGATGGAACCCGTTGGCACGCTCGACCCGCCGCCGACCCGCGGACGCAGGGGCGTCAAGCGGCGGCGTCGGTTCGAGTCGACCCCGTATTTCCTGGTGATCCCGACGATCCTGGTGATCGTGCTGACCCTCGGGGTCCCGCTGTACAAGATCGTGGTGCTGGCCTTCCAGCACCAGACCAAGCGTGAGCTCTACACGAACAAGCCCGGCGACTGGGTGGGCTTGCAGAACTTCTCCGACGTGCTGTCCGACAAGGACTTCTGGTCCTCGGTCGAGCGGTCGGTCCTGGTCACCGTGCTGCTGGTGGTCTTCTCGATGGCCTTCGCCCTGGGCCTGGCCCTGCTGCTGAACCAGGTGTCGAAGTGGCTGCGCACCTCGCTGATGGTGCTGCTGCTGTTCGTCTGGGCGATCCCGCAGATCGTCGCGGTCGAGCTGTTCGCCTGGTTCACCGACCCCAGCTTCGGCGTGCTGAACTACCTGCTGACCGAGCTCGGGTTCGCCGGGTTCAAGACCCACGACTGGTTCGTGGACCCGGTCCAGGGCTGGACCATCATCATGGCGCTGGTGATCTGGCAGGCGCTGCCCTTCCTGACGGTGACGCTGGCGGCCGGCATGTCCATGGTCCCGAAGGAGCTGGGCGAGGCCGCGCGGATGGACGGGGCGAACCCGTTGCAGGTGTTCCGGACCGTCACCTACCCCACCATCAAGCCGCTGCTGGTGATCGCCACCTCGCTGTCGGTGATCTGGGACTTCCAGCTGTTCGGCCAGGCCTACGTGATCCGGCAGAACAAGCCCGAGCCGGTGTACCACATGCTCGGGATCTTCTCCTACACCGAGGCCTTCGGGCACAGCGACTACGGGCTGGGCGCGGCCATCTCGATCCTCACGATCCTGATGATGCTCGGGATGATGGTCTTCTACGTGCGGCAGATGCTGCGGATCGGAGACGGTGAGTGATGACCGTCAGCACTGGTGCTGAGCCCCGCCGCCGACGCGCGGCCGCCCCGCCGCCGCGCCGCGCCGGCGCCGGCCGCAAGCGCTCCAAGAAGGCGCTGTGGAACACGCTCGGGATCCTGGTCTTCGTGGTCATGGGCTTCCCGGTCTACTGGATGGTCAACACGGCGCTGAAGAAGCAGGACGAGTGGCAGAACTACACGCCGCACTTCGTGCCCGAGCACCCGACCCTGCAGAACTTCACGCACGCCTTCCAGGCCGACAACTTCCTGATCTCGCTGCGCAACAGCTTCGTGATCACCCTCGGCGCGGTGCTGATCTCGCTGGTCGTCGGGTTCTTCGGCGCGCTGGCCATCGCCCGGTTCTCCTTCGCCGGGAAGAAGGCGGTGATCTTCACCGTCCTGCTGGTGCAGATGGTGCCGCTGGTCGTGCTGGTCATCCCGGTCACCCAGACCATGCAGGACCTGAACCTGAACGACACCCTGACCGGCATCGTCATCACCTACCTGGTGTTCACCGTGCCGTACACGGTCTGGACGCTGCGCGGCTTCATCTCCAACGTCCCGCGCGAGCTGGACGAGGCCGCGCTGGTCGACGGGTGCAGCCGCTGGCAGACCTTCACCCGGATCATCCTGCCGCTGACCGGCCCGGGCCTGGTGGCCACCTC
>JABFWL010000411.1 GCA_013362315.1 Catenulispora sp. | reverse complement strand
GGCCGGGGTGGTCGTCCCGCTGATCGCGCTGAGCGTCGCCGGCTTCGTGGTGATGCTGGGCTGCGCCTGGCTGGCCTACGCGAGCTGGCGGCGGATCCCCGCCCCCGGCGAGATCGTGCCGGTGGCCCGGCGCAAGGTCCGGGCGGCCGCCGGCCGGGCCGGGCGCGCGCCGACGATGCGCCGGTTCGAGGAGCGCTGGCAGCGGCGCCGGGACGACGGCAACCTCTGAGTAGGGCTTAACCCCTGCGTAGGGTTAACCCCTGATCTTTGAGCAGGACTCAACCTCTGCGCAGGACTTAACTCCTGAGCGAGACGTCGGGCGAAAAAGCTTTAGCGCCGGTGGCGACAATGTCGCCACCGGCGCTCTCTTGCCCTGAAGCCGAGCGGCTACCGCCCCCGGCTCCGCTCACCACCCTCGCGGCCGGTACGGCCCTCGCCTCCGGACGGCCGCACTCCCGCCCGGCCCCCGGGCACCCGCGACCGCAGCCGCGCTCCCGTGCCCTGGATCCGCTCGTACATCCGCCCGGTCAGGTCCTCCCGCCGTTCCCGCAGCGCGGCCAGTGCCGACGGCGGCAGCACCGTGGCCCGCAGCCGGGTGCGGCGCGAGACCGGCTCGGCCAGGCCGGCGCGGATCACCTTCACGTCGTCCATCAGGTTCGGCATCGGGACGGCGCCGGAGGACGTGGGCCGGCGCAGCGTGCGCGCGTAGTTCGCGCGCTCGGCCAGGCCGGTCACCCGGTTCATGGCGTCCTGAGCGGGCCGCGCCAGGTGCGCCTGCTTGACGATCCGCTGGGCGCTCTGCCGCGGTGTCTCCGACACCGGCCAGGAGTAGCCCAGGTCGGTAGCGCTGTCCCGGAGTTCGGCCCAGGCCGCCAGGATCCGCAGCCGTTCCGGATCGGACTCCGGCCGGCGGCCCGATGGGGCGTCGGCCGACTGCCAGTTCAGCTCCTCGCCGTCCTCGGATCCGGATCCGGAACCCGAGTCGGGACCGGAGCCGGAGCCCGCGCCGGAGCCGGCACCGCCCTTGCCCCGCCGCCCCGACGCCAGCTTGGCCCGCGCCCGCCGCCGCGCGATCCGCAGCACCATCGGCACGCAGGCGACCAGCAGCAGCACCAGCAGGATGAAGCGCAGCGCGATCGCGTAGCCGGAGCCGCCGAACAGCCAGTACTCCAGGAACCGGGGCACCGCCCCGAACCAGCCGAGCCAGCTGAACTTCTCCTTCGGCGCCGCGGTGTTACCCGAGTTGTCGTTGCACTCGCCGGCCCGGCGCACGTTCACCGGGCAGCCGTTGCTCTGCGTGGCGCCGGCCGGCGCCTCCGCGCTGCTGCTGGCCGACGTCGTCGGCGCGGTCGCGCCGCTGTTCGGGACCACGGTGTTGTACTGCGGGACCCGGCCGTGGCCGGGGCTGCGGGCGATGTCGTCGATGCCGACGGTGGGCTCGAAACGCAGCCAGCCCACGCCGTCGAAGAACAGCTCCGGCCAGGAGTGGTAGTCGTGCATCCGCACGGTGTAGCTGCCGTCGCCCTTGGGCGAGGGGGAGCCGGGGGTGAAGCCCAGGGCCACCCGGGCCGGGATGCCGATGGAGCGGGCCATCGCGACCATGGTCGCGGCGTACAGCTGGCAGTAGCCCTGCTTCCGGTCCAGCAGGTACTGCATCGCCTGGGCGCCGTTCATGTCCGGCGGCACATCCAGGTTGTACTTGAAGCCGTTCTCCTTGATCTGGAAGTAGTTCTGGAGCTTCAGGGCCGCGTCGATGGGGTTGGTGACGTCTTTGGTGAGCTCCGCGGCCTTGTCCAGGACCTGCTGCGGCACCCCGTTGATATCGAGGTCCTTGGCCAGCGCGAACTGGGCGACGTCCTGCGGGGTGGCCAGCTTGGCGTTGTGCAGCACCTGCGCCGGCAGCACATCGGGGGAGACGTCGTAGATCGTGGCGCTGTACTGCGACCCCTTGGCGACCTGGCCCGGTCCGAGCAGGGCCAGGCTGTTGCCGTTCACCTTGAAGCCGTCGACCGGCTTGCCCAGCGACTGCGCCGGATACGGCAGCGGCAGCGCGTTCGGGGCACCCTTGTGGTCCTCGGTCGCCACCCCGCCCAGCACGTTGACGTCGACCTTGATGGTCTTGGGCTGCGGGGTCCCGGTGTACCCCGGGACGGCGGCCGCGATCACGTTTTCCTTGCCGATCGGCACCATCGGCGGGTTCGGGTCCGGGATGAAGGACTGGTTCGGCGTTTTGGCGTCGAAGATGTCCGCGGTCTGGAAGCGCAGGTACAGCGCTTTGCTGGCCTTGTAGGACAGCACCTCGTCGTCGGAGGTCGAGCTCAGGTTCGCCTTCAGGTCCAGCTTCTGGCTGAAGATCCCGGGCTTGCCCTTGTGGCCGGACCCCGGGCCGTCGCCGCTGTTCGGACCGATGCCGAACAGCCCGCCGGAGACCGTGGGCAGCAGCACCGGCGCCAGCACCGCCACCACCAGGGCCAGGGTGGTGATCTGGTGGCCGGTGGCGGCGATCGGGCCGGTGTCCACCTTGGCCCGGGCGGCCTGGTTCGGGCGGCCGTCGGCGCCGGTGCGCCGGGAGCCGGCGTGCACCAGCGGCCGCCCCCAGCGGCCGAGCCGGTCCCGGCCCTCGGCCGAGAGCAGGGCGGTGTAGCCGCCGGCGGCCAGCGCGAAGGCGAGCCAGTCGTAGCCGCCGCCGCTGCGGGTGGCCGGGACCAGGTACAGCGCCAGCAGCGGCAGCCCGGCCAGCGGGGCCGCGCCGTAGGTCGCGGCCAGCGCGTCCACCAGCACCGCCAGCGCGCTCAGCGACAGCACCAGGATGGCCGCGATGCCGGGGGTGGCCGCGCCGCCGACGAAGGTGTCGCGGATGTCGTGGGCGCCGGCCGAGTACAGGTCGCCGAGCTTGCCGAACACCGCCCAGGTCGGCAGCACGCCGCCGTAGGCCACGTCGTGGGCCAGCAGCACCATGGCGTACCAGAACACCACCGCCGTCTGCGCCGCGACCACCAGCGGCCGCGGCCGGATCAGCCGGCGGAACAGCTCCCCGGAGGCGGTGGCGACGATCACGGCCAGCACGATCGGCCAGATCCACCGGCCCGGCGCCAGCAGCCGCAGCAGGCCGCTGGAGGTGAGCAGCAGCGCGCACGCCGCCGCGATGCCTATCCGCGCCCGGCCGGTCATCGGATCTCGTCTCTCATCGCCGTCCCCGTATGCTCCGCGGCGCTCACCGTGCTCACCGTGCTCCCCGTGTTCACTGTGCCGCCCCCATTTCCGTGCCGCTGCGATCGGTGCCGCCGCTCCAGGCCGCCGACACCGGCGAAAGCCCGCTGTCCCCGCGGCGCGCCGCCTGCTCCCACAGGTCCGGCACCCGGTCGCCGGGCTCCACCTCCACCACCCGCCAGCCGCCGACCCGCAGCACCTGCGCGGAGCCGGCGAACCGGGCCTGCGCGGTGGTCATCGGCCGGCCGCCGAGCCAGGAGGCGGTGTCCATCGCGAAGGCCACGCCCGAGGTGGTGGAGTGCCGCACCCGGGCCAGCTCCGAGGCGTCGTCGCCGCTGAGGTCGCCGAGCACGGCGATCACCAGGCTGTCGCCGCCGCCCTGGCGCAGCATCGCGTTGGCGCCGGACAAGGTGGCGGCGTTGCTCATCTCCACCACCGCCAGCGCGTCCAGCAGCATGCCCTCGAAGTCCAGGCCGACCGCCGAGGAGTCGTGCGCCGCGGCGGTCACCGCCTGGCCGGTCTCGGTCAGCAGCCGCACCGCGTAGCCGTGCCGGGCCAGGTGGATCGCGATCGAGGCGGAGGCCGAGACCGCCCACTCGAAGGACGAGGCCGGGCCGTCGCCGCGGTGCGCGATGGCCCGGGTGTCCAGCAGGATCGTGGCCCGGCTCTGCCACACCTGCTCCTCCCGGCGCACCATCAGCTCGCCGGTGCGCGCGGTCGAGCGCCAGTGCACCCGCCGCAGGTCGTCGCCGTGCCGGTACTCGCGGGTGCCGATGTCGTCCTCGCCGGCCGCGGCCACCGAGGTCGCGTGCCCCTCGCCGCGGCCGCTCCAGGCCTGCCCGACCGGGGCGTTCGGCAGCAGGTGCACCTGCGGGGTGACGGTCAGCGCGTGCTGCGCCGAGAACGAGCGGGACAGCTCCACCAGCCCGAACGGGTCGGCCAGGCGCAGCGCCAGCGGGCCGAGCAGGTAGCGTCCGCGCACGTCCGAGCGCACCCGGTAGACCACCCGGCGCCGGCCGTGCGGCTCCACCTTGTTCAGCACGAACCGCGGCCGCGAGCCCAGCACGTAGGGCACCCGGTCCTCGACCAGCAGCGTGCCCGAGGGCAGCCGGGAGACGTTCTCCAGCCGCAGGTGCACCCGCGCCTCCTGGCCGACCCCGACCCGGGCCGGCTCCAGCGCGCGCCGGCAGGACACCCGGTACCGGGTGCGCGCCAGCACCGTGATGGAGATCAGCGGCAGCACCGCCAGCATGGCGCCGACCCGCAGCAGCACCTTGTAGTCGAACAGCATGCCGCAGGCCATCGCGGCCAGGCCGGCGGCCAGGAACGACCGGCCCCGGGTGGTGAGCCCGGCCAGCCGCCCGCCGCGGCCGTCGGTGCTTTCAGCGTTCTGATTCTGTTGGGCGGACACCGCTTGCCCTCCTGCCCTTGACTCGAGCTGTGGGTGGGGGCGCGGCTAGCGGCGCAGGTGCGCCGCGCCGCCGAGGCCGGGCACCGGCACCGCGGCCACCAGGCCCGCCACCACCTGCTCGGTGGTGCGGCGGCTGATCTGGGTCTCGGCGGTCGGCAGCAGCCGGTGCGCCAGCACCGAGACCGCCAGCTGCTGCACGTCGTCGGGGAGCACGAAGTCCCGGCCGTCCATGGCCGCGGTGGCGCGGGCCGCCCGGACCAGCTGCAGCGTGGCCCGCGGCGAGGCGCCCAGGCGCAGCTCGGGGGAGGTGCGCGAGGCGTTCACCAGGTCGATCGCGTAGCGCCGGACCTCGTCGGAGACGTGGATCTGGCGGACCGTCTCGATCAGCCGGGCCACCTCGGCGGCGTCGGCCACCGGCCGCAGCTCGTCCAGCGGCGAGACCTGTCCGTGGGTGTCCAGCATCCGCAGCTCGGCGGCCGGGGCCGGGTAGCCCACCGAGATCCGGGCCATGAACCGGTCCCGCTGCGCCTCCGGCAGCGGGTAGGTGCCCTCCATCTCGATCGGGTTCTGGGTGGCTATCACCATGAACGGCGACTCCAGGTGGAAGGTCGTGCCGTCCACCGTCACCTGCCGCTCCTCCATGGACTCCAGCAGC
Source organism: Catenulispora sp. (assembly GCA_013362315.1). Lineage (GTDB taxonomy): Bacteria > Actinomycetota > Actinomycetes > Streptomycetales > Catenulisporaceae > Catenulispora. Next base: position 105 of record JABFWL010000411.1, on the reverse strand, counting down.
GCCGACTGGGTCTTGGGCGAGGCCCGGTTGATCTCGTCGCCGACCACGAAGTTGGCGAAGATCGCGCCCGGCTTGAACTCGAACTCCTTGCGCTGCTGGTCGAAG
>JABFWL010000635.1 GCA_013362315.1 Catenulispora sp. | reverse complement strand
TCTCGCCCGGCGTGAACTAGTACGAGGTCAGCGCCAGCAGATACCCGACGATGACGATGGCGATCGTGTACGGGGACATCGCGATCGCGTTGACGATCGCGCCGACGCACAGCACCGCCACCGCCGCGAGCCCCTGCGCGTGACTCTGCGCGGTGCGGCGCATCAGCGGCCCCGGGGCCATCGGCGCCGGCAGCGCCACCGGCGCCGGGGGCGGGGCGGCGGGGATGAAGCTGGTGCCGGCCTCGACCGGGATCTGCGGGCCGGCCGCCGGGCCGCCGCGCTCGCCGCCGGACTCCTCCGGCTCGCCGCTGTAGTACCAGTCCGCGGCGCCGGCGTTGAACGGGTCCGGCTCGGCCGGGATCTCCGGGCCGGGCAGCGCCTCGCCGCCGGAGCCGGAGGCGCCGTAGCGGTCCGAGGGCGGGTTGCCCACGGTCTCCGGGGTGATCAGCCGGGCCACGGCCGGATCCACCTCCGGGGAGAACACCGACGCCGCGCCGTAGGCGTTGACGCCGACGTCGGCCCGCCGCTGCCGCTCCCGCGCGGCGTAGAGCGGGTCCTTGTTGGCCTCGGCCATCACCAGCGCCTCGGGCCGGCCCATGCCGAGCAGGATCTGCTTGGCGTCGGCGGACTTGGTGGCCTTGCGCGCCCGGATCCGGGACTCGATCTCGGCGCGGGTGCGCGAGACGAGCTGGTTCCGGGACGTCGGCGACATCCGGCCCTCCGCCAGCGTGGACAGTTCGGCCAGGTAGCGGAACATTTCCTGGTCGGTCTCGGCCGTCACCGCTGGGATCCCCCTGCCTGTTCAGCTGACACGAGCCCCTCCGCCCGCATGCGTATCGTATGCGGACGCTGTGATCCATGGGTCTCGACTACCGTTAAGGGTGATGCCCATCGAACAGCCCGGCCATTCCGCAGATCCCACCCGCGCAGGTGCGCGGGCGACAGCGCGCGCCCAGGGGCGTCTGGCGAAGGGTGGCGCGTCTCAGAGTACGGACACGCCGACCGCGGCCCCGGCGCTCCGCCGGCGCTCGCTGGCCGACGAGCTCCGGTCCTGGCCCGTCGCCCGCCTGGCGAACCTGCTGGCGCAGCGCCCGGACCTGACGGTGCCGCCGCCGGCGTCGATCGCGGCGCTGGCCGAGCGGGCGTCGCAGCGGGCCTCGGTGGCGCTGGCGATGGACCGGCTGGACGCCTTCACGCTGCAGGTGCTCCAGGCGCTCGCGGTGTCGCCGGAGCCGGTGACCGCGGCGTCCACAGCGGCGCTGCTGGGGCTGCCGGCCGAGGGCGCGGTGCGCGAGGCGGTGACGCTGCTGCGCGACACGGCGCTGGTGTGGGGCCCGGACGAGGGCCTGCGGCCGCTGGTCAACGCCCGCGAGGCGCTGGGGGAGAACCCGGTCGGGCTGGGGACGCCGCTGGCCTCGGCGCTGAACAACTCCTCCCCGGCGTGGCTGCAGGGGGTGCTGCGGCGCCTCGGGCTGCCGGCGACGCCGGATCCGGTGACGGCCGTGGGCTCGCTCGCCGCGCTGGCCGCCGACCCGCCGCGGATGCGCGCGGTGCTGGACCGGGCGCCGGCCGGGGTCGAGGCGGTGCTGGAGAAGCTGGTGTGGGGGCCGCCGTTCGGCAAGGTCGGGACGGCGGCGGTGGCCGCCGGGGACCCCGAGGCCGGTGCCGCTCCCGACGACGGCATCCGTGGCACCGGCAGCACCGGCGGCACCGGCACCGACGACCCGGCCACCGGATCGCCCCTGGAATGGCTGCTGGAGCGCGGCCTGCTCGGCCGCTGGACCGAGGACACCGTCGTGCTGCCGCGCGAGATCGCGTTCTTCCTGCGGCGCCACGTCTTCGGCTCCGGGCTGCACCGCGACCTGGCCGCCGAGCCGCCCGCCGTGCCGGTCGTCCAGCACGACGCGCGGCACGCCGACGAGGCCGCGGCGGCGGCTGCCACCGCCGTGCCGCGGCGGGTGGAGGAGCTACTCGACGCCTGGGCCGCCGGACCGCCCGGCGTGCTGCGCTCCGGCGGCGCCGGGATCAGGGACCTGCGGCGCACGGCGCTGCTGCTGGACGTCCCGGAGGAGGAGGCGGCGTTCCTGGCCGAGCTGGCCTACGCCGCCGGGCTGGTCGCCGCCGACCTGGCCTCCGGCTTCTGGCTGCCCACGCCCGCCTACGACCGGTGGTTGGACCTGGCGCCGGAGCGGCGCTGGGCGGAGCTGGCGGCGGCCTGGCTGGTGTCGGACCGCGCCGCCGGCCGCATCGGCCTGCCGGACGAGCGGAACCGGCAGGTGGCGCCGCTGTCGGCGGAGGTGGCGTCCTGGGCGGTCACCGAACTGCGGCGGGACCTGCTCAGCGAGCTGGACCGGCTGCCCCGCGGCGGCACCGCGACCCCGGACGCGCTGGTGGACCGGCTGTTCTGGGAGCGGCCGCGGCGCAGCGGGCCGGCGGTGCGGCAGCTGGTGGAGTGGACGCTGCGCGAGGCGGTCTGGCTGGGCCTGGTCGCCCCGGTGCGCGGCGCCGCCGGCATCCTGTCCGGACACGGCCGGGCGCTGTTGCTCGGCCTGCCCCGGGACGCTCTGGCCGCGGCGCTGTCAGCGGCGCTGCCCGAGCCGGTGCGGCACGTGCTGATCCAGGGCGACCTGACCGCGGTCGCCCCCGGCCCGCTGGCCCCGGACGTGGCGCGGGAGATGGCGCTGATCGCCGACATCGAGTCTGCCGGCGCGGCCACCGTCTACCGGTTCACCACCGCCTCGGTCCGCCGGGCCTTCGACGCCGGTCGGGCCGCCGACGACCTGCACGCCTTCCTCGCGGAGCACTCGCTGCACGGGATCCCGCAGGCGCTGACCTACCTGGTCGACGATGTCGCCCGCCGGCACGGCCGGATCCGGGTCGGCGCCGCCGTCAGCTACGTCCGGGCCGACAACGACGCCGCCCTGGCCGAGATGCTCGCCGACCGCCGCACCGGCGGCCTGGGCCTGCGCCGGGTCGCCCCGGGCGTCGCGGTGTCCGAACTCCCGCCCGAGGAGCTGCTGGCCGGGCTGCGCGCCAACGGCTACGCCCCGATGGCCGAGAACGAGGACGGCAGCGGGGTGACGCCGGTCGTGGCCACGTCCCGGGCGCGGCGCGCGGCCTCGTTCCACCCCTACGCGGTGCAGCGACCGGCCCTGCCGGGATCCTCGGCGGTGGTGGCGCTGGCCGAGGACCTGGCAGCGGGTGGCTAGGCCGCGACCTCAGCGCGCCTACGCACCCTCAGCGAGCCAACAGAGCCTCCACGGCCGCGAAGCCGTCCGGTCCCAGATTCCGCGTGAACTCGTTGACGTACAGCGCGATGTGCTGCTTGGCGACCTCCGGGTCCATCTCCTGCGCGTGCTCCATGACGTATGCGCGCGAAGCCTCGGGGTCGGCCCAGGCGTGCTCCACCGACGCCCGGATCAGTCCGGTCAGCTCGGCAAGCGCCGCCTCGCCGAGGGACTTGCGGGCCACGATCGCGCCCAGCGGGATCGGCAGGCCGGTCTCGGCCTCCCACCACTCGCCGAGGTCGGCGTGGCAGGTCAGGCCGAAGTTCTGAAAGGTGAAGCGGGCTTCGTGGATCACCAGGCCGGCGGCCACCTCGCCGTTCGCCACGGCGGGCATGATCTCGTGGAACGGCAGCACCTTGATGTCGACGCCGCCGGGCACGTTCTTCGCCGCCCACAGCTCGAAGAGCCGGTAGGCGGTGGACAGCAGGCTCGGGACCGCCACCACGCCGCCGGACAGTGCCTCGGCGTCCACCGCGCCGCGCGAGAGCACCAGCGGACCGCAGCCGCGCCCCAGCGCCCCGCCGCAGGGGAGCAGCTCGTACCGGTCCTGGACCAGCGGCAGCGCCGCGTAGGAGATCTTCAGCACGTCCGGCGCGTCGGCCTCCTGCGCCCAGTGGTTCGTGACGTCGATGTCGGCGAACGTGACGTCCAGCGCCGGAGCGCCGGGCAGCAAGCCGTGGGCCAGCGCGTGGAAGATGAAGGTGTCGTTGGGGCAGGGCGAGTAGGCGATCGAGAGCCGGTCGGGCAGGACGTTCGCGAGCGTGTCAGCCATGCTGCCGATTATCCGACCCCGGGCGACTGCAGGGCGGAAAGAGTCTGCCCGACCGTCGTCAGCACCTCCAGCGCCTCCCCGATCCGCCAAGCCTGGCGGTCGCGCGGCCCCACCGCGTTGGAGATCGCCCGGATCTCCACGAACGGCAGCTCCGCCATCGTCGCCGCGCTGGCCACGCCGAAGCCCTCCATCGCCTCGGCGGCGGCATCCGGATGGCGCTCGGCCAGCTGCGCGGACCGCTGCGCGGTGCCGGTCGCCGTGGACACCGTCAGCACCGCGCCGGTCACCACGTTCAGCCCGGCCTCGCCGAGGGCGGTCGCGATCCGCTTGCTCCAGTGCTCGTCCGGCTGCTCCACGCGCGGGGCGAAGCCCAGCTCGTCGATCGGCAGGAAGCCCTCGGGGGAGTCGGCGCCGAGGTCGGCGGCGGCCACCCGGCTGGCCACCACCACCGAGCCGATCGGCGCGCGCGGCGCGAAGCCGCCGCCGATCCCGACCGAGACCGCCAGCTCGTACGGCTCGGAGGCGAGCACCCAGGAGGCGCCGGTGGCCGCGGCGGCCGGGCCGGCGCCGGTGACGATCACCGTCAGGCCGTGGGCGCGCCGCAGCAGCGCCTCCCGTTCGGCCTCGACGGCGGCCGCCAGCAAGAACTCGTACATTCGTCACTCCCCGTTGTTCCGTGGGTGGTCTGCGTGGTCGGGTGCCCGCACGCCGGACAACGGTCCGCGCGCGGACCGTGTTCCCGGCGATGCGGTCGGTTAAGCCCGGCAGTCTCTCAAGGCCGACCCCTCAAGCCCGGCGTATCAAGAGACGCCGAAGCTCTGCGCCGGGTTGGGTGCCACGAACCGGAGGTCCGCCAGTGCCTTCAGGGTCACCAGGCACACCGCCAGCAGCGCGACGGCCGCGACGATGAAGGCGAAGGTGCCGTTGCCGTTGCCCGGGAAGGACATCGCGATCCCCAGGCCGCCGCCGACCACCCAGGACAGCTGCAGCAGGGTCTCGGAGCGGGCGAACGCCGAGGTGCGGACCCGCTCCAGGGTGTCGCGCTGGAGCAGCGCGTCCAGCGACAGCTTGGCCAGCGAGGCGCTCATCGCCGAGACCGCGGCCACGGTCAGCACCGTCACCAGGTTGTAGTAGAAGGCGCAGGCCAGCACCGCGCCGGTGGTCAGGGCGAGCATCGCCGAGATCACGCCCTCCGGCGCCCGGGCCTTGAGCACCGCGCCCATCGAGGTGCCCAGCGCGTTGCCGACCGCCGCGGCGGTGGCGATCATGCCGATCGCGACCAGGTCCTTGTAGCCGGCCAGCGGGTGGTAGCGGACCAGGAACGCCA
>JABFWL010000168.1 GCA_013362315.1 Catenulispora sp. | reverse complement strand
ATACGGTACCTCCTCCCTCCGATCATGCAGAGCCTGCCACCGGCGGCGATCGCCGTGACGACAGCAGTGGCGACAAAACCAGCAGCGGCGACAACAGCGGCGATAACCGTTCGGTCACGGACCGCCCGCAGTGATGACACCGCTACCGGCGTCGGCAGCCATGCCTCTAAGGTTCCGTTGGATCGGCATGCCAGCATCAGGACACGCCGACGTGCCAGGGGAGGACAGGTACAGACATGCATGCAGTGGGGGCGGTGCTGCTGGCGGCCGCGCAGCAGACCGAGAACATCAAGGTCCCGACGCATTGGGACGCCGTCGGCCGGATCGCGCTGGCCTGGGCGCTGACGTTCGCGCTCGGCTTCGAGCGGCAGCTGCGCGGCGCGCTGGCCGGGGACCGCACGTTCTCCCTGCTGGGCGCGGCTACCGCGCTGATCGGGGTGCTGGCCGGGAACGGAGCCAACACCATTCTCGCCGGTGCCGTCACCGGCATCGGATTCATCGGCGGTGGGCTGTGCTTCCGGCAGACGGTCGAGGAGCACGAGGTCCTGCACGGGATCACGACGGCGGCCAGCATCTTCGCGTGTGCGGCGATCGGCGCCGCCTGCGGGCTCGGGCTGCTGAAGGAGGCGATCGCGGCCACCGTGGCAACGCTGCTCACGCTGGAGCTGCGGCAGATTCCCGGGCTGCGGGTGCTGGACGCGCGGCGGTGGAGCGGGTTGTTGCTTCTTGACGACCACATTCACGAGCACTTCTTCAAGAAGAGCCGCACACCGGCGCAGGAGGCCGAGCGCGCCGGGGAGAAGACCGCTGCCGAGGCGCGGGTGGCGACCGCGGACACCGCGGACACGGACGCCGTGATACTGATCAACCCGGTGATCGCGGCCCAGCAGGCGGCCGCGGCGACGGCGGCGACCGTGGAGCCGGACGAGCCGGCGATCGTCGATGCGGTGCCGGACGACGCTTCGGGCCTGGAGGCGCCGGCAAAGCAGTAGGAGAAGCCGGGGCACGGTGACCTGCGGCTTTAGGCATCGCGCCGATCACGCGTGCTACCCTCGTGGTCGCCGGTGCGTAGAAGATGTCCCCGGGCCTCAAATAACGCCGTCGCGGAATACCGTTCGGCTGGAGCCGCGGCGAGCTTTCCGCCGCGAGGCGACACGCGCACCGGCGCTAAACCTTTTCACTTCTGGAATGATGGTCACCGCCACGTCATCGTGAACTGCCCACTTCCATCCCAGGAGCGCATCGAAGTGCATGACCGCAAGCCCGTTGAGAGCTGGATGACCGACATGGACGGCGTCCTGATCCGCGAGGGGCACATGATCCCGGGCGCGGACGAGTTCATCCGCCGGCTGCGGGCCAAGGAGCGTCCCTTCCTGGTCCTGACGAACAACTCGATCTACACCCCGCACGACCTGTCGGCCCGGCTGACCAGCATCGGCATCCCGCTGCCGCAGGAACACATCTGGACCTCGGCGTTGGCGACCGCGCAGTTCCTGGACAACCAGCGGCCGAACGGCACCGCCTACGTCATCGGGGAAGCCGGCCTGACGACGGCGCTGTACGACGTCGGATACACGCTGTCGGAAGCCAACCCGGACTACGTGGTGCTCGGGGAGACCCGCGCCTACAGCATCGACGCCATCACCCGGGCCATCCGCCTGGTGACCAACGGCGCGCGGTTCATCGCCACCAACCCCGACGCCACCGGCCCGACGCCGGAGGGGCCGCAGCCGGCGTGCGGCGCGGTGGCCGCGCTGATCACCAAGGCCACCGGCGTCGAGCCGTACTTCGTCGGCAAGCCGAACCCGCTGATGATGCGCGAGGGTCTGAACAAGATCCAGGCGCACTCGGAGGTGACGGCGATGATCGGCGACCGCATGGACACGGACGTCCTGTGCGGCATCGAGGCGGGTCTGGAGACCTTCCTGGTGCTGTCCGGGGTGACCCAGTCCAATGAGATCGACCGCTTCCCGTTCCGCCCTTCGCGGATCGTGAAGTCGATCGCGGACCTGGTCGAGCTCGTCTGAGCCGGCCCCGGTCACCGTAAGTGCACGTTCCTCCCCGCCGCCCGTCGGCCGGAAGACAGTGGTTTGACAATGTACCAGCATGGTAGGGGCGGCCCCGCGAGCGCGGCGGCCGCCGGTCCCAGCAGCACCCCGGTCTTCGACGCGCTGTTGTCGGAGTTCCGGGCCAACTTCCGCACCGTGCCCGGCGAGCCGTGGGTACCGGCGCCGGTGCCGCGGTTCGCCGAGCTGCCGGTCTCCAGCGGGCGGTTCGGGCTGTCGCCGGGCGCCGGAGGGCTAGGGCTGTGAGCCCGCTCGGCAGGACCCGTCGTTAGCAGGACCTGTCGCGCTCTCCAAGCATGGCCCGACCCTGCCGCCGGGCCATCCGTTCGGATACTCAGCTCCTGGCGTCGCGGGTACTCGAGTAGTCGATGAACCACTGGATCAGCGCCGGGTCGTCGACGGTCCCCAGGTTGACGGCCTGCGCCGGGTCGGCGCCGGTCAGCAGCCGCTTGACCGGGATCTCCAGCCGCTTGCCGGTGCGGGTGTGCGGGACGCCGGGGATCGCGATCAGCTCGTCCGGGACGTGCCGCGGCGTGAGCTCGGCGCGGATCGCGGCGGCGACCTTGGCGCGCAGCGCCTCGTCCAGGACCGCATCCGGCGCCAGGTGCACGAACAGCGGCATCCAGTAGCCGCCGTCGGGCAGTTCGACGCCGATCACCAGCGATTCGCGGATCTCGGGCAGCTTCTCCACGACCTCGTAGATGTCCGCCGAGCCCATGCGGACGCCCTGCTTGTTCAGGGTGGAGTCGGAGCGGCCGTGGATCACCACGCCGCCGCGCTCGGTGATGGTGCACCAGTCGCCGTGGCGCCAGACGCCGGGGAAGGCGTCGAAGTAGGCGTCGTGGTACTTGTGGCCGTCCGGGTCGTTCCAGAAGAAGACCGGCATCGACGGTGTCGGCGCGGTCAGGACCAGTTCGCCGACCTCGCCGATGTGCGGCTTGCCCTGAGGGTCCCAGGACTCGACGCGGCAGCCCAGGGCCCGGCACTGGATCTCGCCGGAGTACACCGGCAGCAGGGGGTTGCCGGCCACGAACGCGGTGCAGACGTCGGTGCCGCCGGACAGGGAGTTCAGCCAGATGTCGGCGCCGACCGCGTCGTAGACCCAGCGGAAGCCGGTCGGGGGCAGGGGCGAGCCGGTGGAGCCGATGGCGCGCAGGGCTGACAGGTCGAAGTCGCGGCCGGGGTGCAGCTCAGCCTTCTGCGAGGCCATGAGATAGCCGGCGCTGGTGCCGAGCAGGGTGGCGCGGGTCTGCTCCGCGAGCCGCCACAGACCGCTGACATCGGGGTAGGCGGGGCTGCCGTCGTACAGCACGGCCGTGGCGCCCAGCAGCAGGGAGCCGAGGACGACGTTCCACATCATCCAGCTCGTGGAGGAGTACCAGAAAAAGCGGTCGCCCTCCTCGACGCCCATGTGGAAGGCGATGGCCTTGTAGTGCTCTAGGAGGATGCCACCGTGGCCGTGGACGATGCCCTTCGGTAGGCCGGTGGTACCCGAGGAGTAGAGCACCCACAGCGGGTGGTCGAAGGGGACTTGCTCGAACTCCAGCTCCGGTGCGCTGGGCGCGATCGCCTCAGCCCAGCGGATGCTCTCCGCGCACGCCGGGCCGTCGGGAAACTGGTAGTCGACCCAGATGGTGTGCTGGACCGTGGGCAGCGCGTCGCGGGTCTGCATGCACTCGGCGCGGCGGTCGATGCGCTTGCCGCCGTAGCGGTAGCCGTCGACGCCGATGAAGACCTTGGGCTCGATCTGGGCGAAGCGGTCCAGGACGCCCTGGGTGCCGAAGTCGGGGCCGCAGGCGGACCAGACGGCGCCGACCGAGGCCACGGCCAGCACGGCGACGATCGCGTGCGGAGTGTTGGGCAGGAAGGCCGCGACGGTGTCGCCGGGGCCGACGCCCCAGGAGCGCAGGGTGGCGGCCAGGCCGGACACCTGGCGGCGCAGGGTCGCCCAGGAAATCTCGACCGGCTCGGCGCCCTCCTCGACGAAGACCAGCGCCGGGCGGTCGTCGGCAGTGGCGCGGAAGACGTGCTCGGCGAAGTTCAGCGTGGCGCCGGGGAACCACCGGGCGCCGGGCATGCGGTCGTCGGGCAGGACGGCGCTGTAGGCGGAGCGGACGTCGAAGTAGCGCCAGACCGTCTCCCAGAACTCGGCCGGGTGCTCGACGGACCACTGCCAGGCCTCGGCGTAGGAGGGGAACGGACCGACGCCCTGGCCCGGCAGCCAGTCCAGGTAGCGCTGCAGCGGCGAGTGCAGGCGCAGCGCCTCGCCGGGCGTCCAGAGCAGTTCCCCGAACGCGGCGGGCTGGTCGGCTGCGGACATCGTCGTCCCCCAACTTCGTGGCCGTGATCACGTCTGACAAGCGTCAGATTAGCGGCAGCGGGGGCGGTGGCGTCAGCGTCCCTCGCCGGGCTGCAGGAGCGATTCCTGGCAGTCCACGCCGTCGGGCAGCGGCGGCAGCTCGATCCACTTCTCGGCCCACGCCGCGAGCTCGCGGAACGCCGGGTCCAGCTCCGCGCCCTTCCGGGTGAGGCGGTACTCGACGCGCACCGGGGTCTCCGGGATCACCACGCGGTCGACGATGCCGACCGCCTCGAACTCCTTCAGCCGCTCGGACAGCAGGCGGTCGGACAGCTTGGGAACCGCTGCGACGATGTCGGTGTAGCGGGTGGCGCCGGACAGCATGGCGCGCAGGATGGCGCCGGACCAGCGCCGCCCGATGATCTCCACGGCGGTGTGGAAGCGAGGGCAGAAGACGCTCAGGCAGTCCTCGTCCCCCGTGGGTTCAGCGCCCAGTTGCGCTGCGCTCAGGTGCTCTGCCATGACTCAAGCTTACCTTTCGTAGGCGACTTGACAACCGTAAGCACGACACCTACCTTCAACCTTACGAAAGGTAACCGACCAACGGAGGGTTACCGAGTAGGCAGGCTGCGCAGCCGTCCCGCTGCGCACCCACGAACCCAGAACCCGGGAGTGTTCAGAAGTGACCATCAAGATTCTCGCCTTCTCCGGCGCCCTCCGTAAGGCGTCCACGAACACCGCGCTGGTCCGCGCCGCCAAGCAGCTGGCGCCGGCGGGCGTGGAGATCGAGATCTACGAGGGCCTGACCGACCTGCCGTACTTCGACCAGGACCTGGAGGCCGAGCCGCCGGCGTCCGTGGTCGAGCTGCGCGAGAAGATCGCCGCGGCCGACGGCGTGCTGATCGCCTCCCCCGAGTACAACTACTCGATCCCCGGCGTGCTGAAGAACGGCCTGGACTGGGCCTCCCGCCCCTACGGCGAGTCGGTCCTGACCGGCAAGCCGGTGGCCATCATGGGCGCCTCCGGCAG
>JABFWL010000390.1 GCA_013362315.1 Catenulispora sp. | reverse complement strand
GCACCTGCTCCCCGGACAGGCCACGGCCCTCATCCAACACCTGACCCCGAGCCACACCGATGATGTTTCCGATGCCCCCGCTGATGTTTCCGATGCCCCCGCTGATGTCGGTCACGGCTCAGCCCGCGCTGTTCACGAGGTAGTACGCCCAATAGCCGATGTGCCGGCCGTAGTACGCGTGGATCGCCTCCAGCGACCGCCCCGGACCGTACAGCCTTCTGACAAGCGGGTGCGAAGCCGCGAAAGACGGCAGCCCCTCCATGCGGCCCAGTCCGTTCTCGAGAATGCCCTCCCCCGCGTACTCTCCGATGCCGGGCGCGTGCCGCAGCGCCTCTTCCACCTCGTCGTAGGGGGCGGTGCGCAGCCAGTCCGGGCCGAGCTCCACCACCGCGTGCAAGGCGGCGGTCAAAGCCGCTCCGCGGCGCGCGTCGTCGAGCAGGTCGGCGTACTCCCGCGGGTTGACGCGCAGCAGGTCGGCGAACTCCGGGAACGTGGTGACGGTGTGCCCGCCGACGGTGACGGCGCCGCCGTACGCCAGGACCAGCCGGCGCTTCAGCCGCAGCACCATCGGCCAGGTCAGGTCGGCGGCCAGGACATGGGACACCACGGCCTCGGCCAGCGTCGGATAGCACAGGCGGTGCATGCCCCACGCGGCCTGGGCCACCGCGGCGAACCGCGGGTCGTCCTTGCGCGCCAGGCGGTGGAACTCGGTCACGTCGTCGGACAGCCGCAGCCAGCGGTCGATCGTCCAGCGGATCTCCTCGTGGTCGCCGTCTCCCGGCGCGTGGTCGCCCCACACCTGGTAGCCGACGCCGATCGGGTCGGGGAAGACCCGCAGTCCGAAGCGCCGCCGCTCGATCGCCAGCGCCGCGATCAGCGTCTCGCCGTCCGCCTCGACGTCGCCGTAAAGCGCCGGCAGGCGGCGCACCAGGGCGGCGGCGGGGCGCAGCGAGAAGGGGTGGACGGCCGGCAGCCGTCCGGAGGTCACCGGTCGGGCACGGCCGAGGGTGACGGGCGCCTCGATGGTCATGGTCATGGGACCCACCTCCTGTGGGGCGTGCTTGGGGACTTCCAGTGGTTCGTCAGTGCGCGTAGGCGGCCGCCCGGGGCTGGTCGGCGCCTGCTTCCGCGGCGATCTCGGTCCCAGCCTCAGTGCCAGCCGCAGCGCCGGCTTCCAACGGCGACTCGAGCCGGAACCGCTTGAGCAGCGGCGAAGCCATCGCCGTGGTGGTCAGGGCCATCAGCACCATGGCGGTGAAGATGGAGGTGTCGAGCACGCCCAGGGTCACCCCGGCGTTCAGGATGATCAGCTCGGTCAGGCCGCGCATGTTCATCAGCAGGCCCAGCTCGGCGGTCTGGCGCCATGGCAGGCGCAGCGCGCGGGCGGCGGCGGCCGTGCCGAAGAGCTTGCCGGCCACCGCGATGGCGACCACGGCGAGCAGTTCCAGCACGCCGCGTCCGGACAGCTTGGTGACATCGACGCCGAGCCCGGTGACGATGAAGAACACCGGCAGCAGCAGCGAGCCGGTCAGCTCCAGCGGCTTCTGCAGCTGCTCGTCCAGATCGGTGTCGGGCTTGCGGGGCATGGCCATGCCGAAGGCGAACGCCCCGAAGATGGCGTGGATGCCGATCCACGTGGTGGCGTAACAGGACAGGAAGATGCCGGCCGCGAGCAGCACGAACAGCTGGTACTGCGCGCGCTCGGCGACAGTGCGGCAGACCAGCAGCCGCAGCGTGGGCCGGACCGCGAGCGCCATCACCGCGACGTAGCCGGCGGTCCAGGCGGCGATCCGGGCGAACTGCCAGGGATCGCGCGCGCCGGCCAGGGCGGCGACCAGGGCCAGCGAGCACCAGGCCAGGATGTCGTCGACGGCGGCGCTGGCCAGCGCCAGGGTGCCGACCCGGCTGCCGACCCGGCCGCGTTCGCGCAGCACCCGGGCCAGCACCGGGAAGGCGGTGATCGACATGGCGGCGCCGAGGAACAGGGCGAACGGCGGGAAGCCGATGTGGTGCCCGTGCACGGTCGAGTGTTCGGGATACAGCACCGTCGCCAGCGCGACGCCGGAGCCGAAGGCGACGCCGACCGAGCCCAGCGACACCAGGGCCGCGGTGGCCCGGGTGCCGGGCCGGCGCAGCATCTTCAGGTCGAACTCCCAGCCGATGGTGAACATGAACAGCGCCAGTCCCAGTTGGGCGAAGGCGTTCAGGAAGGGCCGGGCGTCGGCCGGGAACAGCCGGGCCGAAAGGTGGCCCGGCAGCAGTCCCAGCAGGCTGGGCCCCAGGGCGATGCCGGCGGCGATCTCGCCGACCACCCGGGGCTGCCCGACACGCCGCGCGACGGAGCCGAGCGCCGAGCCCGCGATCAGGATCAGGGCCACATCCGCGAGCACCGTCGCGGCGAGCATGTCGGGCGAGGCCATCAGAGGAACTTCTTCCGCTTCAGGGCCGAGGTCACCATCCCGCGGACCGTCTCGCGGCCCAGGGTGCGCAGCTCCGGCACGTCGGAGGTGGCGGCCCAGCGCAGGTACTTGATCATGTCGCGGGGGCCGGGATAGATGAACCGGCGGTTCGGGTCGGTCCAGCCGAACGGCGTGGTCACCGGGGACGCGACGACGGCCGCGAACAGCTGGTCGGCCGCCTCGTCCCCGGACACCTCGCCGATCTCGTACTTCTCGCAGACCTCGACCATGACGTCGAGGATCTTCTGCAGGTGCGGGCTGTCCGGCCAGAACATGCCGGTGTACGGGGAGTCCTCCAGCTTCTGCAGGTAGGACTCGTCGCGGTCGTGCAGGTTGTAGTGGCCCAGCGCGGTGGTGATGCGCATGGTGTTCGGGGTGGTGATCAGGCCCCAGACCCGGAACACCGCGTCCCACAGCCGGAAGTGCGAGAAGCTGATGAAGGAACAGTTCACCAGGTCGTCGTTGTAGTCCAGCAGCCCCTGTTCCAGCTTCTCCACGTACTTGAAGCGCTCTTCCGAGAAGTCGTCGTCCCCGCAGGCCGCGATCAGCCGCCAGGCCAGCGAGTTCAGGACCTCGAAGGTGTTGCACAGGCCGCGGCTGAACAGCGGGTCGATGAACCCGGCGGCGTGCGACATCAGGCACCAGCGCGGGCCGATGGTCTGCCGCGAGGAGTACTGGAGCCGGTCGGTGCTGACCCACTCCCGCACCTTCGCCGCGCCCTCGAACTGCCGGGCCACGGCCGGATACTGCTTCAGGAACTCGTGGAACTCCTCCTCCGGGGTCAGATCGGGGTTCTTCGGGTACAGCCGCTCGTCCATCGTCAGGCCGACGCTGCACAGCCGGTTGCGCGAGGGCTTGTAGTTGTCGAACGGGATGATCCAGAACCAGCCACGCTCGAACAGGTGGTGCATGGTGCCCTCGTGCCAGCGCGCCTTCGGGCGCTCGTCGGCCGGGTGCCGGCTGACATCGTCGAACGGCTTGACGCCGACCATGTGCGTGAACAACGACCGGGAGTGGTGCTTGAACCGGGCCGGCTGCTCGCGCAGGGCCAGCTTGTCGGCCAGCGGCGAGCGGAAGCCGCTGGCGTCGACCAGGTAGCGGCCGCGCAGGATCTCCCCGGTGTGGCCGACCACGGTGACGCCGTCGTCGTCGAGGTCGACGTCCACAGCGCGCCAGTTCTGCCGGGTCTGGCAGCCGTACTGCGCGGCGACCTGGAACATGTAGTAGTCGCAGTCCTGCCGGAACAGGTGGCTGGCACTGGTCAGCATGTCCGGGATCACGTACTGGTTCGCCTCGCGCGGATCCGGCTCCTCGCCCGGGCGGTGCAGCATGAAGCCGAAGTGGCGCTTGACGCCGAAGGAGTTGCCGATCAGCTCGGTGGACTTGTCCACGCTGGTCAGGGCGTGGATCTCCGGAACCTGGTAGCGGACGGCGAGCAGCTTGAGCCACGCCATCAGCGGCGGGATGGTCGACTCGCCGACCGCGAAGCGCGGGTGGCTCGCCGCGTCGACCAGCACCACCGAGACCCCGGCCTTGGCCAGGATCGCGGCCAGCGTCGACCCGGCGATGCCGGAGCCGAGGATGACGACGTCGCAGTTCACGGTCTTGGCGGGTTTCGCAGTAGCGGTCATCGGGTCTCTCTCCCCCTATTCGGGCGCCGGCTCTCGCGGAGCCTCGCTCTTGGGCGTGTTTGAGAATTCGGGTGGGTAGTGTTCCGCAGCTTTGAGCAGGTCGAGCGCGACGGCTCAGCGGCAAGCATGGCAAGACGGACGGCCTGCCTCATCCTGGTTGGCTGTGGCTGGTCGTCCGGCGCCGCCAGGCGCCGCCACTGTGCCCATCGGCAGCCAGAGGCTGCGTGCCGTCGCGCTGCGCCCGAATTCTCAAGCACGCCCTAGGCCAGGCTGACGTACTTGCCGCTGTGGAAGGCCAGCGGCCGGCCGTCGGGCCGGGGCCGGCCGACGTCCAGGACCTCGCCGAGCACGACGGTGTGATCGCCGGCGGCGATCTCCCGCACCACCCGGCAGTCCAGGTAGGCCAGCGAGTCGGTGAGCACCGGGGCGCCGCTGACGCCGATCCGGGTCGGGATGTCGCCGAAGCACACGGTCACCCGGTGCGAGAACCGGCGGCACAGCTCGGCCTGCTCCTCGGCCAGCACGTTCACCGCGAAGCAGCCGGAACGGTCGATCAGCTCCCTGATCTTGGCGTCCTTGTGCGGGCAGAACAGCACCATCGGCGGGTCCAGCGACACCGAGGTGAAGGAGTTCGCGGTCATCCCGAACGGGTACTCGCCGTCGGTGCTGGTGATCACGGTCACGCCGGTGAGGAACTGCCCGCAGACGTCGCGCAGGGCGCGCGGGTCGACTTCCACGGTCGCGGCGGACATGGCGGTGGACATGGCGGTGGCCCCGGCGCTCAGGCGGTGACGTGGGAGGCGTACCAGGCGCGGACCGCGGCGGCGACGTCGGGGCCCTCGATCCGCTCGGCGACCGTCCCGGTCGGGTCGACCAGCAGCGTCACCGCCTCCTTCTGGTGGTGGCTGAACCCGGCCGGCTCGGTGAGCTGCGCCGTCCAGTCCAGCGCGAAGCGCAGCTTCTCGCCGGCGTCCGGGGCCAGGCCCAGGCGCGCGCGCTCGGCGCCGCGCTCGGCGACCTGCTTCTCCTTGGCCTTGCGCAGCGAGCGGGTGGCCAGCTTCTGCAGCGGCTTGGGCAGCCCGCTGACGTGCGCCACCTGCACGATGTCCAGGTCGGCGGTCTCCGGCGCGCCCTGCAGCGCGCCGATGATCTTCGTGACGTCGTCGGCGCACTTCTGGTTGCCGAACACGACGGCGTAGGGCCGGCCGTCGAGCACGTCGAAGGTCCACGGGGAGCCGTCCACCTCGGAGGTGGCGGTGGAACGCAGGTTGGTGATCATCACTCGCTCCTTACTGGGTGATCTG
>JABFWL010000413.1 GCA_013362315.1 Catenulispora sp. | reverse complement strand
GCGGGGGCCTGGAACGGCGGCGGGAACGGCGCGGACGGCGGCGACGACCGCGCCGGCGGCCGGCCGCTGGTGGTCGGGATGCTGCTGAGCATCGCCGCCGGCTACGGCCAGATGGGCGCGGACGTCGGCGACGGCGTCCGGCTCTACGTCGACCAGCACCACGGCCGCCTCGGCGGCCGGCCGGTCACGCTGGACACCGCCATCGAGGGCAGATCCGGCGGCGAGGCCGCGGCCGGGTTCCAGAGCCTGCTGCACGCCGGCGCGCAGGCGGTGATCGGGCCGATCGGCGGCATGAGCTTCCAGGCGGTGGCGCCGGCCGCGGACGCCGCGCACGTACCGCTGGTCGGCGTGGTGGCCCGGCCGGACATGGCCGACATCCGCTACATATGGAACGTCGCCTTCATGTCCACCGACCCCGGCACCGCCATCGCTCCGTACATATACGAACACATCAAAGGTCCGGTGTTCGCGATCGGCGGCAACTACCCGGGCGGGTGGGAGCAGATCCGCGGTTTCACCGACTACTTCACCTCGCTGGGCGGACGGCTGGCCAACGCATCCGGCCGCGCGGAGTTCACCTCCTCCCCGGAGACCATCGACTTCTCCCGGTACCTGGCGGCGATCAAAGCCTCCGGCGCCAAGGCCGTGTACTGCTCGTTCACCGGGCAGGAAGCGGTGCGGTTCGTGCACCAGTACGCGGCCTCCGACGTGCGGGACATCCCGCTGTTCGCCGCCGGGTTCGTCACCGACGGGCCGCTGCTCACCGAGGAGGGCCCGTCCGCCACCGGCATCACCTCGGTGCTGGACTACTCCCCCGACATCGACACCGCCGCCAACCGGGCGTTCGTGGCCGCCTGGTCGGCCGGGCACGACGGCGAGCAGCCGAGCGTCTACGCGCTCTCCGGCTACGACGCGGCGGCGCTGCTGGACGAGGCGATCGCCAAGGCCGGGCCGGACGCCGGGGCCGAGGCGATCAACAGCGCCATCGCGGCGCTGGGCCGGATCGACAGCCCGCGCGGCCCGTGGCAGCTGGCCACCGCGACGCACGCGCCGATCCAGCGGTGGTACCTGCGCCGGGTGCAGACTGACGGCACGGCGCTGGCGAACGTGGAGATCCAGGAGCTGGCAACGCTGCCGGACTGAAGGGACTGACCGGACTCATGACAGGACCCGTACGTATCGGCGTCGTCGGCGGCAGCGTGGCCGGCTGCGCCGGAGCGCTGGCCGTGGCCGAGGCGGAGCCGGAGGCATCGGTCGTGGTGTTCGAACGCTCGGCCGGAATCCTGCGGGATCGCGGCGTGGGCATCGCCATCCACCGGCAGCGCTTCGCCGAGCTGGCCGCCGCCGGCTTCCTGGACGCCTCCCTGCCGGCTTTCCACGCCGAGACCCGCCTGTGGTTCGCGCGGGAGGGCACGGCCGAGGATCCGGCGATGGGCAAGGCGCTGGGGGCGCACCCGTTCCCGTTCGCCAGCCACAGCTGGGGCCAGCTCTACCGCTACCTGCGCGGCCGCCTGCCGGAGCGCGTCGAGTACCGAGCGGCCGCGCAGGTCGTCGCGGTACGGCCCACCGCGTCCGGCGCCGACCTGCTCCTGGAGGACGGCAGCTCAGAGTCCTTCGACCTGGTCCTCGGCGCCGACGGCTACCGCTCGGTGGTCCGGGAGGCGATGTCGCCGGGCGTGCGGCCGCAGTACGCCGGCTATCTGTGCTGGCGCGGCCTCGGCGACATGACCCGCATCGCCGGGCTGCCGGAGGAGGCGTTCTTCACGGTCGGCCTCGCCACCGGCCACCTGGTGGCGTACCCGATCCCGGCCGACAGCGGTGAGACCGCGCTGAACTGGGGCCTGTTCTCCACCGTCCCGCCGGACCTCACCCCGGACCTGAGCACCGCGACCAGCCTGCCGCCGGGCGCGGTGTCCGAGGCCCTGCTGGAGCACCTGGAAACGGTGATCTGCCGCCGGCTGCCGCCGTTCTGGGCCGACGCCATCGGCACCACCGCGCGCGAGGACGTGTTCATCCAGCCCATGTACGACCTGGAAGCCCCGGCATTCGCCCGCGGGCGCCTGCTGCTGCTCGGCGACTCCGGCGCGGTGAGCCGCCCGCACGCCGGGGCCGGGGCCCTGAAGGCGGTCCAGGACGCCGCCACCTTGGGGCAGCTGTGGTCGCAGGCGTCTGATCTCGACGACCTGGCGGCGCGCTATGACGCCGCACGCCGTCCGGCCGGGCACTCGGTGGTCGCCCTGGCCCGGCAGATCGGCCAGGCGCAGGTCATCGACGTCCCAGACTGGGCAGCGTTCACCGAGCCGCGATTGCTGGCCTGGCTCACGACGGTGACCGAGGCGCCGGACGGAACGGTCATGGGCGGCAGGCCGCTGTAGGAACAGCGCGACGCCCCCCAACCACTGACCGAATCACGCCATCGGGCACATCGCTGGTTTACCCGTATTCCGGTCCCGAGGTGTTCGCAGCATTCTGACACCAGGCTCATCAGTCTGGGCCGGCGACGCCGCCGGCCGTTCGGGAGGGATCGTGATGTCAGCCACCACATCCGCGCGCGCCGGCACCGGCCGGCCACGCCCCATCAGAGTCCTGCTAGCGGTACTGGCCTTGCTGGCCGGCACGGCCCTGGCGTTCCTGCCCACCCGCGCCGCCCACGCGATGCCGCCCAACGTCTGGGGCTACGGCTACCACGACCCGGCCGGCCCGGCACCGGGTCCGTTGACCAACTCGAAGACGAGTGCCGGCACCACGGGACAGATCTCCTCGGCGTCCGGGAACAGCTACCTCGTGGTGTTCCCCAACGTCGCGGCATCCCAGGGCGTCGTCCACGTCACCGCCATCACCAAGACCGGCAGCCCGACCCCGCAGCCGCCGTCCTGGTGCGAACCAGACTCCTGGTTCCCCTCCGGGCCCAACGAGATGGTCAAGGTCAGCTGCTGGGCGGTCTCCGGCGGCACCCCGGTACCGTTCCCGACCGGCTTCGCCATCACCTGGGTCTCCGCGACCTACATCGGCCCTCCGGTCCCCGACTTCGCCTACGCCGAGTCAGACGGCAAGAGCGGCCTACTGGCCCAGTTCGACTCCGCCGGACTGCCCCTGAGCGTCGGCTACAGCACGCCCGGCATCTACCAGATCAAGCTGCCCGGCGTAGGCCCGACCGGCTCGGCACTGGGAGGCGACCTCCAGGTGACAGGCCAGACAACACTGACCGGCGCACCAGCCCGCTGCAAGATCGGCGCCTGGTTCAACGGCGGCGGCACCCAGGTGCCCACCATCCTGTGCTTCGACGGCGGCACCGGCGCACCAGCCGACGCCAGATGGTCGCTGACCTACCAGTACAAGCTGGACATCCGTGCGTTGTACCCCAACGAATGGGGCTACTACTGGCAGCACAGCGGCGCCCCGATCCTGACCAACTTCGACACCAGCACCAGCTGGGGCGGCGTCTTCAGCGGCTCAGTACCCCCAGCCGGCATCACGGTTCTGATGCCGAACATCGGCGCCACCGCCACCCCGTTCTCCACCAGCAACATCACCGCCTTCGGCCCCGGCCCGAGCTTCTGCCGCTTCGGCGAACTGGGCGGCGGCCCACCGTGGGTCAACAGCGGCGGAACCCTGCAGATCCGCTCCGTGGACTGCTTCAGCGGCAGCGGCGCGCCAACAGCGAGCGACTTCTTCGCGACCTACACGTCGTGGTGACGTAGCCGCGGAAGGAGCGAGGAAGGCGGCCGAAGGCCGCGCCCAGGGCGAGGTGGCCGGCGCAGCTGGCACACCTCGCCCGGTGTTCGGCGCCTTACCCGACTACCCGACCCCGGCCCCAGCCGCCTCGCCGCTGAACGCCCGCGCCGGCGTTCCAGCCACCGCCTTGCTCATGTAGGCCGACCACAGTGGAGCTGCCAGGGCGCCGCCACCGACCGTCTTCCCCGCCATACCGTTGATGGCCGTCAAGCTGCCGTCGTCGCGCTGACCCCAGACCGCCACCGCCGTCGACAGGCCCGGGGTGTACCCGACGAACCAGGCCGAGCCGAGCTTGGTGCCGTCGCCGGGCAGGTCCGTGGTCCCGGTCTTGCCGGCCACGTCGCGGCCGTCGGGCAGGGCGGCGCCGGCGCCGGAACCCTCCACCACCACATCCTGCAATGCCTGAGTCACCTGATCGGCGACATCCGCGGTGAACGCCTGCCGGACCTGGCTCTGGTGCGCGTACACCGTCCTGGCGCCCTGCTCCACCGCAGCCACGGTGTACGAGTCCGCCTGCCGCCCGTGCGCAGCGAACGTGGCATACGCGCCGGCCATCTGCTCCGGGTTGGTCGACACCACGCCCAGCGGCAGCGCCGGAACATTCTGGCTCTTGGCGTCGACCGGGATGCCCGCGGCCCGCGCCGCGTCGGCGACCTTGCTCATGCCGATCTTCTCGCCGAGCTCGACGAACACCGTGTTGATCGACTGATTCAGCGCGTACTGCACCGAGACGTCGCCGTAGCTCTGCCCGCCCTCGTTGGGGATCTGGGTGTTGCTGCCCGCAACACGGTAGGGCGAGTCGCCGTCGAACGTGTCCTCCAGGGCGCCCCCCGCCTGCAAGTAGGCGGCCAGCGCAAAGGTCTTGAACGACGAGCCCGGCGACAGCGTCCCCTGCCAGGCCGCATTAAAGGCCTGCTTCGCATAGTCGTCGCCGCCGTACAGCACCCGCACCGCGCCGTCCCCGGGCACCACAGTGGCGATCGAGGTGTGGACGTACTTGTCGACGTCCCGCTTGGCCGGATCCAGCTGGTCGGTGATCTGGCTCTGCACCGCGGCCGCCGCCTGGTCCTGCATCTTGGCGTCGAACGTGGTCTTGATCGTGTAGCCGCCGGTGACCAGCTGCTCGCGGCTGAGCCCGGTCTTGCTCTGCGCCTCGGCGACCGCCGCGTCGACCAGGTACGGATACTGCCCGTCCTGCTCACTCGACGGCCGCGGCCACGGCGCCAGGGTCGGGAACCGCTGCGCGTCCCGCTCAGCCTTGCTCAGCTTGCCCATCGTGACCAGCCCGTCCAGGACGTAGCTCCAACGCCCCTTCAGCTTGGCCATCGCCTGCGGATCCTTCTGCGCCGTCTCGAAGTACGACGGCGCGTTCACCAGAGCGGCCAGCACGGCGCCCTGGGCGACAGTGAGCTGGTCGATGTCCTTAGCGAACCACGCACGGGCGGCCATCTGCACTCCGGAGGCGCCCCGCCCGAAGTAGACCGTGTTCAGATACCCCTGCAAGATCTCAGCCTTGGACTGCTTGTCCGAGATCTTCATCGCGATGACGGCTTCCTTGATCTTCCGAGACAAGGACCGCTCGTCAGTCAAATAAGCGTTCTTGACGTACTGCTGAGTGATCGTCGAACCGCCCTGCGTGTCACCCCCGCCGAGATCGTTCAGCATGGCCCGCGCCGTACCCGTGATCGAGATCGCGCTCCCCGACCAGTACGTCCGATCCTCCGCCGACAGAAACGCGTTCTGCACCTGCACCGGCACCTTGGACAGCGGCACGTCCTGCCGTATCTCCGGCCCGCGCCGCCCGAGCACCACGCCGTTGCGGTCGACGACCGTGAGGTGCTGCTGCGTCACCGACTCGTTCATCGGCGGTATGGGGATGGCCGCGTAGACCGCCCACGCACCCCCGGTGACCAGCATGAGAAACGCCAGAAAGACAGTCGCGACAAGCCGAAAAGAGGGAATCCACCGACGCACCCCGCCCTTCCCCCAGCGGGGATAGTCGATGATGCGCTTCCCACCCTGGGCCATTTGCGTCGACTCCTTCCGATCTGTCGTCCACACATCAGATCATCGACACCTGAAGGAATCCGGAGAAAACGGTCGTGAGACCAGTCGCATCACCATCCGCGACCGGCCGAACACGGAACGAGCAGTTGCAAACTCTTCGCAACTGCAAAATAATCGCGACAGTACCGACCGCACTGAAGGCACCGCCAGCACCGACCGCACACCGATCCCAGGGGGCCGCGCAGCGCCATGACAGCCACGACAGCGACCCCGGCCAGCGTCGCCCCCACCTCCCGCCTCGCCAAGCTCCGGGGCAGCCTGACACCGCGCGAGTGGGGCCGCGTCGGCGGCATGTTCGGCTTCATCGCCCTGCTGCACGTGGTCGGCTGGGGCCTGCTGCTCGCGGTGGTAGTCCCCCAGCACTACAAGATCGGCGCCGGGATGTTCGGCGTGGGCACCGGCGTCACCGCCTACACACTGGGCATGCGGCACGCCTTCGACGCCGACCACATCGCGGCCATCGACAACACCACCCGCAAGCTGATGGCCGACGGCAAGCGGCCGCTGTCCGTCGGCTTCTGGTTCTCCCTCGGGCACTCCACGATCGTGTTCACCCTGACCCTGCTGCTCTCCCTGGGACTGAAGGCGGTCGGCGTACAGCTGTCGGATGACAGCTCCGCGCTGCACAGCGTCGGCGGCGTCATCGGCACGACGGTCTCCGGCACCTTCCTGTATCTCATCGCGATCTTCAACCTGGTGATCCTGGTCGGCATCGTCAAGGTCTTCCGGCAGATGCGCAAGGGCACCTACAGCGAGGCCGAGCTCGAGGAGCACCTGGCCAAGCGCGGCTTCATGAACCGGTTCCTGGGCCGGGCCATGGAATCGGTGAAGGCGCCCTGGCAGATCTACCCGATCGGCGTGCTGTTCGGCCTGGGCTTCGACACCGTCACCGAGATCAGCCTGCTGGTGCTGGCCGGCACCTCGGTCGCGGCCGGGCTGCCGTGGTACGCGATCATGTGCCTGCCGGTCCTGTTCGCGGCCGGCATGTCGCTGCTGGACACCATCGACGGCTCGTTCATGAACTTCGCCTACGGCTGGGCGTTCTCCAAGCCGGTCCGCAAGGTCTTCTACAACATCACCATCACCGGCCTGTCGGTGGCGGTGGCCCTGATCATCGGCACCGTGGAGCTGCTGGGCATCCTGTCCGACAAGCTGGGCTGGACCGGCGGCTTCTGGGACTGGATCGGCGGCATCGACCTGAACACCATCGGCTTCGCGATCGTCGGGGTCTTCGTCGCGGTGTGGCTGGGCGCGATCGCGGTGTGGAAGTTCGGCCGGATCGAGGAGAAGTGGACCGCCGGGCTGGCCGGCGGACTGGCCGGAGGGCCGGCGGTGGCCGAAGAAGTTACCGATCAGTAGGATCGGCGGCATGACCGCCGAAAACACTGTGAGCACCGACTCCGCCGCCGAGGCCCCCGGGTCCACCGAAGCAGCCGCCTTCGACATCGGCGCCTTCCTCACCGCCGCCGTCCCGATGGTCGGCACGCTGGGCCTGGAGTACGTGGAGACGACGACCGAGCGCGCCGTCCTGAAGTTCCGCGACCAGCCCGCGTACCGCAACCACGTCGGCGGCCCGCACGCCGGCGCCATGTTCACGCTCGCCGAGTCGGCCTCCGGCGCGATCGTGGTGGCCGCCTTCGGCCACCTGGCGGCCGAGGCCACGCCGCTGCCGACCACGGCCACCATCGACTTCAAGAAGGTGGCGCGCGGCGACGTCACCGCCACCGCGACCCTCGGCCGCCCGATCCCGGAGATCATCGCCGAGCTCCAGGGCGGGACCCGGCCGGAGTTCCCGGTGCACGTGCGGATCCAGCGGGACACCGACGACGCCGTCACCGGGGAGATGACGATCGTCTGGACGCTGCGGCCGAACAACTAGCTCACAGCCGGCTCATCACCAGCCACAGCGGCCGGAACCCTGGCGGTACCAGTACTCGGCTGCTAAGCGCTCGGCTACTCGGCGGCGGCCACGGTCGCCGCCGAAGCCGCCTTCTCTTCGGACGCCGCCTTCGCCGCCTTCTCCGCCTGCATCCGCTCCATTTC
Source organism: Catenulispora sp. (assembly GCA_013362315.1). Classification (GTDB taxonomy): domain Bacteria; phylum Actinomycetota; class Actinomycetes; order Streptomycetales; family Catenulisporaceae; genus Catenulispora. Next base: position 10,505 of record JABFWL010000413.1, on the reverse strand, counting down.
GGCCAGCACGTTCTTCCGCTGCCGCTTGGTGAGCCGGTCGATGTAGAGGCGGCCGTCCAGGTGGTCCGACTCGTGCTGCAGGCACCGCGCGAAGTAGCCGGTCCCCTCGATGGTGATCGGCTCGCCCTTGAGGTTCACGCCGGTGACCACCGCGTAGTCGGGGCGGGGCAGTTCGTGGTGCGGGCCGGGCACGGACAGGCAGCCCTCGGCGGAGTCGTCGAGCTGGCGGCGGTCGGCCGGGAGCTCGGCCAGGACCGGGTTGACCACGTGGCCCACGTGCTGCACGCCGTCGTCGTCGTGGCAGTCGTAGACGAACACCCGCAGCGGCACCCCGATCTGGTTGGCGGCCAGGCCCACGCCCTCGGCGGCGTACATCGAGGCGAACATGTCGTCGATGAGCGTCGCCAGCTCGTCGTCGAACTTCTCCACCGAGGCGCAGGGGTGGTGCAGCACCGGGTTGCCGACGACGGTGATGGGACGGACAGTGCCGGATCCGGAGTGGCTCATGCCGTTAATCTTACGGGTCGGCGCAGCTCAACCCGTCACTGTGGGTAGATACCCGGGGAACAGGGACGCGGGCGGGCTGGTTACCCCGTGGGGGTACAGTTTCGAGCCGACGACGAGGATGGGGAAGCGGGCCATGCACGGGTACACCGACCGCAAGGACGACTACAACAAGCGGCTGCGCCGGATCGAGGGACAGGTGCGCGGCCTGCAGCGAATGGTCGAAGAAGACAAGTACTGCATAGACATCCTCACCCAGATCTCCGCGGTCACCAAGGCCCTGCAGTCGGTCGCGCTGGGGCTGCTGGAGGAGCACGTGGCGCACTGCGTCGCCGACGCCCTGGCCACCGGCGGCCCGGAGGCCGACGCCAAGGTCAAGGAGGCCAACGAGGCGATCGCCCGGCTGGTGCGGTCCTGAGCCGGCAGGGCACACTTGCCGGTATGACGCACGGTATGACGCAGCAGTCGGACCGGCCCGCCGGCACCCCCATCGTCGTCAGCGTGCGCGGGGAGGCCACCTTGGAGGCCGACCCCGAGCTGTGCGAGTTCGCGGTCACGGTCACCGCGCGCGACCGCGACCAGCGCAGCGCCCTGGAGCAGCTGACCCGGCGCAACAAGGAGCTGCTGGAGCAGGTCAAGGCCGACTACGGCGACGCGCTGGAGAAGCTGGAGACGGGGCGCTTCGGCGTCTATCCGGAGTGGAAGAGCCGGCGCTCGGACAAGATCGGGCCGTATCAGGGCTCGGTGCGCGTCCGGATCGTCGTGAAGGACTTCGCGGTGCTCGGGGAGATGGTCGCCAAGCTGGCCGAGGGCGAGGGCCGGGCGGTCGACGGCCCCTACTGGAGCTTGCGCCGGGACTCCGAGGTCTACCAGCGGGCCCGCACCGAGGCGGTCGGCGAGGCGCTGCGGCGCGGCCACGAGTACGCCGAGGCAGTCGGCTCCCGACTGGTCGAGCTGCTGGAGCTGGCCGACACCGGTTTGTCCGGAGGCAACGCGGCGCAGCCGCAGAGCCGGGCGATGTATGCGATGGCCGGCGCGGCGCCGGGCGGTGCGGCGTATGACGGGACGCCCGCGCTGGACCTGGAGCCGGTGCGGCAGAGCGTTTATGCGGCCGTGGAGGCGCGGTTCTCGGCGACGCAGCCGGCGCGGCTGTAGCCGGAGTACGCCGCGCTGAGCGGGGAATCTTTCCCCGCTTGCGGTCGTTGTCGGGACCATGCGCATCGAGATCTGGGCGGACATCGCCAACCCGTGGACCCACGTCGCCGCCGAGCGGTTGCGCGCCGCGCTGGGCACGGACGGCGAGACACAGCGCGGCGAAGGCACCCCGGACACAAGGTACCCCGGCTCCGACACCAGCGCCCCGACGGATGTCGTCTGGCGCCCGCTACTCGCCGACGCCGCCGATCCCGACGCTCCGCGCGACGCACTGCGCTTGCTGGCCCTCGCCGAGGAGCGCGGCGGCGCGGCGCTCCAGAACCGGGTCGCCGAGGAACTGCTCGCCTCGCACGACCTGCGCGACCGTGCGGAGCTGGCGGCCGTCGCCGAGCGCGCCGGCTTCGCCGAGGGCGGCGCGCTGCTGCGGGACTCCGAGGCCGGCGCGAAGGAGCTGCGGGAGCTGCTGCTGATCGGCAAGGCGCGGCGGATCGGCGTGTCGCCGACGCTCGCGGTCGGCGACCAGCACTTGGAGTTCGCTCTGTCGCCGGCCACCGTCGCCGACTTCCTGGCCTCCTGTGCGGTCGTGAAGCCGCTGCCGGAGGAGGTCCGGCGGCTGCGCTGGGCCGAGTCGCTGGTCGGCCTCAACGATCCGCTCGGCGCGCTGGTGCTGCTGGAGCCGCTGCTGGCCGAGCACGGCGACGACCCGAACATCCGGCGCGTGGCCGCCTCGGCGTACTTCGCGTCGGCGCAGCTGGGCCGGGCCGAGGCCGTGCTGGAGGCGATGCTCGCCGCGCATCCCGACGACTCCAACGCCCGCGTGATGCTGGGCAAGACGCTCAAGCGCCGGGGGCGTGGCGCCGAGGCCGAGACGCACCTGCGGATGGCCGCGGCGATGACGCCCGAATACGCGTAGACGCCTGGATCTCGCCTAGCTCGCCGCCTGGATCGCGTCACCGCCTCGCTCGGATGATGCCGCCAGGCGGCTATGGCGGAATCCTCCAGATCCGACACGACCGGCTTTGGGGCTTCCGTGACCGGGTCGTCGTGGGTCGGCACGCGAGGATCGTAAGGAGCAAGCATCCCGCGAGGAGAAGGAGCGTCCGGCGTGCCCGGTTCCCGGATCGTGGCCCTCGGCCACAGCCAGCCCGACCGCGTCCTGACCAACGCCGACCTGGGCCGGATGGTCGACACCAGCGATGAGTGGATCACCTCCCGGGTGGGGATCCGCAGCCGGCGGATCGCCGAGCCGGGGCAGACGGTCGACGAGTTCGCGGCCGCGGCCGCCGCCAAGGCGCTGGCCGGGGCCGGCATCGCGGCCGGCGAGGTGGACCTGGTGCTGGTGGCCACCAGCACCGCCGAGGCGGCCAGCCCGAACACCGCGGCCCGGGTCGCGGCCCGGCTGGGGATGGCGGCCCCGGCCACCATCGACGTCAACGTGGTCTGCTCCGGCTTCACCCACGCCCTGGCGCTGGCCGACCAGGCGATCCGCTGCGGGCAGGCGGCCACCGCGCTGGTGGTCGGCGCCGACTTCATGAGCGCGGTCACCGACTGGACCGACCGCTCCACCGCGGTACTGGTCGGCGACGGCGCCGGCGCGGCCGTGGTCACCGCCGCCGAGCGGTCCGGGATCAGCCCGGTGCTCTGGGGCTCGGTGCCGGAGCTGGGCCGGGCGGTGGTGATCGAGGGCAGCCCGAACCGGTTCTCCCAGCAGGGGCAGGCCGTGTTCCGCTGGACCACCACGGCGCTGCCGGCGGTGGCGCGGCAGGTCTGCGAGCGCGCCGGGGTGCTGCCGGAGGAGCTGGCCGGGGTGGTGTTCCACCAGGCGAACCTGCGGATCATCGAGCCGCTGGCGGCCCGCCTCGGCGCGGTGAACGCGGTGGTGGCCAAGGACATCGTGGAGTCCGGCAACACATCGGCGGGGTCGATCCCGATAGCGCTGGCGAAGCTGGTGGAGCGCCGGGAGATCCCGGCCGGGGCGCCGGTGCTGCTGTTCGCGTTCGGCGGGAACCTGTCTTACGCGGGGCAGGTCATCGCCTGCCCCTGAGAAGGCCGGCGCCCGAAGTCAGACCCGTCAGACCCGTCAGACCCGTCAGACCCGTCAGGCCTGTCAGCCCACTGCGAGCACCGACCCCTGCGCCACCGCGCACAGCGTCCGCGCCCCGTCCTGGCTGATCGCGATCAGGTCGCACCGGCACACCGCCTGCCGCCGCCCGGCGTAGGCGACGGTCGCCTCGGCTTCGAGCTTGGCCCCAGAGGCCGGACGCATATAGCTGATCGTCACGCCGCTGGTCAGCACCTCCGGCCCGAGCTTCGTCCCGGCCGCGAAGGTGATCGCGTTGTCGGCGGCGTACGCGAGCACCCCGCCGTGCAGGAAGCCGTTCTGCTGCTTCAGGTCGTCCCGGATGTCCAGCGCCAGCACCGCCCGGCCCGGCTCGAAGACCATGATGCGGGCGCCCACCAGGAGACTGAACGGCTGCGCGGCGAGAACCTGGCGCGCCGCTGTGAGGTCGAGGGTGATCATGGCGCCCCATTCTCCCGGTCCGACCGGCCCCCACATAGGGGACCCCTCCCCGACGACCGTGCCGCCCTCCCCCGGCCTCCCCGCCCCGCGTCGCCGAGCCCTTATTCGGCGGGTCGCGCACCTGGCGGCACACCGCCTGCTGCCAGTCCGGGAGGGCGTTGATGTAATCGTCGACGCGGGGATCCTTGGCGTAGGGCATGGGCCCATCATGGCCGCCGCCACCGACTCAGCGGCGCAGGAGCAGGTTCACGTCACCGAACTCGTGCCACAAGTACCGGTTCGCCAGCGCCGCGTCGTAGCTGGCCCGGATCAGCCGGGGGCCGGCGATCGCCGTCAGCATCAGCAGATGCGAGGCCTGCGGCTCGTGGAAGCCGGTGATCAGGCCGTCCACGACGCGGACGCCGCGCTCCGGGGTGATGATCAACTCGGTCCAGCCCGCGCGGGCGTGGACCGTCCCCTCCTCGTCGACCGCCGACTCCAGGGCGCGGACCGCTGTGGTGCCGACCGCGATGACCCGGCCGCCGTGGGCGCGGACGTGGTTCACCAGGGTCGCCGTGGCCTCGGGGACTGAGAACCACTCCGCGTAGGGCTTCTCGTGGGCCTCCGGTGAGGCGACGCCGGTGTGCAAGGTGATCGGGGCGATGTGGACGCCCTTGGCGACCAGGCGTGCCACGACGTCCGCTGAGAAAGGGCGGGCGGCGCTCGGCATCTCGGCGCTGCCGGGGACGGTGGCGAAGACCGTCTGGTAGGCGGCGATCGGCCAGTCCCGGTCGACGTAGTCGTAGCGGATCGCGCGGCCGTGCCGGGTCAGGTAGTCCGCGACCGATGCGCCCAGGTCCAGGCGCGCCACCCACAGCCGGTCGGTGTAGGGCCGCAGCAGGGTCACGGTCGCTCCCCCGGTGACCCGCAGCCGGAGTCCCGGCCGGCCGGGCGAGGGCGGATCGTCCGCGTCCGCGCCGAGCGCGAAGGGCTTCGTCGCGCCGTCCGGCAGCGGCCGGCGCAGCTCGACGATCCAGGCGTCCGGAGCGTCGGGCGTCCCGGTCGACACGTGCAGCACCAGGCGCCGGCCGGTGTCGGCGTCCTCGGCGTCGAGCGCCGCCGGCAGCGTGCCGGAGTTGTTGACGACCAGCAGGTCGCCGGGCTCCAGCACGTCCGGCAGGTCCGCGAAGATGCAGTGCTCGACCTCGGGGTCGTCGTCGCCCTTCCCGCGGGCGACCAGCAGCCGGACTTCGTCGCGGACCAGGCCGCGAGCCTCGGCGGGCTTGCGGGCCAGCAGGTCGGAGGACACGCGGAAGCCTTCGCCCAGCGGTCCGGCCGGCTCCTCCGGAGAGGTCCCGAACCCGCCCGCGGCCTCAAACAGCAGCGCCGTCATCTCAGGCCACCTCCGCTTCGGCGGCCGCGGTCTTCGGCAGCAGATCGCCGGCCTGGTACCGCCCGGACGGCCGCCGCTCGTCGAGCAGCCGCAGGAACGCCGGGACCACGGTCTGCGGCAGCGGCAGGTCGCTGATGTCCTCGCCGGGGAACGCGTCCTGGTGCATCTGGGTCCGCAGGTCGCCGGGATCCACCGACCACACCCGGACCTTCGGCTCCTCCAGCGCGAGGATCGCCGAAGCGTGGTCCAGGGCGGCCTTGGAGGCGCCGTAGCCGCCCCAGCCCGCATACGGCTCCACCGCGGCGTCGCTGGAGATGTTCACGATCTCCCCGCCGTGCTCGCGCAGCTGCGGCAGCAGCAGCTGGGCCAGGGCCAGCGGCGCCAGCACGTTCACCTCGAACGTGGCCCGCAGGGCCGGCAGCGGGAATCCGGCCAGAGCCGGCATCGGCGAGCCGCCGAGCGCCGAGGCGTTGTTCACCAGCAGGCTGGCGCCGCCCAGGTTGGCGGCGGTCTCGGCCAGGTCGGCCCGGTGGCCCTCGTCGGTGACGTCGCCGGCCAGCGCCACCACGGTCGTCAGCTTGGACAGCTCGTAGTCGGCGGCGGCCAGCTTGTCGGCGGTCCGCGCGTCCAGGACCAGGGACCAGCCGCGCTCGGCCAGGCCGCGGGCCAGGGCCAGGCCCAGGCCCTGGGAGCCGCCGGTGATCACGGCCACCGGGTTGCCGCGCCAGGCGCCGTCGGCGATGGGGTTCTTCGTGTCTGCATCGGTCATGCCCCTCACCCTGCTCCGCCGGGGCCCGGCGCGGATCGGGCCGGGGACCGGACCTCGGCACCGCCCTTGGTCCTAGGACCACGGACCTAGGCCGCCTGGTCCGGCGGCCCGATGGGGACCGGCGATCTTTGGGGATACCCTGCGGCTATGAGCCCGCAGAACCCGCTGGACACCATGCGCCGCCTGTCGGCGGCGGTGCTCGCGGTCAGCCGCCACCTGGCCACCGACGAGGTGCTGCAGACGATCGTGGGCACCGCCCGGGAGCTGATCGGCGCCGAGTATGCGGCCCTGGGCATCCCCGACGGCGCCGGCAGCTTCGCGCAGTTCCTGGTGGACGGCGTCAGCGAGGAGCAGTGGGCCCGGATCGGCCCGCTGCCCCGGCAGCACGGGATGCTGGCGGTGATGCTCCAGGACCCGGCCCCGCAGCGGCTCCCCGACATCCGCCGGGACCCGCGCTTCGGCTGGTGGCCGAAGGCGCACCCGGAGCTGGACGCCTTCCTCGGCCTGCAGATCCGCGACGACGACGAGATCCTGGGCGCGATCTTCCTGGCGAACAAGCCCGGCGGCTTCACCGCCGACGACGAGGAGCTGCTTGGGGTCCTGGCCGGACACGCCGCCATCGCCCTGCGCCACGCCCGCCTCTACGAGCGTGAACGCGAGCTGGCCATCACCCGGGAGCGCAACCGGCTGGCCCGGGAGCTGCACGACGCCGTGTCGCAGAAGCTGTTCGCGCTCCGGCTGACTTCGCAAGCCGCGGCGGACCTGCTCACCCGCGACCCGGCCCGGGCCCGCGCCGAGCTGGACCAGGTCTCGGTCCTGGCCCGCGAGGCGGCCGAGGAGCTGCGCTCGGTCGTCGTGGAGCTGCGGCCCGCCGAACTGGACGAGGACGGCCTGGCGACGACGCTGCGCAAGCACGTGGAGGTGCTGGACCGGGTGAACCAGACCGCCGGCGGCCCCCGCGTCCGCTTCACCGGCAGCGACGTCAAGGCTCTGTCTCCGGCCGCGGAGGAGGTGCTGCTGCGCGTGGCCCAGGAGGCGCTGCACAACGCGCTGCGCCACGCCGACGCCTCAGTGATCACCGTGAAACTGGCCGAGCACTGCCCGTCCGGCGGTGCCTGCGGCGGCGCCGTCCTGGAGGTCACCGACGACGGCACCGGCTTCGACCCGGTGGCGGTCCGCCGGGCCGGCCGCAGCCTGGGCCTGGTCTCGATGCGCGACCGCGCCAAATCCGTACGGGGCCGCCTGGACGTCGTCTCGGCGCCGGGCGGCGGCACGACGATCCGACTGGAGGTGGACCGTGGCCGGGCAGCCTGACGTGATCAGGGTCCTGATCGCCGACGACCACCGCATGGTCCGCCAGGGCCTGCGCACCTTCCTGGAGCTGCAGGACGGCATCGACGTGGTCGGCGAGGCCGCCGACGGCGCCGAATGCGCCGAGCGCGCCGAGCAGCTGCGCCCCGACGTGATCCTGCTGGACCTGGTGATGCCCGGCGTGGACGGCGTCGGCACGATGGAGCTGCTGCGCGAGGCCGGCTCGACCGCCCGGGTGCTGGTCGTGACCAGCTTCACCGACCGCCGCATGATCGTCCCGGCGATCCGCGCCGGCGCCCGCGGCTACGTCTACAAGGACGTCGACCCGGCCGCCCTGGCCACCGCCGTCCGCTCGGTCCACGCCGGCCACGTCCTGCTGGAACCCGAGGTCGCCACGGCCCTGCTGGACTCCGGCGCCGAAACCGACCCCACCCCGCACGCCACCCCGCTGACGGCCCGCGAACGCGAGGTCCTGGCGCTGATCGCCCAGGGCCGCGCCAACCGCGAGATCGCCCGCAGCCTGGTGCTGGCCGAGAAGACGGTGAAGACCCACGTCTCCAACATCCTGATGAAGCTCGGTGTGGCCGACCGCACCCAGGCGGCGCTGTGGGCGGTGCGGCACGGGATCGGCGAGGACTGAGAGCGACCTGGAACGTCACCGCCGGCGCTTGTCACGCGCAACCTCGGCCTCATCGAGGCGAGGCTCGAGTCCACCGACCGCATGCCTGGCTGCTCGGCGGTCAAGGACCCGAGCGGGAACTGGGTCTGGCTCTACCAAGGCTGATTCGCCTCAGCGGTCACACCGTCGCTCTTCGGCTACGGGGCCAGCAGCTGCGGAATCGCAGTCCGCAGATACAGCCGAGCACCCGGCTTGTAGTAGTGGACGCCGTCCCAGCGGTAGGCGCGGCTGGTGGAGATCGCAGGGTCCTGGCAGAACTCCGGCGGCGGATACAGCACCCGGACGCGGTGCTTCGGACTGGTCTTGGCATACGACGTCAGCAAGGCGTTGACGTGCGTGACACGCGAGTCGTCGCCGCGCTCCGGCCACAGGCCGCCGCCTGAGCCGGCGGTGCGGACCGGCCGGTAGCAGGGCAGCAGTGCCAGATCGAGGCGCGGCAGGCCGACGGCTTGCAGGTCCTGGACCGCATCGGTCAGCCGTGCGGTGAAGTACGCGTCCCAAGCCGGTGACGCGAACGGGACGGCGGTGCCGTTGAGCTGCTCATCGAACATGTCCCAGGCGCCGATCATCAGCACGGCGTCGTCGGCGTGCCGGCGCTGGACCCGAGTGGCCCACTCGGCCGGCGAGTGGCCGCATTCGGCATCCAGGTCGCGGCGGTCGCCGGTGCGGCTGGAGATGCGGCCGCCGAGCAGGCCGCAGCCTTCCGTCGTCGCGTCGACGAGCGTGAGGTAGGCGGCGGTGTCGGGCGGGCTGTTCAGGGCGAGGGTCATGCCCTGGGAGTCGCCGATCAGCACCACGCGCGGCGGGTGCTTCGGCGGCGGCGGGAGCACCGTCGGGTAGTTCGGGACGTCGTCGGGGGTCGCGCCGTGCGGCTGCGGTTTGGGAGCAGGGTTCCGACCGGCCCCGGCGAGCGCCGCCGCCGGACCGCCGTCGGCGGCGACCGCTCGCGCGTCGACGGGGTGCGTGGCGGCCGTGACCAGCAGCGTGTCGGCCAGCATGGCCGTGGCCGCCACGACGGCGAGCACGCCGCCGGCCGCCACGAGCGGGACAGCGGGCCGGCGCTCCTGGACCGCGGCGCGGACTCGGCCGCCGGTGCGTCCGAGGGCACCGTGCCGGACCGGGGTCTCGATGAAGCGGTATGTGAGATCGGCGAACAGCACGGAGAGCGCCATCCGCAGCAGGAAGACCGCAGCCGGAGGCCAGGCGAGGTCCGCGCCGGGACGCGTGGCGTCGAAGACCGGCCAGTGCCAGAGATAGAGCGCGTAGGAACGCTCACCGAGCCACACGCAGGGCTTCGAGGCGAGCAGGCCGGCGACGGCGGTACCGGCAACCAGGGATCTGATAAGGATGCCGGAGGCTACCGACACCGTCACCAACCCGGACGGGTAGAGGAAGGAGTCGGTCGCCGAAACGACCCAGAACGTGCACAGGATGCCTGCCAGGGCAACAAAGGACACTGACTCAGCAGCGATCCGTCGCAGAGCGCCGTAATCTTCCGCAGCCGAGTCGCTGCCGGTCCGTGCAAGCTGAAGGAGCGCGGCGGTCACCCCGATGAGAAGTTCGAAAGCGCGGGTGTCCGTGCCGTAGTAGATACGGGACGCGTCACGCCAGGGCGAGTAGAGCAGCGCGGTCAGGCCGATGGAGCAGCCCGCCAGCAGCGTCGCCCACCCGATCGCGCGCCACAAAGCCCTGATCCGCTCAGCCTGCACCGCCTGCCCGACACGCCCCAAGGCGACGAGCAGGAACATCGGCCAGACCACATAGAACTGCTCCTCCACCGCCAGCGACCACAGATGCAGCAGCAGGCTCGGCCGTCCGGTGCCGCCGAAGTAGGACTGGCCCTTGGCGACGAACCACCAGTTGGTGACGTACAGCAGCGAGGCACTGGCATCGTCGCGGAAGCCTGCCGCTTCTCCCGGCAGTCGCAGGACGACGAAGGCGCAGACGCCGGCGATGACGGTGAACAGGGCGGGCAGCAGACGCCGTGCGCGGCGGAGGTAGAAACGGCGCAGGGCCACGGTGCCGTTGGCGAGGTATTCGCGGGCCAGCAGGCCGGTGATGAGGTATCCGGACAGTACGAAGAAGATGTCGACGCCGAGGAAGCCGCCGCGCACGCGGCCCACGCCCGCGTGATACAGCACCACAGCGGCGACGGCGACGGCGCGCAGGCCGTCGAGCGCGCGGATGCGGTGCT
>JABFWL010000075.1 GCA_013362315.1 Catenulispora sp. | reverse complement strand
TGCCCATCACGACGGAGATCAGGTTGGACACGACGTAGCCACAGGTGATCATCGGCAGAAAGGCGTTATCGAGCTGGGGGTTCAGGACGGTCGCGTCCAGGAACAGGTTGAACACGGCGGACGCTAGGCCGGCCGACCAGGCGGTCGCCTGCAGCGCGGCCATCGCGTACGGGTCGCCGGACGTGCCCTCCCCCACGACGTGATTCGGGTGCCACGGCGGCGCCGGGATGACGGGGAACAGGCCGCCGGGGAACGGTGCGGAGTGCACGCCGAACGCCAGCTTGTGGACGGCGGTGACGAAGAAGGCCACGACCAGGGTGAACAGCCCCAGCAGCGACAGTTCCTCGGGAACCGTGTCGGGGTTCATGTTGTGCTGCACCCGGCGGTACAGGGTGCTGATGAAGCCCAGGTCGCGGGTCTTGGTCAGTTCGTCCAGCAGCGTCGTGAGCATCTGCTCGAGCAGCTCGAACACCGTGGCCGTCAGGCCGTCGGCCGCCTGCAACAGGCGGATGGCACCGTCCTGCAGCTTGTCCAGCAGCGCGCTGGTCTGGACCGTGTTGGCGGCGTTCGGGTCGGCGGGGTTGGCCAGACCCATGACGGCGTCGGCGATCGGGGAGAACAGGTCCGCGAGGCCGCTGGCTTCCACGGCGTTCAGCAGGGCCGTGTACGGGCTGGTCAGCGGGCTGTCGCCGACGAACTCCGCCGCCAGCAGGGTGGGGACGGCGATGGCGTGGGAGCCGACCTGGCTCAGCATCCAGGTCGTGCGCGGATCGCGCTGCAGGCCCTTGGGGTCCACGACGCTGCCGGAGGCGTCGGTGACCGCGGGGGTCCGGTTGCGCAGGTCGCCGGCGCGGGTGTCGCCGAACCGGGCGCGCAGCCGGTCGAACAGGATCGGGATCTCCGCCTCCTGCCTCCCGAACCAGCCCGCGGCTTCCTTCTGGAAGTGCTTCAGCGTGGCCCCGCCGTAGTCCAGAACCAGTTTTATCCCGGCTTCCAGCGCCTTCTTGGTCTCCCAGATGTCCCGGAACGCGAACAGGGCCTTGAGCCAGTCCACGACCTTGGCGACGCTGGCCACCACGGTGCGGAACACCGCCTCGACAGCGCGGACCGCGCTCTTGACGCCGTCGACGATGCCCTCGATCAGTTCGACGATCTTGCCGCCGATCTCCAGGAACACGTGCAGGACCTTGGTGCCGGCGGCGACGAACGCCTCGGCGACCGCGATCCCTATTCAGGCGACGGTGCTGAAAGGTCCTTCAGCAGCAGCGGCACCAGCCGCTCCTCCATGACCGCCTGACCGGATGCGGTCAGCGCCTCGGCAAGGGCGGGGTCCCAGCTGCTGGCTGCAGACGGACCCGTGAGCGGGGTGGACTCGCCTGTCTCCAGTGCCTGAAGGTAGTCGCCAGCTCCCATACGCCATGGTTCGGCGGCGGCATGGCGCAACAGCGAGTCGGTAATGCGCAGGCCGGCCCAGTCGAAATCGGCACGGACGCGGAGGCGCGCACCGCCATCGACGGCCGACACCAGCAGCTTCCGGCACGCCGCAGACGGGACGCCCTCGGTGCAGATCAGGGCCGCCGACTGCGGGCCGCCTTCGGCTGCGGCGGCCCTGAGTACGGCCGGGTTCTCGCACACGTACACCACCGGAGAGGTCACGGTGAGCGGCATCAGCGACAGCTGGTGCAGCGTCAGCCGGAACGGGATTCCGGCGGCGGCGGCATCGCCGAGCCAGTTCCCGATCATGCCGTCGCGCGCCACGCCGAGGTTCAGCACCAGGACCTGGCTGGCCAGATCGTCCGCGACGACGCCGAACCGCTCCCAGAGCTCGCGGACCGACACCGCGTCGCGCGGCGGCTCGGTACCGGCTCGCACGGCCAGTGCCCGCAGGACCAGGGAGGCGGCGACCGCGCCGGGAATCAGGGCCTTGGTGTCGCCGGTGGCTTGTTCGGCGAGCAGCGCAAGCGGGATCGACACTCCGGCCGGGTCTTGCGGCAGCAGGTCGAGAACCCGCACCGACTGCGCGACGGCGTGCTCCTGTCCGCGCCGGAGCAGCCGGGTGAGCGTGCCGTCGGCGGCGATCGCCGAGGCCCAGTCGTCGTACCAGGGCTCGCCGGCGTGCCCGCCGGCGGCGAGGACGGTTTCCAGATCGGAGCGGCCCGACGCCTCGGCCGCGCGCTCGCCCGGCCGATCGCGCAGCGGACCGGAAAGCCGTTCCAGGGCTTGGATCAGGCCGAGGCCGTGGGCGCGCCGCAGGCCGTCGTCGAGGGCTGACAACGGAACGGACAGCCGCCGGACGCCCTCGGCTCGGTAGGCCCCGGTGAGGCCGATGACCACGCGGCGCTCGGCGTCGGTCGGCGCGGTGAGGCCGACCGCGCCGGACAGATCGCCGCCGGTACGCTCCAGCCGGCGGCGGGCGGCGGCCAGCAACCGCTGCCAGCCGGGTCCGCGCAGTTCCTCGGCGTTCATCGCCGTCTCGCCGGGTTCATGGCGTGACCGGGTTCATGGCGTACCAGGTTCATGTCGCACCAGCTTTACGCCGCGACCGGAACGCGCCGCGTGCCGGGCGAGCCGAGCGCCGCGGCCAGTTCCCCGGCGTCGTCGGCCAGCAGCTCCGATCCGTCCCAGACCAGCAGCAGGGCGCTGACCGCGTGCTGCTGCGGGGAGTGCGCCAGGTCGTAGTGCGCGGCGGCCGGCACCGAGGCGTGCGCCGCCCACAGGTCGTAGCCGGTCATGAACAGGTCCAGGTCGAACTGCGCGGCCAGGGCCAGCAGTTCGCCGCGGCCGGTGTCGTCGACGCCGGCGAACGCCTCGTCCAGGGCGAGCAGCCGGGGCGCGTGCGGCGCGGCGGAGTTGAGCATGGCGTGGGCGGCGGCGAACAGCGGCAGGTGCAGCGACACCGACTGCTCGCCGCCGGACAGCCGGCTGTGCCGGGCGCGGGTCAGGCGCTCCTCGCTGCCGTCCGGGCGGACCAGGTGGAACGCGAACTGCCGCCAGGTCCGGTAGTCCAGGACGTCGGCCAGCAGCTCCCGGTAGGGCCGGTCGCGCCAGCGAGCCCGCGCGTTCTTGATCTGGCTGGCGAAATGCGTCCGCATCCGGGCCAGCGCGTCCGGGGTCAGGCGCGCGGCGTCGGCGTCCAGCAGGGAGCACACGGCGCGCTGCTCGGCGTCCAGGTCGTCGGCCAGCAGCCAGGCCACGCCGACGGTCGCGCCGCTGGACATCCGCCGCGAGCGCATCTCGGTGTTCATCCGCCGGATCAGGTCGCGGGAGTCGACGGTGCGGTCGTGGATCTGCTGGGCCAGCCGGGTCAGCAGGGCGTCCTCCAGAATGCGCTGCTCGGAGTCGGACAGCAGCAGCTGCTGGTCGCGGCGCGCGGCGGCGATGCGCTGCGCGAACGCACCGACCGGCAGCGGCCCCTGCTCGTCGGCGATCCGGACGACGATCACGCCGTCGGCGCCATCCCATTCCGGCCGGTAGTCCTGGCCGGCCGCGCCGAGCTGCGCCTGCAAGTCGTCCAGGGCCTTGGTCAGCCGGGTCGTCGACGCCTTCAGCGTGTTCTCGCTCGGGGCCAGATCCCGGGTGGCGGCCCCGATCGCCGCATGGACCGCCGTGACCGCCTCCGGCAGCCGCTCGCCGGCCCAGTCCGCCTCCTGCGCCGGCCAGGAGAGCCCGGGCGGGCACTTGAGGAGGTCGAGCAGTTCCCGCTGGGCGTAGGGGGCGAGGTCGCGGGCCGTGGCTCGTTCCTCGGCGGCGGCGACGAAGGCCGCTTCCCGCGCCGCGTTCAGCGTGGCCGTCGCGGCACCGGCCTGCGACGCCGCATCGCGCTCGGCGTCTCGGGCGGTCACAACCTCGGCCTCGGCCCCGGACAGGGCCGTCTCGGCCTCCTGCACCTGGGCCAGGACCGCGGCTGCATCCGCGCCGAGGGTGCTATGCAGAGCGTCGAGTTTGGCCTGTTCCTCCGCGTACTTGAGCTGCGCGGAAGCCTCTTCAGCCGCAGCCGCCTGCGCCTCGTCCTCGGCGACGGTCAGGCGCTCTTCAGCGGCGCCGACGTTCTCGCGCTGTCGGCCTTCCTCGCGCCGTGCCGCTGTCAGCTCCTTGGCGGCCGTGCCGAACCGCTGGACGGCGGCCTCGACGGCGTCGGCCGCGTCCGGGGCGATGCGGTGCTCGGCAGCGGTGCGGTGCAGCGCGCGCTCGGTGACGCCGACGGCGGCCACCGCCTCGTCATACGAGGCCTGCGCCTGATCCGCCGCTTCCCGGGTGGCCCGCAGGACGGCGTCAGCGCGTCCGAGTTCCTGCAAGGCGGCGGTGATGGCCCCGGTCCGGGGCAGCGCCGACGCGGCGGCGTCGAGGACGAGCAGCGCATCAGAGAGCTGAGCCGCCTGCGCGTCGAGATCGTCCAGCATGCCGTCCAGCGCCGACAGCCTGTCTTCGCATTCTGCGATACGGGCTTCGCGCCGCCGGCGCCGAGCCGTGGCACCGATGAATTCGGCGTGTTCCTTGCGGTGTGCACCGGCCTGCACACCTTGCGCATAACGGCCGTCGCGAGTGATGACCGCCGGGTGGGCCGCCAGATCGCCGCCGGTCGCCACCGAACGCAGGATCGCTGTCAGGCGCGCCGCGCTCACCGGGCTGTCCTCTCCCGACGCGACATCCGGGACCAGCACGTCGGCCAGGCTGGGTCCGGCCGCCGCCGGGCCGGGGCGCAGGTAGGCCAGGCTGTCTCCCGAGGTGACCGGCGCTGCTTCGGGAGTGATCCAGGCGTCGAGCAGCCCGGCGGCCTCCAGCGCCGCTTCCAGCCCCGCGGCCTCGGCGTCGCCGACCGCGTCGGCGAAACGCACCAACCGCCACAGCGGGGCGCCCGGCATGGCGGACGTGTCGGCGGCCCGGCCGGCGCGCGCCGGCGGCGCGTCGTCGTGTTCTGCGGCGATCCGGTCCCGTTCGGCCACAGTCTCGGCGCGCTCAGTCTCCAGGCGTCCGCGCTCGGCTCGTAGTTCGGCCTGCCGTCCCCGCAGCGCGTCGGCGCGGGGTTGGACGGCAGCGCTGTAGACCACTGACATGGTCGGGGCCTCGGGTTCGCCGACCCCCGCGAGCGCGTCCGCCAAAGCGTCGGCGAGCGGTTCGGCGATCTCCTGGGGCAGCTGCGATCCGTGCTCGCGCCACCATGCGGCCAGCGAGGCCTCGGCTTCGGACCTGGCCGCCGCCACCACCTGCGCCGCCGCGCGTTCGGCGGTCTGAGCCGCCTGCTGGGCGTCCAGCGCGCGGTCGAGGGTGACGCGGTTGTGGTCGCGGGCCTGCTCGGCGCGCCGGACGGCGTCCAGCGCCGCGCGGATGGCACGGACGGCTTCGGAACGAGCCGCCGAGCGGGCCGCGGCTCGCTCGGACAGACCGTCCGGGTCGGCGGCGCCGGCCGGCCAGGC
>JABFWL010000159.1 GCA_013362315.1 Catenulispora sp. | reverse complement strand
CCGAGCAGCGCGGGCAGCACCGTGCGCAGGCCCGCGACCAGGTACCAGGTCGCCCGCAGGGCTCGGGAGAAGGCGGCGCGGAGCTTCATGACGCCTCAACTCTAAAGGCGCTGGTGGCGGCTCGTCCGCCCGGCAGGCCCCACCGCGATGGTGAAGCCCGCTACACCCCCAACAGGGGAGCGGGCCCGCTGGGGCGAGGCAGGCTCCAAAACTAGCGTCGAAGGCGTACTGATCCGCCTCATCCATGGGATGAACCTGATTCGCAGGAGAGCTTGATGCGCGCCGTGAACGCCGTGACCGCAGGCCGCCCCGACCGACCGGATCGATCGGTTCGACCGGATCGATCGGCTGCCGACTCCGGCGATGCGGCCGTGACGCTCGAGCGCGTGACCAAGAACTACGGCCGCGTCACCGCCCTGGACAACGTCAGCTGGACGTTCCGCCGCGGCAGCTTCACCGCCATCATGGGCGCCTCCGGCTCTGGCAAGAGCACGTTCCTGCACCTCGCCTCCGGCTTGGACCGCCCGAGCTCGGGCACCATCCGCCTCGGCGACACCAACCTGGGCAAGCTCAAGGAGAGCGCCCTCACGGTGCTGCGCCGCGAGCGCGTCGGCTTCGTGTTCCAGGGCTACAACCTCGTGCCCTCCATGGACGTCGAACGCAACATCACGCTCCCGCTTTTCCTCGGCGGACGCAAAGCCGACCAGCGCTGGCTGACCGAGGTGGTGCACCGCGTCGGCATGGCCGAACGGCTCGACCACAAACCCTCCCAGCTCTCCGGCGGCCAGCAGCAGCGCGCCGCCGTGGCCCGGGCCCTGGTCACCCGCCCCGAGATCGTCTTCGCCGACGAGCCCACCGCCGCCCTCGACCCGCGCACCGCGGGGCACGTGCTCCGGCTGCTGCGCGAGGCCGTGGACGCCACCGGCCAGACCGTGGTGCTGGTGACCCACGACCCGGTCGCGGCAGCCTGGGCCGACACCGTGGTGTTCCTGTCCGAGGGCCGCATCGTCGACGAACTCGCCGCCCCGACCGCCGCGACGGTCCTCACTCGCTGGGAGACGCTGTGAGGAAGGGCATCGCCTTCGGCGTCGCCACCGCACTGGCAGTGGCCGCCATGGTGCTCGGCGCCTTCGGGGTGCTGATCGAGTCGGGAAGCCGCTCGCACGGCCACCTCGACCGCTACGCCTCCGCAGCCGCGGTCGTCCACGGGGAGCAGAGCGTCACCGTCGTCACGGGCAGCGGCGACAACAAGAGCAGCGAGAGCCGGCCGCTGACCGAGCCGAACCGGGTGCCGGTAGCGCAGGCCGCAGGGCTGCGGGCGGTAGCCGGAGTCAGAGACGTGATCGCCGACTTCTCGGTGCCGGTGGTGCCCGTCGTAGCTCCCGTTTCTAGTTCCGTTTCTAACTCCGTTTCTAGTTCTGTCTCTAACTCTGTTTCTGACTCTGTTTCTGACTCCGTTCCCGACTCCGTTCCTAACTCTGCGCCGACACTCACCGGCCACGGCTGGGACTCGGCCAAGCTCACCCCGACCACCCTGACCTCCGGCCAGGCCCCCTCCTCGCCACACGACATCGTGCTCGACACGAACACTGCGACGCGGCTCGGCGTGAAGCCCGGCTCCGAGATCTCGCTGCAGATAGACAGAGCGCCTGACGATTACCGAGTCTCCGGCATCAGCACCGGCG
Organism: Catenulispora sp.; assembly: GCA_013362315.1. Taxonomy (GTDB): domain Bacteria; phylum Actinomycetota; class Actinomycetes; order Streptomycetales; family Catenulisporaceae; genus Catenulispora. The sequence goes on along the minus strand of JABFWL010000159.1, from coordinate 16,744 downwards.
GCCCGCCAGCGACGCTCTACTTCACCCAGCAGCAGGCTGAAACGCTGTCCGGCCACCCCGACCGCGCCGACGCGCTGGTCGTTCTGCCCGCGTCCGGAGCTCACGTTTCTACCTCCGCTTTGCGGCACGCCGCCCCAGGTCTGGACGTCGCCACCGGCGCCGCCCGCGGCGACGTGGAACACCCGCAGATCCAGGCCGGCCGCGCGGACAACCTCGCGTCCTTCGGGACCCTCGGCGGCGCCGCGCTGCTGGTCGCCCTGCTCGTCGTGTCCGGGCTGCTCGAGCTCTCGGTCCGCCAGCGCACCCGCGAACTGGCGATGATGCGCGCCGTCGGCGCCACTCCGCGCCAGGTCCGCCGCATCGTCGTCCGCGAACTCCTGAGGATCGCCGTCCCCTCGGCGCTGGTCGGCGGCGTCGCCGCGCTCGGCCTCGGAGCGTTGCTCAAAACGGTGATGGCCTCCCAGGGCGTACTGCCCGCCGACTTCACGCTCGCCCTGAGCCCGATCCCGGTGTTCGGCTCGGCGCTGATCACCGTGCTGGCCGCGGTCGGCACCGGCTGGCTGGCCTCCCGCCGGGTGTCGAAGATCAAGCCGGTGCAGGCCCTCGGCGAGACCGCCGTGGAACCGACCCGGCTGCCGCGCTGGCGCGTCGTCACCGGCCTGGTGTTCACCGCGCTCGGCGCCTCCATGCTGGTCCTGACCTTCGCCGCGAGCGGCCCGGCGGCCGCCTCCGCCCTCCCGGGCCTGGTGATCTCGCTGATGTGGGCGGTGGCACTGCTCGGACCGTGGATCGCCCGCGCCGGAATCAGGGTCCTGGGAGCGCCGCTGCGCCGGCTGTCGCCGATCGCCGGCGGCCTCGCGGCCGCCTCGGCCCGCGCCGCCGCCGTCCGCATGGCCGCCGTCATCACCCCGACAGCGCTGGCCCTGGCCTTCGGCGGCACCCAGCTGTTCGCCCAGACCACGACCGCGAACGCCACCTCCGCCCAAGCCCGCGACGGCCTCCACGCCGCCCAAGTGCTCACCTCCTCCGGCCCTGGCATCCCCCACGCCGTTTACGACGCCGCGAAGGCGCTCCCCGGCGTGGCGGACGTGACCGCGGTGAAGCGGACGACCGTGGTCATGCCGGTGTGGAACCTGGACACGTCAGCGCAGTCGCTCCAGGCCCAGGGCATCGAGGGCGGAGCGGCCAACACGCTGGATCCGAAGCTCACCGCCGGATCGCTGGCAGGCTTGAACGAGCCCGGCACGATCGCCCTGAGCTCGGCCGTCTCGCACAACACGCACGTCGGCGACACCCGTCAGCTCTGGCTCGGCGACGGCACCCCTGTAACGCTGAAGGTGGTGGCGCTGTACGACCGCGGCCTGGGCTTCGGCGACGTGCTGCTACCTCGCTCCCTGGTGGCCGCACACGCCACGACACAGCTGGACGACTACCTGCTCCTGAACAACCGCGCCGACCTGGCCCCCCTCACCACCAGCTTCGCAGGCCTCCACGCCGCCACGTCGGCCGACTTCAGCAAAGCCCTGACAGACCAAACTCGCCACGACAACCTGGTAGGCCTGATCGCAGTACTGGCGATCACCGGCTTCATCCTGGTCGGCGTGGTGACCACACTCGGCGTCGCCACCGCCTCCCGCCGCCGTGAGCTGACCCTGCTACGCCTGATCGGCGCCACCCGCGACCAGCTCCTCCAAGCCCTCCGCCTGGAGACCGCAATCATCCTCGCCACCGGCATCGCGACCGGCGCAGCCACAGCCGGCCTGACCTTGTTCGCCTACGCCGCCGGCGTCATCGGCCTCCACCTACTCTCGATCCCACCCCTGGCCGCCCTGGCACTCCTCAGCGCTATCGCGGCTCCCGCCACCGCCGCAGTCCTCTTGCCAGGCCGACAGATTCTGCGCCGAGCAGCGCGCATCGAATAGCCACACCATCGCAGAGCTCATATGGGAGAACTCGGATACGAGAGCCCGCACCGGGTAACGGAAACCCGGTCCGGACCGCGGGCGTCGATCATGAACCACCCGCCCCCGCGAGGCGTTTGCCGAAGGTACCCGCGTCGCGCCGACGCACCCCCTGACCGGCGTGCCCGTCAAGGAGTTCCAGGCTCCGTTTCCTCCCCGGAGGCGGGCACGCCGCCGTGCGCCGTCACGTCGATGCCACCAGCTCCTCGATCCGCGCTTGATACGTGGGACAGGTCGCGATGTCCTCGTGCCGGCACTTCAGACCCGCTTCGATGAGCTCGAGCGCCGCCTGGAGCGCCGCCAGCTTCGCCGTCACCTCCTCCCGGTTACGGCGGAGCACCTCCTTGCGCGCAGGTGTGTGGAGCGTGTCCAGGAAGGCCCCGATGTCCGGCAGCGACATCCCGGCCCGTTTCAGCGCCACGATCGTGGCGACCCGCACCAGGTCCTCGTGCCGGTACCGGCGACGATCGGCCACGGCACGCGCCGGGGACAGCAGCCCGACGGACTCCCAATGCCGCAGCACGTGGGCCGGCAGGCCGAACTGTGCGGCCACCTGACCGATCGTCATCAGCGAACTTGACTTCATGTCGACATTAAGTCGGAGCATGGCGGTCATGTCCACTCTGCTGGAAGTCCTCGACGCCGGCGACGCCCACCCGCAGGCCGCCGCCCTCCGTCTGCGCTCCTACGACCTGCTCGGCAGCTACGCCGGCCGGCCCGTCGTCGACGTCGGCTGCGGCGCCGGCCGCGCTGTGGCCGAACTGACCGAACGCGGCGCCCACGCCCTCGGCGTCGACCCGGACCCGGCCATGCTCGCCGCGGCCCGGCAACGCTGGCCCACCTCCGCTTTCCTATCCGGCGACGCCTACAACCTGCCCCTGGATTCCGGCTCGATGACCGGGTACCGCGCAGACAAGGTGCTGCACCTCCTCGACGACCCGCCACGCGCCCTGACCGAAGCCCGCCGCGTCCTCACCCCCGGCGGCCGAGCAGTGTTCCTCAGCTCCGACTGGGACACGATCGTCGTCGACTCCAACGATCCCGACACCACCCGCCGCCTGATCCACACCAAGGCCGACTCCTTTCCCTCCCCCCGCGCCGCCCGCCGCCACTACACCCTCCTGCTCGACGCAGGCTTCACCGACATCACCACCGAGGTCCACACCCTCCTGTTCACAGACGACCTCGCCCTGGCCCTCCTCCACCGGATCACGGACGACCAGGCCTGGCTCTCCGAGCAAGCCGAACGTCAACGCGCCGGCCGCATCTTCGTCGCCCTGCCGATGTTCCTCACCGCAGGCCGCGCGCCGGTCTAGCTCCGCGAGCCGACCGCTCGACCGCCATCGGAACGCCGAGCCCTGACGTGCCGCACCGCCCAAGCCACCCCTCCGCCGCCGGCTGATTTCCTTTCCCTCCTCTACAGACACCTCAACTAGAACGAGTTACAGTTCCGCCATGAGTCTCCCGCCCTCGGTCACCCCCGACCTGCTCGCGAAGCTCACCGCCATGGTCGTTTCCACCAGCGGCCGATCCTGCCCGGTCACCGAGGTCTACACCGGCGCGCCGGTCGTCGACCTTCCCCAGTCCGACCCGGTGGACGTCGAGGCCGCCTATGCCGCGGCGCGTCAGGCGCAGGCGGGGTGGGCGGCGTGGCCGCTGAAGCGGCGTATCAGCGTGCTGAAGCGTTTCCACGAGCTGCTGCTCCACAACGGCCTGATCGTCGCTGACCTGATGCAGGTGGAGACCGGCAAGGCTCGGCGGATGGCCTTTGAAGAGACCTGCGATGTGGCGATGGTGACCAGCCACTACATCAAGGCGGCGCCCCGGATTCTGAAGGAGAGGAAGCACGGCGGTGTCGTGCCGATCGTCTCGACGTCGACCGAGGTGCGGGTTCCCAAGGGGGTCGTCGGGCTGATCTCGCCGTGGAACTTCCCGTTCGCCACCAGCCTGTCGGATGCGATGCCCGCGCTGATCGCCGGCAACGGTGTGGTGCTGAAGCCGGACAACAAGTCAACGCTCAACGTCGCCTATGGCGTCCGCCTGCTCTACGAGGCCGGCCTCCCGGAGGGGCTGGTCCAGATCGTCTGCGGCCAGGGCCCCGACATCGGCGAGACGCTCGTCGCCAACGCCGACTACGTCATGTTCACCGGCTCCACTGCGACGGGCCGCGTCATCGGCAGCCAAGCCGGCCGCCACCTCGTCGGCTGCACCCTCGAACTCGGCGGCAAGAACCCGCTGATCGTCCTCGACGACGCAGACCTCGACGACGTCATCGCGGGCACCGTCATGGCCACTTTCCTCAACGCGGGCCAGGCATGCATGCACATCGAGCGGATCTACGTCTCCGAGCGCCGCAAGGACGAGTTCACCAAGCGCTTCGTCGAAGCCGTGCAGGCCATCCGGGTCGGCGCCGGCTACGACTTCGCGCCGGACATGGGTTCGCTCGTCTCGGTCGATCAGCGCGAGCGCGTCCAGGCGCATGTCGACGACGCCGTGGCCAAGGGCGCGACCGTGCTGACCGGCGGCAAGGCCCGCCCGGATCTGGGGCCGGCGTTCTTCGAGCCGACGGTGCTCACCGACGTCACGCCGGACATGCTCCTCGCGAAGGCGGAGACATTCGGCCCGGTGACCTCCATCTACACCTACACGACCATCGACGAGGCAATCGCCCTCGCCAACGACACCGAATACGGCCTCAACGCCAGTGTGTGGGGAAGGGACCGGCGGGCCGCCGAGGCGGTCGGGCGCCGCATCGAGGCCGGCAACATCAACATCAATGACGGCCTCGCCGCCTCATACGCGTCCAAGAAGAGCACGTCGGGCGGCTTCAAGGCATCGGGTGTCGGCAGCCGCCACGGCGATGCGGGAATGCTGAAGTATACGGACGTTCAGAACGTCGCCGTGCTGAAGAAGCAGGTGCTCAGCAACCCGCCGGACACCGACTGGACCAAGCAGGTGGACAAGACCATCAAAGGCCTGCGTTTCCTCCGCAAACTCGGTATCCGCTGATCCCCTGATTGTGGCTCGGGGACCAGCGGACACCGTTTCCTGCGCCAAACTCGGTATCCGCTGATCCCCCGGATGTGACCAGGGGACCAGCGGACACCGTCTCATCGCCGCTTGGCGGCCATCACGCGCTGCAGAAGAATGAACGCCAGCAGCAGAGCGCCGGTGGCGATCTTCGTCCACCACGAACTCAGGGTGCCCTCGAAGCTGATCAGGGTCTTGATCAGCCCCAGGACCAGGACGCCGAGCAGCGTGCCGAGGACATAACCCGAGCCGCCGGTGAGCAGCGTTCCGCCGATGACCACGGCGGCGATCGCATCCAGTTCCAACCCCAGCGCGTGCAGGGGGTCACCGGACTGGATGTAGAGCGTGAACAGCAGGCCGGCGAACGCCGAGCAGAACCCGCTGACGGTGTAGACCGCGATCTTCGTCCGGCCCACCGGAACGCCCATCAGCAGCGCCGAGTGCTCGTTGCCGCCGAGGGCGTACACGCGCCGCCCGAACCGGGTGTGGTGCAGCACGTAGACGGCGGCGGCCAGCACCACGAGCGACAGCACGGCGCCGAGCGACAGGAACGTGTCGCCGGGCAGCTGGATGTGGAACAGCGCCAGCCGGGTGACCGTGTGGTCGGTGATCTGGATCGACTCCTTGTTCACCATCTCGCACAGGCCGCGGAACAGGAACAACCCGGCGAGTGTCACGATGAACGGTTGGATCTCGAACTCGTGGATCACATAGCCCATCAGCGCCCCGCCGGCCGCGCCGATGGCCAGCGCCAGCGGCGCCACCAGCAGCACCGGCCAGTGCTCCTTCTGGACCAGGAACGCGGTCAGCATCGTGGTGAAGCCGATCATCGACCCGATCGACAGGTCGATCCCGCCGGACAGGATGACGAACGTCGCCCCGACCGCGGCCACCAGCAGATAGCAGTTGTCGACGAACAGGTTGGCCACAACCTGCCCGGTGCCGAAGTTCAGGTTCTGGTACCGCGAGTATCCGCCGATGTACATCGCGACGAACAACGCGGCCGTGACGTAGACCGGCAGCCGCTTCGACCCGAGCAGCGCGGCGAACCGCTTCGGACGATCAGCCGCCCGCTTCGGCGGCGTTTCCGAGGTGTCGAGCACCGGGGCGGTCATGAGGCGAACTCCATGGTCGGGATGGTCGGAACAGCGAGCAGGACGGCCGTCATCGTCAGGCCTCCGTCGTCGGGGCGGCGGGCACCGGCAGCCGGCGGCCCGGGCGCAGGTTCAGGACCTTGGTCCGGAACTTCGGCGAGCCGAGCAGGCACACGACGATGACCACGCCGCCTTCGAACACCAGGTTGCTCTGGCTGGGCACGCCCAGGGCGAACAGCGTGTTGTTGAGCGTGCCGATGACCAGGGCGCCGAGCACGGTACCGCCGATGTGGAACCGGCCGCCGGCCAGCGAGGTGCCGCCGAGGACCACGGCGAGGATGCCGTACAGCTCATACCAGAGCCCTGAGTTGTTCGCGTCGGCGCTGGAGGTGTTCGAGGTCAGCAGCAGTCCCGCGGCCGCCGCGCAGAAACCGCAGAAGATGTAGGCCGTCATCTTGATGCGGGTGGCGCGCACGCCGGCCAGGCGGGCGGCTTCGGCGTTGCCGCCGACGGCCTCGATCAGCATGCCCAGGGCGGTGCGGCGGGTGAGCAGGATGGTCAGCACCACCACCGCCGCGGCGATCAGGATGCCGGAGGGCAGCGGACCCCACCAGCCGCCGATGAGCGCGTAGGAGGAGCTGTTCACGGTGATGATCTGGCCGTTGCCGATCAGCTGCGCCACCCCGCGGCCGGCGACCATCAGGGTCAGCGTCGCGACGATCGGCTGCACTCCCATGCGGGCGACGAAGAACCCGTTCCAGGCTCCACACGCCAGACCTGCCGCCAGGCCTATGCCCGCGGCGGCCAGGGCGGTCGTGGCGGCGTTCTGGTCCGAGGCGTGGACCACCCACCAGCAGGCCGCGGTGCCGGCGATGGCGACGACCGCGCCGACCGACAGGTCGATGCCGGAGGTGGCGATCACCAGGGTCAGCCCGACGCCGACCAGGATCTGCGGCGCGGTGAAGATCAGGATATTGATGAGGCTGCCGTACAGGTGGCCGTGCCGGACGCCGATGCTGAAGTAGTCCGGCGTCGAGGGCAGGTTGACCAGCATCAGCCCGACGAGGATCACCGCCGGCCAGAACAGGCGGTGGCTCGCGGCCCGGCGCAGCCGGGCCAGCGCCTCGTTACCGGACGCGCCGGAGGTCGCCGTGTCGGTTCCTGATGTTTCGGTTCCTACGGTGTTCACTCGTGCACCCCGCTTGCGATGGTGGACAGGACCTGGTCGGTGCCCAGCTCCGGGCCGTTGGCCCAGGTGGCCACCAGCCGCCGGTCCCGCAGGACGCCGACGGTGTGGCTCAGCCGCAGCACCTCTTCGAGCTCGGCGGAGATGAAGACCATGGCCATGCCCTCGTCGGACAGCGACACCACCAGCTTCTGGATCTCGGCCTTGGCGCCGACGTCGATGCCGCGGGTCGGCTCGTCCAGGATCAGCAGCCGGGGCTGGGTGATCAGCCAGCGAGCCAGCAGCAGCTTCTGCTGGTTGCCGCCGGACAGCTGGCCGGCCAGCACGTCCGGGTTCGCGGGGCGGATGTCCAGGGCCGTGATGTACTGGGACACCAGCTCGTCGCGCTGGCGCGCCGACACCGGCCGGATCCAGCCGCGCGCGGCCTGCATGGCCAAGATGATGTTCTCGCGCACCGTCAGCGCCGGGATCAGGCCCTCGGCCTTGCGGTCCTCGGAGCAGAAGGCGATGCCGCGCTCGATCGCGTCGGCCGGCGAGCGCAGCGTCACCGCCTCGCCGTCGACGGTCAGCGTGCCGGAGTCGGCCTGGTCGGCGCCGAACAGCAGCCGGGCGAGCTCGGTGCGGCCCGAGCCCAGCAGCCCGGCCAGCCCGAGCACCTCCCCGGCCCGCACCTCGAGGTCGAACGGCTCGATCCCGCCCCGCCGCCCGGTGCCCTGGGCGTGCAGCAGCGCCGGCGCGGCGTCCTCGGTGTGCTGGGCCGACTCGGTGCGCACGTGGTCGGCCAGCTCGTCCAGCTCGGCCAGCTCCCGGCCGACCATCAGCCGGACCAGGCCGCCCTGGTCCAGGTCGGACACCAGGTGCTCGCCGACCACCCGGCCGCCGCGCAGCACCGTCATCCGGTCGCAGACCTCGTAGATCTGGTCCAGGAAGTGGGTGACGAAGCAGATCGCGACGCCCTCGTCCCGCAGCCGGCGCATCAGCTCGAACAGCCGGGTCACCTCCTGCCGGTCCAGGCTGGAGGTCGGCTCGTCCAGGATCAGCACCTTGGCCTGCACCGCGGCCGCCCGCACGATCGCCACCAGCTGCTGCACCGCCAGCGGATAGGCGTCCAGCGGCGCGCTGACGTCCACGTCCAGGCCGAAGCGCGCGACCAGCTCGGCGGCCTGGCGCTCCAGCTCCTTCCAGCGGATCCGCCCGGCCCGGGTCGGCTCGCGGCCGATCAGGATGTTCTCCGCGACCGACAGGTTCGGGCACAGATTCACCTCCTGGTAGACCGTCGAGATCCCGGCGGCCTGGGCCGCGGCCGGGGCCGGGAAGCGGACCGGCACGCCGCCGAGCCGGATCGTGCCCGCGTCGCTCTCCTGGACCCCGGTGGCCACCTTGATCAGCGTCGACTTGCCGGCCCCGTTCTCGCCGAGCAGGGCGTGGATCTCGCCCGGGAGCAGCCGGAAGTCGACGCCGTCGAGGGCCCGGACCGCGGGGAACTGTTTGGTGATGCCCGTCATCTCGAGCACGGGACTGGGGTCGGTCATGGTGGCTCCGGGTCGCAGGGATCTGTGTTTCTACAGCGGTCGTACAGCGGTCGTACAGCGGTGGTACCGCTGCTGGGCAGCTTGCTGCTGCCCAGCAGCGGCGCTCAGTACTGCCGCTGGGGCAGCGCGGCGGCCGCCTGGTCGGCGGTGAAGTCGCTCTCCTTGGTCTTGATCCACTTCTCGACCGTCTGGCCGGCGAGCACGGCCTTGACCGTGTCCATCAGCTGCGGGCCGAGCAGCGGGTTGCACTCGGCGATCGCGTTGATCTGGCCCTGGCTCATGGCGACGAAGCCGTCGTGCACGCCGTCGATGGACACGATCTTGATGTCCGTGCCCGGCTTCTTGCCGGCCGCGACGATGGACTGGATGGCGCCGATCGCCATGTCGTCGTTGTGCGCGAACAGCGCGTTGATCTCCGGGTGCGACTGCAGGAACGCGGCCATCACCTGCTTGCCGCCGTCCCGGGTGAAGTTGCCGTCCTGGCTGATGACGATCTTCCAGCTGGGGTCGGAGGCCGCCATCACCTTCTTGAACCCGGCCGCGCGCTGGGTGGCCGGCGCCGAGCCGCTGGTGCCCTCCAGCTGCGCCATGTTGATCGGGCCGGTCATGCCGGTGAGCACCTTCTCCATCAGGTGCGCGGCGCGCTCGCCCTCGGCCTCGAAGTCCGAGCCCACGAGGCAGACGTACAGCGAGGGGTCGCCGTCGACCTGGCGGTCGGTGAGGATGACCGGGATCTTGGCGCTCTTGGCCTCGTTGAGGACCGCGTCCCAGCCGGAGGTGACCACCGGGGAGAAGGAGATCACGTCGACCTTCTGGGCGATGAAGTTGCGGATCGCCGCGATCTGGTTCTCCTGCTTCTGCTGCGCGTCGGAGAAGTTCAGCGTGATGCCGGCCTTCGCCGCGGCGTCCTTGACGGACGTGGTGTTGGCGGTGCGCCACCCGGACTCGGAGCCGACCTGGGAGAAGCCGAGCTTGATGGCCTTGCCGCCGCCGGAGCCGCTGCTGCCGGGGGAGCTGGCCTTCGGCGAGCTCTTGCTGCAGGCGTCGAGCGCTGGGACCAGCGCGCCGGCGGCGAGTACTCCGGCGGACGTGCGGAACAGATCCCGTCTAGCGATCATGGTGCTTACTCCTTGGCGGGTCGAGGTGGACGAGATGCTGGAGTTACAGAGATGTGAGCGCTAACACTTGTGGGTGTCGATCGGGCCCCGCCGGGCCGGCGGACGTGTCGGGGGCGGGGCTCCGGTGGTGCGGGTGCTGCTTGTCGTGCGCTGTCGTGCCGGGCGGTGCGCGCCCTATACCGGGGAGTGGTACTGCGGTCCTGCGTTGTGTTTCCCCGGGGTGAGCAATGGCTGACGCCTGCGTGCTGGGCACGATTGTTAGCGCTAACATCGCAGGCGTCAATACCCTGAACCTGTTGATCTTCACCCCGGGGATCTGTTACCCCTGTGCGATTACGCCCAGGGCGCGCTTACCCCCCAACTGGTGTCGTCACTCCACAAGTTGGTGCTGTCCCAGGCGTTTGAGCCGCCATTGCTGGCGATGTACACCGTGTAGGCGTAATGCCGGATGTACTTGGTCGGGTAGTTGACGGACTGGAACGACGTGCCTTGACCGCTGTTGCCGGGTTTGGCGCAGAATGTCGCATCCTGTGCGAACTGGGACGAGCCGTCATTCGAGTTGAGGTAAAGCTCGTAGTTGAAGTGTCGGAGGAACTGGCCGGAGGCGTTGGCCGACTCGAAGGACACGCACGAGCTGTTGGACAGGCCGGCTCGCACGATCCAGGTGGCGTCGGCCTTGTCGGTGGCCGAGCTGCCGGCGGAGATGGCGCTGATGACCGCCTTGCTGTCCGCGTCGTCGTGGCGGATGTAGTCGCTGGTGCAGCAGGAAGTCGTTGCCCGCAAGGAGATCCGGGAGCCGGGGGTGAGTCCTCCGGTGCTGGAGCTGGTGCTGTAGCCGGCCGCCACGATGTTGGCCTGGACGGCGTTCTCGGTGGCGTCCGAGGGATAGCCGGAGGTCATGACGCCCTCGTAGAAGGTCCCCGCGGAGCCCTTGCTGTTATCGCCGCCGATGCCGAGGATGATCGCGCCTTGCTTCTTCATCGGATTGTAACCTGCGACGTTGGGGCGGGGTCCGGAGTAGAAGGTGGACAAGCCGCCGGATTGGGCGTTTCCGCCGCGGATCGACCACAGGTTCGCGGTGCCCTTGATGATGGCGGTGGTGAACCGGTAGTTGATCGTCGGGTCGTTGCTGTTGAGGCCCTTGTTGACTCCGGAGTACAGTCCGTTCTCCATGTCCGCCATGATCCACGGGCCGGTTCCGCTGCCGTAGCCCCAGACCTTGATGTTGCCGAAGTAGATGGCTTCCATGGTGCCGTTGCCGTCATCGTGGTTGTCGGTTTCGGCATTGCCGTAGTCGAAGCAGCAGCCACCGTTGTAATGGGTGCCGTCGAGGATGGCGTATTCGCCTTCGGGCTGGTCGCCGGTCGCGATGCCGCTGGTGTGGTCGTTGCGGTAGCCGGTTCCGGGCGCCACGAACACCCCGTACGCCGCGTGGCCGTTGAGGACCGTCGGCGCCGCGGTGGCGTCGGCCAGGTTGTCCGGCCCGCTGGCCGCCCCGCCGGCCGGGGCCTGCGTGAGGTGGTTTCCGCGGCCGGACTGGTCGTAGATGACTGTGATGACGCAGGTGGTGTTGGCGCAGAAACTGTCCTGGGCCGCGGCGTTGGCATAGCCGCCGGCGGACAGGACGCCGATGTTGGCCGTGGCGTTGTCCGAGGCGCGCCGCACTTGGTACAGGCTGCCGGAGTACGTGCCGTAGAGCGCGCGAGTGGTGCTGTGGGCCGCGACGCAGGGCGTGTTGCCGGAGGCATAGATGTCGCAGGGGCCGGTGACGGCGGCGCGCGACTGCGTCGAGACGGCGACCGAGACGCCGACGGTGGCGGCCAGGACAGTGGCCGCTGCCAGCAGCTTTCTTCCGGCGCGGCGGACGTGGGAGGTGTGGAGCATCGTGGGACTGACTCCTTTGCGGCGGTGATGTTACCGGTAACATGCCGGTGTCGCAGGTGCCCGTCATGTTTCGGTGGGGATGGGGTTTGGGGTGCGCGAGTTCCGCGACTACTGCGACGCCCTCACTATCACCAAGGTCGGATGTTGCGTCAAGGTTTCGTGTCGGCGACCCCTGAACAGATTCCAGGGGCGGCCGCCTGCGAAAACCACTGGCCGCGCCGTAGCGACACCGTTAGCCTTACGGCACAAGGTTCGCCCGCTCGGTGCGCAGGCAGCGGATACTTCCACTTCCTAATGGAGAGGTCGCAGGTTCAAATCCTGCCAGGGCTCCGGCCCTGTAGCTCAGCCTGGTAGAGCGCTGACGCCGCCGCCGACTTGATCTCGAGCGGGCTCCTCAGACCGGCACGTGCGCGCCCATGATGACGCTACGGTCGGCCGGCAGGCGGAAGTAGTCGACCGGGCTGGCCGCGTTGTGGGCGACGGTGAGGAACAGTCGTTTGCGCCAGCTGCGCATGCTCTTGGCGTCGGTGCGGACGATGGCGATGCGGGACAGGAAATAGGAGACGGTGTCGGGATCGATGCCGGCCAGTTCCCCGGCGTCGGGGTGGGCCGCGGCCTGGCGCATGATGCGCGGGACGTCGGGCTCGTCCTGGAAGCCCAGGTGCGCGGTGACGTGGATGATGCCGTCATCATGGTGTCCCAGGTCGTCGAAGGCCAGACGCTTGGCTTCGGGGATGTGCGGCACCCGGGCGACGACGAGGGACAGGATCACCACCGTCTTGTGCAGTGTGTGGTTGTGCTCCACGTTGGCGCGCAGGGCCAGGGGAGTGGTCTCGATGTTGGCGTTGAGGAACACCGCCACGCCGTCGACCCGGTGCACCGGCGGCTGCATGGCGTTCACCTCGTCGACGAAGGCGCGCAGCGGCCCCTCAAGCTCGGTGCGGATGGGCGTGACGATTTCTCGGCCGCGGCGCCAAGTACTCAGCACGGTGAACACCGCCGCGGCGACCAACAGCGGGAGCCAGCCGCCGTGGATCACCTTCGTGAGGTTCGCGGCGAAGAAGGAGGTCTCCATGGTGAGGAACACCAAGGCGCCCACGGCGATCTTCCACGGCGCGGCGCCCTTCAGGACGCGCGCCACCGCCAGAAACAGGATCGTGTTCAGGATGAAGGTGGCGGTCACGGCGACGCCGTAGGCGGAGGCCAGCGAGGCGGAGGATTCGAAGCCGATCACCAGCACGGTGACCGCACAGCACAGGAACCAGTTCACGGCCGGCACGTAGACCTGGCCGATCTCGTGCTCCGAGGTGTGGCGGATGGTCAGATGCGGCAGGAAGCCGAGCTGCATGGCCTGCCGGGTGACGCTGAACGCGCCGGATATCACCGCCTGCGAGGCGATGACAGTGGCCACGGTCGCCAGGATCACCATCGGCAGCTGCGCCCAGCCCGGCATCATCAGGAAGAACGGGTTGGACACGGTGCTCGGCCGGCGCAGGATCAGCGAGCCCTGACCCAGGTAGTTCAGGGTCAGCGCGGGGAAGACCAGAAAGAACCAGGCCCGGTGGATCGGGGCGCGGCCGAAGTGGCCCATGTCCGCGTACAGGGCCTCGGCGCCGGTCACCGCCAGCACCACCGAGGCCAGGGCGATGAACGCGACGACGCCGTGGTGCAGCAGGAACGCCGCGCCGTAGGTCGGTGACAGAGCCTTGATGATGCCGGGATGGGCGGCCACCTCCGCGGCCCCGGTCACCCCGATGATCAGGAACCAGACCGTCATGACCGGCCCGAACAGCCCGCCGACCAAGGCGGTGCCGAACTTCTGGATGGCGAACAGCCCGATCACGATGACGACGGTCAGCGGCACGATGTAGTCGCCGAGACCCGGCGCCGACACCTTCAGGCCCTCCACAGCCGACAGCACCGAGATCGCCGGCGTGATCATCCCGTCGCCGTAGAACAGCGACGCTCCGAGGATCCCGAGCGCGACCAGCAGCAGCTTGGTCCGCACCGACCGGAAGTCGAGCTTCTGGATCAGCGCCGTCAGGGCCATGATGCCGCCCTCGCCGTGGTTGTCGGCGCGCAGGATGAACGTCACGTACTTGACCGACACGATCAGCGTGATCGCCCAGAACACCAGCGACACCACGCCGTAGACGGCGTCGCGTGCCGTGCCGACCTGTCCGCCGTCGCTGGTGAAGATGGTCTGCATCGCATACAGCGGGCTGGTGCCGATGTCGCCGAACACCACGCCGAGCGCGCCGAGCATCAGCGCCGCGGCGCCGGCCCGGGCGGCGTGGGCGCCGTGGTCCCTGCCGTCGTCGGAGTCGGCCGGTGCGGAGTGCGCGGGGTTCGTCGTGGAGTCTGTGATCACAAATCAGCGATCATGACATGCGGGTCGGGCCCGGGCAAAACGGTGTCGAGTATGTGGAACACGCGTGAGAAACCCGTTAGCACCGCCGCCGGTCTGATCGGGCCCGTCCGCGAGCCAGCCCTCTTCCGTTTCCTGAGCATTAAGCCGACGCAGGCACGCACGTCACATGATCTGCCTACGTTCCTCAGGGCTGAACGAAAGAGGAGCTCATGGAGACGACTGCCGCGGTACGGGGCCACGGGATCACCAAGTGCTTCGGGGACGTCGTCGCGCTCGACCGCGTCGATCTGCATGTGGCACCAGGCCAGATCCACGGACTGGTCGGGCCGAACGGCGCGGGCAAGACCACGCTGCTGGGTCTGCTGCTCGGCCTCGCCGTCGCCGACGAAGGCCGGCTGGAGATACTCGGGTCCCCGATGGGGCGGGCGCTGGCGGCGCCCGAGGGGATCGCAGGGTTCGTGGACGGACCCGGACTGTATCCGACGCTGACCGCCAAGCAGAATCTGACCGCGCTGGCCGGGTTGCGCCGCGGCGGCGTGCGCGCCGCAGGCGTCGATGAAGCGCTTGAGCAAGTCGGACTGACCGAGGTCGCCGACGACAAGGTGCGCGGCTTCTCGCTGGGCATGCGGCAGCGGCTCGGGCTGGCCGCGGCGTTGCTGACGAAACCGCGGCTGCTGGTGCTGGACGAGCCGTCGAACGGCCTGGACCCGGCGGGCAAGCGGCACGTGCACGGCGTCCTGAGCCGGCTGGCCGCGGACGGCGCCACGGTGGTGCTCTCCAGCCACCGCATGGACGATCTCGAGGCGCTGTGCTCCGAGGTGACGATCCTGTCGACCGGCCGCGTGGTCTTCTCCGGGCCGCTGGCCAAGCTCTCGGCCGAGAACCGGGAACTCGACTACCGCGTGCGCACCTCGGACCCCGAGACCGCCCGCCGGGTCGCCCGCGAGGTGGCCGGGCTGAGCGTCGTCGAAGCCTTCGAAACGCCGGTGCGGCAGGACCCTGAGGTGGTCGTGGTGCGCGCGCCGGTGCCGGCGCTGGACGAGCTGGTGGTGCGGCTCGTCGGCGCCGGGATCGCGGTCCGGGAGCTCGCTCCGGTGGTCTCGCCGCTGGAGGCGGCGTTTCTGGCGCTCACCGAGCAGCAGCCTGATGAGTCCGACGAGGCCACCAGGCCTGCCGAGTCCGCCGAGTCCGCCGAGTCCGCCGAGTCCGCCGAAGCCCGAGAACAGGACAGCCGGAGACCCGCGACCCTGGACCAGAGCCCGCTCGCCGGCGCCCGACCCGCCGCGCCGCCGAGCCCGGTCCCGGTGGGCCGCGCCTACCGGTTCGAGCTGGTGAAGCTGTTCTCGCCCTGGCGTGTCAGGCTGCTGATCCTGGCCTGCCTGCTCGGCCCGGGCCTGGCGGTCGCCGCGATCAAGCAGCAGGCCACGCTGCCCTCCGACACCCTGTTCGGCCGCTGGATGCACGCCTCCGGCTGGTCCGGCCCGCTGGTGGTGCTCGGCTTCGCCGGCACCTGGGCGCTGCCGCTGCTGACCTCGCTGGTCGCCGGCGACGTCTTCGCCGCCGAGGACCGGCTGGGCACCTGGCGGCACCTGCTCGTCGCGGTCCGCTCGCCCCGCCGCATCTTCGCGGCGAAGGCCCTGGCCGCCGCGACCGTGATCCTGCTGCTGGTCGCCGGCCTCGCCGCCTCCGGCCTCGCCGGCGGCCTGCTCGCGGTCGGGGACAAGCCGTTGATCGGGCTGGACGGGCATCCGCTGTCCGGAGGAGACGCCGCCGGCAAGGTGCTGCTGGCCTGGGTCTGCGCGCTGGCGCCGACACTGGCGCTGGCCGCCATCGGGCTGCTCGGCTCGGTGGCGCTCGGACGCTCGCCGATGGGGCTGCTGGTGCCGGTCGTCGCCGCGCTGGCGATGCAGCTGGCGCAGATGCTGCCGCTGCCGGTGGCGGTGCGGCTCGCGCTGCCCGGCTATGCCTTCATCTCCTGGAACGGCCTGTTCACCGCTCCCCAGCAACTCAGTCCTCTGCTGATCGGTGTCGCGGTGAGCCTGGTCTGGGCCGTGGTGGCGACGGCGCTGGCGTATCTGGTGTTCCTGCGCCGCGACTTCACCAACCTCACCGTCGACAGCGCCGGGCGCCGGACGCTGACCTTCGGGGTCGCGCCGCTGGCCGGGCTGTTCGCCGCGACCGTCGGCGTGCTGGCCGTCGCCGGAGCCGGGACCGGCTCCGGCATCACGCAGGAGAAGCTGCAGAAGTCGCTCGCCGCCGATTTCGCGCACCTGTACCGGCTGCAGGAGGCCGAACTGCACCGGCCGCCGATCACCGAGGCGCAGCTGGCGGCCGGCGCCGCGTGCACCAAGGGCGACGGCCTCGCCGCGCCCGAGGGCCCCGGCAACGACTGGCGCTGCGTCGTGACCTGGCACGTGCCCGGCGTCGCGATCACCGGACAGGCCGTCTACCAACTCGACGTCACCGCCAACGGCCGCTACCTCGCCGACGGCGACGGACCCAAGGAAGTGAACGGCTACTTCCTGCTCAAGACCCCCGACGGGGACGCCCCTAACCCGTTGTGGCAGT
>JABFWL010000131.1 GCA_013362315.1 Catenulispora sp. | reverse complement strand
TTGCCGCCGTCGTAGCCGCGTCGCGTCGCGCTGACGGTCTCCGCCCCGCGCAGCGACTGGGAGTCCACGATTCCGGCGCTCGGCTCCGGCTCGCGGCCTTCGCGCACCCGCACCGCCCGGCGCAGCCGGTCGTGCCACATCGTCAGCAGGCCCTGATCGCGCCAGCGCCGGAAGAACCGGTACACCGCATCCCATGCCGGGAAGTCGACCGGCAGCGCCCGCCACTTGATCCCGTTGTCGACCACATACCGCACCGCGTCGATCATCTCCCGGTGGCAGTAGCCCTCCGGCCGCCCGCCTCGGCCGCCCATCCACGCCGGCGCCGGGATCAGCGGCGCGGTCGCCGCCCACTCGGCATCGGACATGTCGGTCAGATACGCCCGCTGGCGCACCGGGCGATCGGCGGCGTTGCCGTGGCGGTGGGCCAGACAGTCGCACGACACGGCGCGTCGCACGGCGTCACGGTCGTCGATCGCGTACAAAGAAGACACCAGGGCCTCCTGCGTGCTCATTGGACTTAACACCCACGAGCTACACAGGAGGCCCTGTCTTTATGCGTGCATTGACACCAAGTCACACGAACGAGACCACGCCACACGTTCTGTTCGGTTGAACAACAGCCTCTCACTACAGAGGAAGGAGACGATCCTCTCCGGGCCAGTCCGGATCGGTGAACAGGTTGCACCCTCCGAGCTTCCTCGGCGGCATCTCGCCACCACAGTCGACAGGTCTATGACTGTGGTGAGCCGGCTTCCCACCTATGAAAGCTCCACGAGTGCGCGGTACTTCTCCGGCCTCGAAGACGAACATCAGTTGGCCTCGTCGAGATGGACCTCGGCTGAGCCATCGCGGTCAAGGTCGAAGTCCCCCTGCGAAGGCCATGGTGCTCGCTCGTAGCGTCCCAGTACCCTTACACACCAGCTACAGGAGCGGCTAGTATCAGCACTGCAGGTCATTCTCTAAGGGGGCGCGAATGAGCGAAGAATTGGGCCAGTTGGCCGCATCTGCCGCAAAGACGGTCGTCACGCTAATGCTTACAGATACTTGGAATGGGTGTCGCGCGGGCGTTATCTCACTCTGGCGGCGTTTCCACCCCGAACAGTCAGACAGCGTGGCTCGCGACCTGGATGACTCTCAGGCCGAGCTTGATCACGCTCGTGAAATTGGTGACCCAGAAACACGCCGAGAGCTTCTTGCCCAGTGGAGCGGACGGTTCCGGCGCCTTCTCCGGGACTTCCCCGATGCCGCCGATGCGCTCGATACGCTAATAGGCGAGTTTGGAGGCTCGAACACCGGACGGGGGACGGTGATCCAGCAGACGGCTGTTGCAAGTGGGAAGGGCGCTCGCGTCTACCAAGCTGGCGGCGACCAGATCAATCATTGACGTGCTCCACTGAGTGAGCGAGAGACTCGATCGATGATGCCGTCGCGCGATCAGGATCCTGTTGGCAACGATGTGGAGGTGCAGCAGAGTGCACGCGCCTCTCAGGGTGGGGAAGTAAACCAGCTCGTACGCGGTAAGCAGATAAATGGCCTATCAGGTAAGGCCGCGGTTGCAATCGTCGCAGCAGCCATGTCCATTGCACTTGGCGCCTTCTTGGCTCTTGCGGCGCTTGGTGGTTCAGAACACTCGCAGTCGGAACAGCCGATAAACTCTGCTGCGGCGGGCGGCCAGTCTGCTCGATCCTCGCCCAGCTACGATCCGGCGAGTGGGCCGCTGGCAGGATCAGCCAATGGTATCAAAGTGGTATTGAGCGCACATTCGGAGGGAGGGCTATTGGCTTCCAAGTACCTGCCTACTGCCGAGGAAGAGCGCGAATACCTCTTCAACAAGTTTGGCGAGGTTTATAGTAAGCCAGGCTATCATGCTTTCTGGAGTAAGCAGGATTCTGCTCATGTTGGTCAATACTGGTACAAGCTGACGATCGTGAACACGGGCGGTACTGCAGTCCGGATTGTTGATATTAAGCCGGTCGTCTTACAGCGCGAGGCACCCATCAGCGAGGTCTTGTATCCCCCTTGTTGTGGCGCGGGTGGCGAAGACGCCGTAAGGGCTGCCCTGAATCTCGACGATCCGCATCCAAGTCTGATGCAAGGCTCGGAAAGTTACTTCGAAGGGCATTCGGTCTCCATCGGTCCTGGTGGTAGCTTCGACATTACTATCGACTCCAAGGTGCAGAAATTTTACTGTGCGTACTATCTCGACATGCAGTACGTTGACACGTCTGGCAATCTCCTGCATCTTAAAATCACCAACCCGGGCGACCGGCCGTCGGCTCCGTTCGCATTGACCGCATTCGCCATCAGCGGAACGTACCAACGCGTATACACTCCTAAGCTTTTAGACGTCTCTTCCGGTTGGCGCGACGGCAGCTATGTTCGTTCCGATAACCAGACGTACCCGGCCGGGCAGCCGGCGACCTCTTCGCCATGACGCGACCTACTTCGGCGTGAGGTTTGACCAGTGCCAACCGGGCGATGAGCCTCTTGGCGGCGCCCCCAGCGAACTGATCGCCATCAAATCGAAGAGCATCGCGAGACGAGGTTGGGTCCGAGTCGGGTCCGAGCTGTTGCGTTGAATCCCCGTCATGAGCCGCCAACTGGGAATACTCCGGAAATCGCAAGCCGCTCCGGAGGTGGGTGCGCAGGTTCGAATCCTACCGGGAGCACCCCCAGATGGGCACGTATGAGGCATTTTCCTCGGTCGTGTCCATCTTCGTTTTGTCGACGTCTTCGCAGTATGAAATGAGTGGGCCGGCCGCGGTGTGGTCACCGCGCGCGGCCCGGTTCGTTCAGCGGCACGGCATGCTGCTTCGCCGCTACGGCGTTACGCAGCTCGGGCCTTACGTCCAGCAGCCGTTGACCGTCGCGGCGAGGCCGTCGAAGGTGTGCTTGACGTCGATGTTGGGGGTGGTCGCGTTGTTCTCCACGAAGGAGAAGATCTTCCAGCGGCCGTCTTGGCCCTTGGTGAGTCCGCTCAGGGCGATGGCGCCGGTCAGGGTGCCGGTCTTTGCCATGACCTTGCCGACCGCGCACTTGGATTCGGGAGTGGTGAACCGGTCCCATTCCGGGCCCAGTGTGCTGCCGGCCTCGCCGGCCACGGGCAGGCCGTCCATGATGGGCTGGAGCAGCCAGCTGTAGCCAGGGTCGCTGTCCACCTTCAGGATGTCCGCGATGGTTCGGGCCGAGAGGCGGTCGGAGCGGGAGAGGCCGCTGCCGTCGTAGTCCTGGAAGTTCTCCAGCCCGATCCCGTAGACGTCGCTCAGCACGTGGCGCACGACGGCCGCGCCGTCGTCGAAGGTGGCCGGTCGGCCGGCGCCGAGAGCGGTCATCCGCAGCAGCGTCTCGGCGATGTCGTTGTCGCTCTTCTTGAGCATCTGTTTGACGATGGCGGACAGTGTGGGCGAGCGGTGCACGGCCACTGGCACGTCCGAGCCGGTGGTCTTGCCTCGCGTCACATCGCCGGTGACGGTGAGGCCCTTGGCGGCCAGTTGCTTGGCGAAGACCTGACCGGCGTCGATGGAGGTGTCCATGACGCTGTGCTCGTCGACCACCAGGGCTCGCACGGGCGCGATCGTGGCACCGTCGTAGTAGTCGGGGTTCCAGCCGGTGGCAAGGGTCGGCTCGGGGAAGAGGCTGTCGTCGACCTGGACCTTCACCGAGGTGATGCCGGCGTTCTTCAGGCAGGCGACGGCCGTGTTGGCGAGCGTGGTGAGGTCGGCGGTGGTCAGGACCCGGTCGCCGCCGCCGACGAGGGTGAGGGTGCCGCCGCCGTAGACGGCCTTGGTGGTGAACCGGTGGTCGGGGCCGAGCACGGTCAGCACCGCGGTGGTGGTGGCGAGCTTCATGTTGGACGCGGGCATCAGCGTGGTCGCGGCGTCGTGATCCCACACCTGCTGCCCCGACCCGGCGTCCACCACGATGCCGCTCAGGGTGCTGCCTGCCAGCCGCGGGTCCTGGCTCCTGGTGTCGAGGTTCGTGGCTATCTGGTCATCGGCGGAATCCAGGGCACGGTACGCGGCGGCGGCACTCGCGCCGACGGGTTTCTCGGCGGCGAAGGCAGTGCCCTGGCCGATCAGCATGGCGGTGGCGACGGGCACGCTCACCGCCAGACCCAGGGCCCGGCGGGCCGTCGCGGTTCTGGGTTTGGGACGGGGCTTGGGCGTGGGCTCGTGGTGACGGCTGTCGGAAGCAGTTGACATGCGCATAATCCCTCGGCTTTGTGCGTGTGTTGATATCCTGCCCGAACGTAGCAGGCCGGCGTCCAGTCCGGCGGAGCGGTCGACGGCGCGAGGTGGCGAGTTCACGACACGGGGTGCGCCTTGCAGCAGAACGACGGCGGCTGGCCCTTACCGCTATACGGCATCTCGACGCCGCACCAACCACAGCTGCGCGACACCAACTTCTCCGCAACGGTCGGCTTCGAATTCGACACGCGAGCCCCTCGACATTCGTGACGAACCTTTCGTCCCGGACGAAACCCAGACGCTTCCGAGGGCTGAGGTATCTATGGCAGCTTCGGCCCGCACGACATCCAGCACCGCAACATTCGGGGAACTGGCGCGAGTTCCCGGGGGTGGTCGGGTCAGGTGGGGCGCCGGCGGTTGGTGGGGTGGGCGAACCCGATGCGGTCGGGGTCGAGGCCGGCGTTGGCGACGACGTCGGCCAGGTACGAGCTGGTTCGGCGCGGCAGGCATGTTCGCCTCAGTGAATCAGGAAGCGCATTCACTCGATCGAGCGATAGTCGCCCGGGCGGAAGACCGGCAGGCTGAGCCATGCCCCATCACCGTCCGCGAGGGATCACCGTGAGAATCCGCAGCTTGATCGGGTGCGTCGGTCTGGTGCTGGCCGGCCTCTGTGCCCCAACCGCCGCACACGCAGTATCTATCGACGTCACTTGCGCCGGCACCGAAACCGTCAGCTACAGCCCGGGACTGCTGCTGACCACCCAGACGGTCCGCACATCCGTCACGGGCAGCCTCGCCGCGTGTTCCTCCAGCGATCCGGGGATCACCGCCGGAACCTACCGGGAGGATTTCAGCGCTTCCTTGTCTTGCGCCACGCTGCTATCCGGGCGGGCGGGAACTCGCATCTTTCGCTGGAGCGACGGCACCACGAGCACGTTCGCCTTCAACCGTGCGCTCAACAACGCGGCCGGGCAGGTCACCGTCACGTTCAGCGGCAGCATCACCGCCGGGCGTTTCACCGGAGACACGGTCTTGGAGCAGGTCGTGTTCGTCACTCCCAACCCCTTGCAGTGCCTGGCCTCTCCCGGCCTCACGACACTGGGCCCGGGCCCGGTCGTCCTGTCGATCAGCCAGCTCTGACTACGCTGCCGGCCGCCGCCTTCGCCCCGGGGAGACCCAGACCCCTGCGTCTGTACGTCCACCTCACCGCCCCGCTCGCCACGCCACTGCTGGCAGCCGCCGCGCCCTACTGCGCCTGGCCGCCCACGCTGATCTCTCCAGCAGCTACGACTGCGCGCGGAGAAGGGACTGGCTTTTCTCCGAAGATTAGTTTGTGTAGTAGAGGCCCGTGATGCGTACGCAACCGCCTCGCTGCCGCAGGTCGGTGCGATAGTGGTCTACTGTGTCCCCTCCGGAGGCACATTTGTTCGATCTGCGATTCTAGGCTCTCACCTGCGTGGGGGCCTCTTTCATGCCCATCGCCGTGTCTGTAGCGGTACACAGACAGTCACACTAGTGTCGGCGGCGCCTTTCATCCGCTGCGTGAGTCGGCAGCGTGTTGGTGACCGAGAACGACGTCTCCAGGGCGGTTCCAGGCCCCGTCGAGGCGATACTTGCGGTGATCGTGTAGGTCCCGGACGTCGGACCCGCCGTGAATGCCGGCGCCGTCGCCAGGCCGGTGGAGTCGGTATACGCCACAGCCTGCATCGAGGGCGTTCCGCCGATGACGAAGAACCCTGATGCGCCGGTCTCCGGTGCGGTGAACAGCACCGCCGCCCCGGCGTAGGGCCCTCCGGCCGCATCGGTCACCGCCACAGCGAGTCTCATCGCCAGTTCCGTGTTCACTCGGGTCTGCTGAGGTGTCGTGCCGGGGAACGGAGCTATCGCCGCAGGCGCGGAAACTGTGTTGGTGAGGTCGTACTGCGCGGCTTGTACGGGTGCCTCCGGCACCGACGCTTGAACGGTGTAATGGCCTTGTTGCCAGTTCGCAGTGAGGGGGTCGGCGGTCGCAGTGCCTGTCGCGTCGGAGTACGCCCGGCAAATGCTGCCTTCGGGGAAGTATGCCGCCGCGCCCGTCCGAGGCTCCGCGACAACGGTGAAGATCACACTCGCGCCCCGCACTGGCACACCGTTCTCCCCGAGTACCTGGGCGGCCAGGGTTTGGGGGAAGGTCTGACCGACCTGCACGGTCTGCGGCGTGGTGTTCGGCGCCGGTTCCACCCTCCGGATCGGGGTCGCCGTGTTCGCAGCCTGGAAGGTTGTCGTAGCCACGCCGCGGACCTCAGCGGTGACGGAATAGGTCCCGGCCGTCATCCCGGCGGTCAGCGGGGGCGCGATGGCCAAGCCGTTCGCGTCGCTGACCGCCTTGGCGGTCGATCCAGCCGGGAAGGAACCCGTGGGACCCGTCGAGGGTGTGGTGAAGACGACGACGGCACCGGCGACCGGGATGCGGGAAGCGTCGGTGACCGCCACGCTCAGCAGAGACCCGAAGACCGTGCCGCCCTGAGCGGATTGCCCGTTGCCGCCGTGGACGGTGAGTCCGTGGACCGGGCTCGCGGCGGGGGCGGCGATGGTGATCTGCCACGGTTCGGTATAGAGCGGCGGCCCGTAGGAATCCTTGCAGCGTACCGACACCTTCGTGATCGTGGTCGCCATCGTCGTCCGGGCTCCGTTGATCCTCCCGGTGTCCGCGTCGAGCGACAGACCGTCGGGAAGTTCGCCCGAGGTTATCTCCCAGGCCTGATACGGCGGGGTGCCGTCAACGGCGCTGAGGGTCTGGGCATACACCATGCCGAGGGCGCCGCCCGGCAGCTGTCCGCCCACGTCCACCCGGGGCGGCATCTTGAGCTCGACAGCGGCCACCAAGCAGGGCGTGAGCAGACTCGTCAGGTTCGCGATCATGTTCACGCCGGCGACGACATGGTTGAGGATCAGTCCCGGCGGCGGCGCGATCTTGCGGCTCAGCCATCGGACGGACTGGGTGATGAACGAGATCGGCGTCGTCACGCCGGTCACCCAGGTCGCGGGACTCGTCGGTGCCGACACGTTCGCCAGGCAGGTGAACACCAGGGCGAGCACACCGAAGCCGGCGGTCGCCAACGGGCCGATGTTGAGGGCGGGGACGGCGAAGTTCTTGAAGGACGCCGCCGCCTCGGGCCGCAGCCCCGTGAAGAGGCAGGGGGCGCAGAAGACACACCAGATGATCCAGGGAGCCACGGCCAGGGTGTGGTAGTCGTCCACCCCGTAGATGGACGGCACGCCCATGCCGACGTACGCGAAGAACGTCATGATCGCGTTGATCCTGACACTGAACGGATCTTCTATCACAGGTATGCTCGCGGGCGCCCAGAAGATGTCGGTGATCGTCGCGAATATCGGGGCCAGAGATCCGACGGCGAAGTTGCCGTAACACTGGAACCGGACGAGGTCCACCGCCACGTCAGCCGGGTCGCGCTGAGCACCGGCGCGGCCCTGCTCCGAACCAGAGCCGTGCCACGGCGGGGGCGGCGGGATCACCGGTGGCGTGCCGTCCGGGACCGGCGGCTGGTCGACACCGAAGGCCAGCTTGTACCCCGTCGTGCCGAAGAACGCCATGATGAGCACCACCAGGCCACCGATGGTCAACTTCTCAGGCTGCCGCACGCCGGCCGATGTCTGCACCCAGTCGTAGATCGTGTTGACGAAGCCGAAGGACAGCTCGTACTCGAACAGGACGGAGTCGATCGTGGCCAACACGGCGGTCACGAACGCGACGAACGTCTGCACCATGAGGTCGGCCGCTTTGATCAGGGCGCTGATCAGGTGCTCCAGGGCATCCAGCAGGAGATACATCGCCGTCGGCCCGCTCCCGGAGCCGAAGAGCGCCAGGAACATGTCACCGATGTCGTCGACCGCGGCGGCCAGATCGGTGCCGACGTGCGCGTTCTGCCACGCGGCGACGAGGTCGTCCCACGCGCCGCCGACAGCGTCGCCGAGGGCGGCGGACATCCGGAAGGACGCCGGATCCCGGCTGTTCTGGCCGCACACCTGATTCAGCATCCAACTGGCCTGGGGATCTCGTTGGAGGCTCTCCGGTTCCAGCTGGTCGCCGAAGGAGTCGGTGGCGGGCGGGATCTTGTTGGGGAAGTCGCCGACCCTGGTGTCGGCGTAGCGCTGTTTCAAGTCGGCGAACAGGGAGTGGACCACGGCTTCCTGCTCTTTGAACCAGCCGTCCGTCACGTCTCCGAAGTGCCGGACGGAGGAACGCGCATAGCCGATCGCGGCGCGCATGACGGCTTCGAGCGCCGTCTTGGTGTTCCAGATGTCCTTGAGCGAGAACAGGGCCTTGAGCCAGTCGATGACCCGCACAACGGTGTCGGCGACCATCTGGAAGACGGCCTCCACGGCTTGGGCGGCCTGTTCGACGGCCGCGATGACCAGTTCGCCCAGGGAGACGACGGCCTGCCCGATCCAGACGGCGACCTCGACCACGGTCGAGACGATGACCTCGGCGACCCGGGCCGCACCGGTCTTGACGCCCTCCCACACGTCGGAGGCCCAGTTGACGAAGTCGTCCCACCAGCCGCCGTACGCGGGATGGCTGTCGCGGTACGAGCGATAGGCGGCAAGCTCCTCCTGGCTGCGGAAGACCTGGTACGCCGGGCGGTCGGGATCCCAGAGCTGGATGACGTAGCCGATGATCGGCTGAGTCTGGTCGCCGCCACCCGGACCATCGCCTGAGCCATCGCCTGAGCTCTCGTCGCCGATGGCGGTGGCTCGGAGCCGACCGTCGCCGGCCGCTTTGGCGTACATGTTGGCGCAGTGGTCCACGACGACGGCGGGAGTCAGGCCTCGTTCTCTCAGCTTCTTCCAGTCGGCGAGCGGTGCCGCGGCCATCCCGGCCGCGTTGGGCGTGGTCTGCGCGTTCTCCAACAGTTCCGGGGTGAACCTGCCGGTCTGGGAGGGCAGGGTACCGGTTCCGGCCAGGAACTCGTTGACCCCGGCGGCGAAGTCGATCGCGGCACCGGCTTCCAGGCCGTCCGCCCTGATGTGGACGACGGGGGTGGTGAGTCCTCGTGCGGCGATCGACACGACCAGCCGCCCCGTACCGTCCGTCGCGACGGCTATCGCCCGGCCCGGCCCCACCTGGTAGGAGACCGCGCCGACCTGCACCTCGACCAGCGAGTCCGCGGAGATGCTGACGCTGTGGCCGGGCATCGGCGAACCCTGATCCGACAGCAGGGTCGCGGTGGCGACGTAGTGCGAGACCACGAAGGGATGCCGACCGGAATCGGCCTGGGGCAGCCGCACCTTGTCCGTCTGCCAGGCCGAGGTCGTGACGTCCTGGGTGGCGAGGCAGTACGCCTCGGCCGAGGTCGTACCGCTCATCTTGATCAGTTCGGACGGCTTGTAGTCCGGATAGGGGTCCAGCCGGAATTCCCTGACCCCGGTGTGCAGGCCCACCGTGACTGGCAGGGACGCGCCGGGAGGTGCCTGGTATACCGGCGCGACCACGCGGTCCCGCTGTCTCATGACGGTGACCCGGCCGGCGCCGGGACGATAGGCGACCAGGTAGCCGAGGCTGCCGACGCTGTTGTAGTCGTAGGCGATGACCGTGTCGGCCCTCGAGTCGAAGGCATAACCACCGAGGCCGTGGATGCTTCTCACGATGGCGCGGTAGGTGGTCGTGGTGCCGACGCGTTGCAGAACCCTGGCATCCCCGTCGTCGTAGTACCTGTCGTTTCCAGGACGGTAGACCAGAAGGTGGTCCGCGGCGCCCAGCCCGGTGTAGTCGAACGGGACGAGCCGATCGTAGGGCCGCAGGAGGTCCCAGCCGCCGATGCCGCCGGTGTCGTTGCGCACGACGGCGTGAAAGGCACCGTGGCCGTCGGAGGCCAGGACGTAGACCATGCCGGCGCCCGGCCGATAGGCCAGGAGATGGTCCGGGGAGCCGGTGCCGGCATAGTCGAAGCCGATGACCTGATCGATCGAATTGCCCAGGCTGAATCCGCCGAGGCCGTTGGTGAAGGACGCCAGCACGGTCGGGCCGTTCGCCCCGCGGGCGATGACCCACGCCCGGCCCGTGCCCGGCCGGTAGCACAGCAGGTGATCGGCTTTGCCCGTGCCGGCGTAGTCGAAAGCTACGAGTCGGTCCGCGGGATTGGTCAGGCACTCGCCGATCCCGCCCGAGGGCACGCCGGTGACGGGCCGGAGCCCGTCGCCGGCTTCGGATCGGGTGAACACCGAGTACTTGCCCGCGCCGGGCCGGTAGGCGATCACGTGGTCGGCGGAGCCGGAACCGGTGTAGTCGAAGGCTGTCACGGTGTCCGCGTCGTTACGGAAGTCGTACCCGGGCAGACCCTCCGATGAGGTCACGGCGTCGAAGTCGGGCCGGCCGGGAGTACGTTCCAGAACTCGCACCGTCCCGACTCCTGGACGGAAAGCCAGCAGATGGTCGGAGTTGCCGGACCCGGAGTAGTCGAACGCCACCAACCGGTCGCGCGCGTCCATCAGGTCATACCCGCCGATCCCGGCCTCCGCCCCGGCCACGGCGGCCCGGGTCCAACCCGGTACAACGGGCCACTTGTACTCGCCAGGTAGGAAGATGGACAGGCTGTCCCAAGCCCTCTGATGCAGCACTCGCAGGGTGCCCGAGCCGTCCAGGCCGAAGATGTGCGCCATACCGTCGGCGTCCTGCCAACAGGTCGCCGAGTCGAAGCCGAGCCCGCTGGTCCGGAACTCCACCTGCTGTGCCGGTTGCCGGGAACTGTCCAGGTAGCTGACGACGAGATCGCCGTCCACATCCAGGTACACCGCCGCGACATCGCTCATCTGGTTCTCGGGGCGGCGGGGCAGATTCGGGATGTTCAGCGTCCCGCAGAATCGCGCGACGGACGTGGCCACCTGAGTCGTACTCACCCTCGCCGACCTGTCGAACCCGACCTGCGTCAAACGAGTCAGGGTACTGCCTTGTAAGAAGTACAGCACATGCACGCGGGCGGCATTGAGCGCGGCGGAATACGGCAGGTAACCGACGCCGGCCAGGGAAGGGCCCCCCTGCGGAACGACACCCCCGGAGTCCCAGGTCCACGGATGCGTCTGGCCCCCATAGGCGGGTATGGACGCCGAGATCAGGCTGTAGGGCTCCCCGGCCAGCCAGGCGCCCGCAATAGTGGGCCCGGCGTCCGGCGAGTACGAGACCTGAACCGACCTGAAGTTCCGCGCCAGCATGGCATAGGCGTTGTCTTTCGAGAAGCCGACAGCGTTCGTCTGCAGATCCCAGGAGCACTGGGCCACAACACCGCGCTCCCCCTCCTTGCCGAGCAGGAACACCATCACGGCGATGGTGTCCTTCGCCGAGGTGATCCGCGGTGCTGCGAAGGCATACACTCCGCCGTTGGGATGCACGGCAACCACCACCTCGGCGAACACCGAGCCCGTGGCCGCCGCGACAGGCGCCTGACGCCACCCGGTACTGCTCTCGTCCGTACGCTCCAGATAGGTCAGCCGCCCCTCGACGTCGAGGACCAAAGCCTCCTCGCGACCGTCCTTGAAGGGGTTGGCGAACAACGCCTCCTGATTCCACTCCCAGTTCCCCACCGACACTCCGTCAGCCGGCACCGCATCCTGCATCAGCTGCGTCGAGACGGAAAGCGAAGCAGGCCTGATCGCCACCACCGGCAGCACCGGCTCGTCACGACGCGGATCCGAAGGCTGGAAAGGGAAAGATGCGTTCATCGTCAGATGCCTCCCATGGCTGCCCGAACGCGAAATGCGTAAGGCCGATAGCGCCGACAGGATCCGCAAGAATACCCACGACACTAACGTGATGCGATATCGGAATGCGCCGTAGATCGAGCCTGGCCGGGCTGAAAACAGATATGCGGCTGCCGCGCACCGCCAGGCGGCCATCGGTCTGAGTGCGAGACTAATACCAGCAATTGAGCTGTCAATCTCGAGGGCAGCCGACTCACTCGATAGTGTTAACGCCAGATTTGACGGTGAAAGCACGTTGTCCGAGGGCTGATTGCTGCATCGGCAGTTCCAAGTACTGGCGGGCGGCGGCACGGTCTGCTGCCGATCAGTGGGTGCGTGAACAAGGGTCCTGAGATGGCTCGCAGACGCGCAGGCGGTCGGTTTGGCCAGCGGTCCGTGGAACGGCAGCCATCTTCGCCGGCGGCGCGAGCGACAGGTCTCACCGAAGTCCTGCTCGTTGATCCGCTGCGCCACGAGCGGGGAGCACTCTGCATGAGCTGCAAGCTCAGCTCGTAGCGGGCGCGCACCTGTTGAGGTTCGCAGAACCCGATGTGCCTGATTCACAGGCCATTTCACCGTCGCGAAGCAGGGCTTCAAGATCTAGCTTCCACTGCCGCAATCGTGTCCCAAACTGCTGACCGTCTGGTCGGCAAAGAGCTTAACGGCGGCTCTGATTATGGTGGCGGCTCGCGGAATCGTCTCAATCGCCGTCCAACACCTTTGTGAGTGGCTATGGGGGGCAGGTTGATCCTTGCCGTCGTCTTGCTCATAGGTAGATGGTTCTATGCGGTTGCTCAAGATCTGTGGTCGCTGTGGTCGCGAGGAGTTTCTGGAGTCCTCGGAGAGTGTATGGCGTGATCGTCAGGGTGCAGTCGGCGCGGTCTAGCCCAGGGCCGCTGGCCCGGCGATGTATTGGGCGCGGCGCCTGGTGTGGTTGCGGTCGGTCAGGTCGGTGCTGTCGACGTATTGGTCGATCGCCCCAACCGGGGTCAGGGCTTTGAGGGCGGGCTCGGTGATCGTGGCGAGTAGGGCGTCGGTGAAGCGATGAGCGTCGAGGACGAGGAATGGCCGGCTGTGGAAGTGGCGGACGTGCGTGTCCAACGGATCGGTCAGCCCCAGCCTGTTGTGCATGGCTGCGGCGTGCTCGTAGGCCGGGGATAGGTGTCGTTCGCGTTCTCGCCAGGTGGATGCGGTCAGTGCGCCGGTGAGCAGCGGGGTGAGGACGGTGGCGCAGGGCAGGGCGGCGAACGCGGTGCCCAGCCACTTGCTGTAGGGCGGGTAGGTCCGGTACATCAGTAGGCACAGTTTCATCAGGTCACGTACTTGCCGGGCGGTGACGATCGCGGAGCCCAGGTCGTCGTCGACTTCGCCGCAGCGCCCGACGAACGGCTCTTCCTGGGACAGGCGCATCCACTGGCAGGCCAGCACGTAGCGCCAGATCTGGTCGGGATACCAAGTCAGGCGGCTGCGGTAGGCCGTGAGCCGGTCCAGATCGTCGTGGAAGATCACGCCGCCGGTCAGTTCCCGCAGCAATTGGGTGGGAACCATCAGCCACTCGGCGGTCGACAGGTCCCTGGCGGCATCGGCGCCGAGTTGGTCGGTGAAGAAGGCGTGAAGGTCGGTGATGTGTACCCAGTGCCGAGCCGGTGTGTCATCGGGGAAGGGGAAGCGGACCGGGTAGCCGCGGAACTGTTCCGGCAACTCCCGGTCGAGTAGCGCATCCAGCTGCTGCGCGTGCGTGTCGAAGTCCCGGCTTGCCAGGAACACCGTCAGCCGCGGACCCCAGGCGTGGTCGGTGGAGCGCGGCGTGTCGAAACCCTGCACCTCCGAGCCATAGCCGATCAGCGCAGCCGAGTACGGCGTTCCTGGGAGCGCAGCGTCGAGGATGGGTGCGACGACCTCGGTGTAGAACAGCTGAGCCAGCTGGATACCGGGAAGGAAAGCGCGCGTCATGCCGGTCACCCTGACAGGACCGCACGACCGCAGGCCACGGGATTATTGGCCTTGAGCCGGCTCAGAGCACGTGTCGGATTGGTGACATCGTGGTTGTCGCCGCGGTCGTACTGGTCGGCATGGTGAGGATGACCGGATGTCAGAGGTCTGTGTCATGCTGACAGCCGTAGCGACTGCAGGCGACCGCCTGGCGACTCAGAGTTCAGGCCCCGTCGTCGGGAGTGCATCCTCTCCCTGATGTCCCTGATGCAGAAATGCGACGCCGGTTCGGCGATGGGCCGCTGAAGAGGGCTGGCTCGGCCGAACCGGCGTTATGTCCGGCGTCCCGCGGCAACGGGACGATCGGGTTGTGGTGCTCTCCTAGACCTTGAGGCGGGCTCCGCAACGGACAAGCGCGACTGGCACGCAGCATCCGAAGGCGAACGTACCCGGTGCTCGGAGCGGGTAAACAACCGGGTGCATGATCCTTGAAGGTTGCGTCTGCACGTGCAATCGCCGTGTTCCGTTCAAAAGTGGGACAGCTTTTATCGGCGAATCAGTCCTCGATCACGCCGAGTTGCCGCATCATGACTGAAGGCGGGGAGCGGCCAGACATCTCCGAGCGGCAACTCGGAGCGTGGCGCCGGCTCGCCACCCGCCAGGCGCGGACCTACCTAGACCGCCGCGCTGGAGCACCGCACGGATGAGACGGCCGGGAGGGCGGATGCGCCCTCCCCGCCCCGACCAAAGGGAAACGCATGTCCACCATCAGCTCCGGCCATGATTCCGGAACCCGGGAACTCGCCGGCGAGCCGTACCCCGCCGCGACGACCCGGATCCCCGGCACCATCGTGGCCATCACCGCGATCGTGCTCACCGGCGTGGTGACGATGACCGTCGCCGGCGTTCCGGCCGCCGGCATCGCCACCGCCCTCGCCATCACCGTCGAGGCCGTGCGGCGGCTGTACAAGGCGGTGACGTCGTGACCGGCGCTGCCAAGCCCAACCCTCGCCCTCGCCCAGCCGGGCGCACCGAGGCAATCCGCCAGGTGTTGCACGCCCAGGCTCGCGGCCGGACCCACGACTGCCAGGCCACGCCCCGCCCGGCCGGACTGACCCCGTTCACCGCGGTCCACACGGACCCGGAGAAGGTGGGCTGGGCCAAGGCTCAATTTCCGCCATGCCCGTTGCTCGCGCGTAGCGTGCCGCAGCTGATCGAGGCCATGTGGGCGCTCCGCGCCTGGGCCGACAACCCCAGCTACCGGATGCTGGAGCGCCGCGCCGACCGCATCGAGCGGCGCGCCGGCACGGTGCGGGCGTTACCGCACGCCACTCTGCACCGGGTGATGACCCGTGGCCGGATGCCTCGGCTTGAGGTACTGGAGCTGTTCGTCAAGGCCTGCGGCGCCGAAGCGCACTGGGACGAGTGGCGCCGCGCCTGGTTCGCGGTCAACGCCGACATGCACCTGGCATCGCTGCGACGTCGCGGCAAGCGGTAGAAGTCTCGGCTCGCCGCAGAACTGGGACAGCTGAACGCCTCGGATCGGTTGTAGATCCGGGGCGTTCTCTTGGCGGAAGACTTAGTGGAGGCGCTGCACCACATGGGCTACGTCTCCTACGCCGAGGGCGGCTCCCGTCTCCGCACCGCCGCCGTGCCCCGAGTCATGCGGGGAGGCAACCGACGTACCGGAAGATCGAGATTGCTACGGTGAGGGTCATGGATTCGCATGTGCTCGTCATCGCCGATACATCCTCCAGCCCTGAGAATGCTGACGAGTTCGGCCGCGTGCTGGAGCGTTTCGCCCAAGCGTGTCGCGCCGAACAGGGATGCCTGTCCTACGAGATCTTTCGCTCGCCGACGCAGCCAGAGCGATTTGTGAGCATCGAGCGTTACGCGGATGTCGACGCGTTCACGGCGCACCGTGCGTCCACCCACTTCAAGGAGATCGGGCTCGGAGAGGTCATGCCACTGCTCGTCTCCCGTGACATCCGCATGTATGGCGCGCCTATCGAGGTGCCTCCGGTTCAGGCGCAGTAACCGAGGGTTGTTGACTACTGCAAGGACCGCGCGCGCACGCACCGGCCTGGGGGAGACTTGGCACCCGGAGATGGTGGCGACTTCGGACTCGAAATCAGCGGCACGGCTCGGAAAGCCGCGTGATCAGCGCTGGCGGTTTGCTTGGCCACGAAGACGTGGTGGTTGACGGTGTGTGGCCAGCGGCCTTGGCGCTCCGTGAGATAGGCGAGCGCGGTAGTGTGCGACGGTGGATTGGGGCGCCTTCGAGACGGCATGGCATGACACCGGGTGCCGCTGTCTGGCCGGCCTCGCCGCATCGCATCCGGACGAATGCTTGTACGCCGCCGCCTTTCACCTCTTCTACAGTGACGGCGACAAGATCCTGCCGCCGGCCCTTGCTGCCAATGCCGAAGCAGCGGTGCACCAGGACTTCGGGTACTCGACACGGTTCGTCGCGCCGGAGTGGCGGTGGGATGTTCTGGACGCGGCGGCCGACGTCATGCGGCCGTGGTACGACCGCCTTACCAAGGAGTTCCTCGCGGACACCAGCGTCGGCGCCGAACGGGACGAGGCGTTCAGCGCCCTGGAGGCGGCGCACGATGGTGCGATGGCGAGGGTCTGCAAAGCGATGACCGCGACTGCGCAGCGGGGCGGTATCCACGACTCGCTTCCGGCCAATTTCGTTGTCGTCATCCTCGAGGGCCAACGCGGGGACGAGGAGGCCGATCTGATTCGTGCGAGTGTCGACCCGCAGGTGCTCGCGATAGTCCCGGAACTGGCCGAATATCTGCGTGAGTTCGAAGAGCACTGATTCTCGGGCCCTCTCAAGGGCTTCGGCGGCCTCAACGCGCGCATCCAGCCGGGCGAACACAGCCTGACGGCGCTAGCTGCGGGTCAGGGCGCGGAAGCTCTCCAGCGTCTCCAGAAGGCGGCGGGCTTCCTCGCGGGCGGCGGGTGGCAGGTCGGCTGTTAGTTCTCTGACAAGTACCGGCTTCTGTTCTGCAAGTCGGCGCAGTAGTGGTTCCACCTGCTGCTGCGTCAGCGAGGAGCGCAGCACGTGGCCGTTGGCGGCGCACAGTTGCGCGTCGCCGACCGGCCGGCTCAATACCCGGGCACGGGCCCGTACCGCGCTGCCTTCGTCAAGGGGCTGCGACACTTCGGGCGGCGGGACGGGGCACAGACCGGACGCACTCCAGGTGCGCAGCGAGGCCGCGGCTACGAGGTCCTGCATCCGGTCGAAGTCGCGGTACTCCTGGAAGACGCGCAGAGTCTGCTCCAGCGCCTCGGGCAGTGCATCGTCTGTCGGAGGTTCGGGCACAGGCATTGGGGCGGTGGCGGTCAGCGGGGCGGTGGCAGCGGGCAGCCGCGCCAGGGCGACGTCCGGATCGACCATGGCTTCCGGGGTTTTGCCCAGCAGCAGGTCGTCCAGGTCGAGGACCGCGCGGTTCGCCTCGCGCGGAACTCCGACGTTGACACTGGTCGCGGTCGCGCCGTCGACACTCTCGCCGACGTGGTAGTAGGACGCGGGCCAGTACAACAAGTCGCCGGGCTCGGGCTCAGCCGTGAACGAAGTGGCCAGATGGGATTGGTAGTCAAGCTTCGAGGTGACCGGTTCCGTCCACGGGCGCTCCCGCCAGAACCGCATCCGCTTATGGCCTTCGAGGGCGAACAGGAACGTGGCGAAGCGGTCCCGGTGGACGCCGACCGGAGTGTGTTCGTAGTTGCCGTGGAAGAGAGTTGTGATCGCCCCGGACAACGGCAGCCCTGTGCGTTCCCAGAGAGGCTCGAAGAAAGCCCGCTGCCGCTCCCACTGTCCGGCGTGGAAGGCGTGGAAGGCGTGGACGACCAGCGCGTACCGCGTTTCGTTCGAGAAGGCCGCCAACTCGGCGGCCAGCCGCTGCCGGTAGCCGTCGAACGCGTCATCCTCGGTGCGCGGGAACCAGTGGGCGGGCTCGGACTGCTGAAAGCGTCCGACGGCGAATTGAGCGGTCGGCGGCATCAGGTACGGGCTGGGCGGCCGGGTGGCGAGCGTGGCGGCCGTGAAGACCTCACGCAGCTCGAACGGCGCCGGAAGTACAGCCTTGATCAGCACCGGGCGCCGGTCCCAGTAGAGCGCGGCGAACTCGTCCCAGTCCAGGGGGCCCTGGACGACGGCCAGGTCGTTCCCGTGTGCTGTGGTCATCCGTCCGTCCTCTCGCTGCCGGCCAGCTCGATCCCCCGCAACCGGTAGAGCCTGCGAAGCAGCGCGGTCACGGCGCCGTTGTGCTCGTCCGCGCCCACCGCCCGGCACAGCTCGCCGACCGTCAGTTCGCGGCCGGGCCGCAACTGCTCGGCGATCCGTTCCCCAGCGGCACCGCCGATCGGGAAGGCGTGCCCGTTGACGGCCCAGATCCAGCGGCCGGGCCCGTCCGGCAGCCGCACGATCGCATGCCCCACCCGCAGCCGGTGCCCCGGGGTGAGGGCGAGGTCGGCGCGAGGCTCGGGTACGGGTTCCAGCCCGGCCGCGGAGCACCAGGCCGCCCATCGGGTGCGCAGCGCGGCGGGCAGCTGCGCGCCCCCGGCTGCCGCGCGGACCGCC
>JABFWL010000447.1 GCA_013362315.1 Catenulispora sp. | reverse complement strand
GTGCGCGAGGTAGACCTCCGCCATGCCACCACGGCCGAGCACCTGGCCCAGCTCGTACCGGCCGCCGAGGCGACGCGGCTCTTCCATAGCTAATCCAGCCCTCTCCGTCTGTCCCGACCGTACCCATGGGTGGTCCGGCGGTGTGCTGTTCGCGCATACGCTACCGGGCACCGCAAGCCGATCAGCTCGCGACCGCCACCTGATACCGGACCGGTACAGGGCACGTGTGATGTTTCACGTGAAACGAGCGACCGTTTCACGTGAAACAGCCCGGGTCACTTCTTGCTGTCGAGCACCGCCTTCATCACGTTCCTGGCGATGGGGGCCGCAAGCGCGCCACCCGCGATGTCGTCACGGGTCGTGTCGGAGCCTTCGATCACCACGGCGACCGCGACCGGGGAGCCGTCCCCGGTCTTCGCGTAGGAGATGAACCAGGCGTAGGGGTTGCCGTTGTTGTCGACACCGTGCTGGGCGGTACCGGTCTTGCCGCCGACGGTCACGCCCGGGATCTGGCCGTTCTTGCCGGTGCCGTCGGTGACCACGTACTCCATCATCTTCTGCAGCTTCTGGGCATTGGCGGCCGACATCGGCTGGCTCATCTGCTCCGGCTGGGTCTTGGAGAGCACGTCCACGTTCGGCGCCTGGAGCTGGTCGACCATGTACGGCTTCATCAGCTTGCCGTCGTTGGCGACGGCGGCGGCGACCATGGCCATCTGGAGCGGGGTCGCACGGTTGGAGGCCTGCCCGATGCCCGCCATGGCGTTCTGCGGGCGGTTGTCCTTCGGGTAGATGCTGGCGTCGGTGCGGACCGGGTTGAAGATCTGCTTGTTGAAGCCGAACTTCTCGGCCTCGGCCTTCATCTTCTCGTTGCCCAGGTCGGCGCTGATCTTGCCGAAGACGGTATTGCAGGACCACTGGAGAGCCACCTTCAGCGTGGCGTTCTCACAGGGGATGTTGCCCTCGTTGTTCAGCGGCTGGTGGGCGGTGTCCGGCAGGATGTACGGCACTGGCGACCGCGTCGGGTCGTCGATGCCGGAGTACAGCCCGTTCTCCAGGGCCGCGGCGGTGGTGACCACCTTGAAGGTGGAGCCCGGAGGGTAGGTCTGGCGCAGCGCCCGGTTCAGCATGGGCTGGTTCTTGTCGTCCAGCAGCGCCTTGTAGTTGCTGCTGTCCTTGTTGGTGCTGCC
This sequence comes from Catenulispora sp., assembly GCA_013362315.1. Lineage (GTDB taxonomy): Bacteria > Actinomycetota > Actinomycetes > Streptomycetales > Catenulisporaceae > Catenulispora. The sequence continues at coordinate 4,262 of JABFWL010000447.1, read as the reverse complement.
CGCGAACACGGACGGGTCGTACGACGGTGTCGAGGCCAGCGCGAGGATGGCGCCGGTCTGCGGGTTGATCGCCGCGACCGCGCCCTTCTTGTCGCCGAGGCCCTGGAAGGCGGCCTTCTGGGCGGCGCTGTTCAGGGTGGTGACGACGTTGCCGCCCTGCTTCTTCTCGCCGGTGAACATCGAAAGGGTGCGGTCGAAGAAGAGGCGGTTGTCGGTGCCGGACAGGATGCTGTCCTCGATCTTCTCCAGCTGGGACGCGTCGAAGATCTGCGAGGCGTATCCGGTGACCGGCGACCACATGGTGCCGTCCTTCCAGACCCGCTTGTACTTGAAGTCGGTGCCCGAGGTCTCCGTGGAGCCGGTGATCGTCTGGCCGTCGGCCGTGATGATGTTGCCGCGCTCGTGGGCGAACCGCTCGATCTGGACGCGGCGGTTGTACTTGCTCGCGTTCAGCTCGTCGGCCCGGACGTACTGGAGCCAGTTGTCGCGGATCATCAGCGAGAGGACGAGCAGCCCGCAGAAGATCGCGATCCGGCGCAGGGGCTTGTTCACGGTCGGACCACCTGGGTCATCTCGGCGTCGGGGGACGGGGCGGGGGCCGGCGCGGGGCGGCGCGCGGTGTCGCTGATCCGGATCAGGATGCCGATCAGGGCCCAGTTGGCGATGACGGACGAACCGCCCTGCGCGAGGAACGGCATCGTCATACCGGTCAGCGGGATGAGGCCCATCACACCGCCGGCCACGACGAACACCTGGAGCGCGAAGGCGCCGGAGAGGCCGATCGCGAGGAGCTTGCCGAACGGGTCGCGGGCGGCGAGCGCGGTGCGCACGCCGCGCTCCACGATCAGGCCGTAGATCAGCAGCAGCGCCATCATTCCGGCCAGGCCCAGTTCCTCGCCGACGGTGGAGAGGATGAAGTCGGCGTTGGCGGCGAAGCCGATGAGGTCGGAGTTGCCCTGGCCGAGGCCGGTGCCGAGCGTGCCGCCGGATCCGAACGACATGATCGCGTCGCCGATCTGCTGGCAGGCGCCGTCCGTCTTGTAGCAGGCGAAGGGGTCCATCCAGGCCTTCACACGCTGCTGCACATGCGACTCGAAGGTGGCCACGCCCACCGCGCCGACCGCCGACATCAGCAGACCGAACACGATCCAGCTGGTGCGCTCGGTGGCCACGTACAGCATGACGACGAACAGGCCGAAGAACAGCAGCGAGGTGCCGAGGTCGGTCTCGAAGACGAGGATCAGGATCGACATCGCCCAGATGACCAGGATCGGCCCGAGGTCACGGCCGCGCGGCAGGTACAGACCCATGAAGCGGCGGCTGGCCAGCGCCAGCGCGTCCCGCTTCACCATCAGGTAGCCGGAGAAGAAGATCGCGATGATGATCTTCGCGAATTCGCCGGGCTGGATGGTGCCGAGGCCGGGAATCGAGATCCAGATCTTCGCGCCGTTGACGGCCGGGAAGAACATCGGCAGGACCAGCAGGAACAGCGCCACCGCCATCGAGATGTACGTGTAGCGCTGCAGGATGCGGTGATCCTTCAGCAACAGCAGCACGCCGATGAACAGGGCGACACCGACCGCGGTGAACAGGAGCTGGTGGGGAGCGTCGGGGGAGAACTTGCCCCAGGCGCTCTTCGCGCGCTGGATCAGCCGGGGCGACTGGTCGAGTCGCCAGATCAGCACCAGGCCGAGCCCGTTGAGCAGCGTCGCGAGCGGCAGCAGCAGTGGATCGGCGTACTTGGCGAACTTGCGCACCACCAAGTGCGCCACACCCGCCATCAGGCCCAGGCCCAGACCGTATCCGAGCATGCCGGAGGGAAGCTTGCCGGTCATGGCAAGCCCCACGTTGGCGTACGCGAACACCGGGATGGCCACGGCGAAGATCAGCAGGGCCAGCTCGGTGTTGCGGCGGCTCGGTGCTTCGATCGCGCCAATGGTGGTCGTGTTGGTGACAACGCTCATGGTGTGGAAAGGCCCCCTACGGCTGCCTACTGCTTACCGCACTGCGAGACCAGCTTCTGCTCGTCCTCCGAGAGGCTGGGGCCGGGTGTGGGAGATGCGGTGGTGGTGGTCTTGCTGGACGGGGCGCCGGTGGCGCCCGTGCCGGGCTTCGCGGAGTTGTTGCCCTCCGCGGCGCGGCGCTCCTCCTCCTTCTTGCAGGCGGACGCCTGCGTCGCGAACTCCTGGATCTTGGCCTGCGCCTTGTCGAGGCTGCTCGCGGCGATCGTCGAGTCGATCTGGTTGCGCTGGTACTGCGGGAGGTACTTGAGTTCGATCTCGGGGTGATCGGTCTCCACCTTGGAGAGCTTCACCCACGCCAGGTCCTGGCTGATGCCCCGGTACAGCGCCACGTGCGGCGTGCCGTCGCTGTTGGTGCCGATGAAGTACTGCGTCTGCGTCCAGCGGTACCCGCCGTACAGACCGCCGCCGACGACCGCGAGGGCCAGCACGATGTACAGCGATCTGCGGATCCACCGGCCTTTGCCGCCGCGTCGGCGCGGCTTGACGAAGTCCTCGTCGGTGTACGAGCCGAACGCGCCCTCGGGCGGATTGCCGTAGCCGCTGTCCTCGCCACTTCCGGGCGGGCCGAAACCGCCTCCCGGGGGCGACGGCGCGGGGCGGCCGAGCCCGGAGGCGCGGCCGGCCGGGGTCTGCATGGCGCCGCCGTCGTTCGACTGCAGCTGGTTCTCGGCGACCGCGCCCACGATGACCGGCGTGTCGTTGAGCTGCCCCGCCAGGGTGTCCCCGGAGTCGACGTCCAGCACATCGGCGATGATCACCGTGATGTTGTCGGGACCGCCGCCGCGCAGCGCGAGCTGGATCAGCTCCTGCACGGTCTCCTGCGGGCCTTGGTAGCTGGCGAGGGTCTCCTCCATCGTCTGGTGGGAGACCACCCCCGACAGGCCGTCAGAACAGATCAAGTACCGGTCGCCGGCCCGCACTTCACGGATCGACAGATCGGGCTCGACATGGTCGCCGCTGCCCAGCGCGCGCATCAGGAGCGAGCGCTGCGGGTGGGTGGTGGCCTCTTCCTCGGTGATGCGACCCTCGTCGACCAGCCGCTGCACCCAGGTGTGGTCCTGGGTGATCTGCGTGAGGACGCCGTCGCGCAGCAGATAGGCGCGCGAGTCGCCCACATGCACCAGGCCCAGGCGCTGACCCGTCCACAGCAGAGCGGTGAGCGTGGTGCCCATCCCCTCCAGCTGGGGGTCCTCCTCGACCATCATGCGCAGCTGGTCGTTGGCCCGCTGCACGGCGGTGCCCAGCGAGGTGAGGATGTCCGAACCGGGAACGTCGTCGTCGAGCGTGACCAGCGTGGAGATCACCTCGGACGAGGCGACCTCACCGGCGGCCTGACCGCCCATGCCGTCGGCGATGGCGAGGAGACGGGGACCGGCGTAACCGGAGTCCTCGTTCCCCTCGCGGATCATGCCCTTGTGCGATCCGGCGGCGAAACGCAGGGAGAGACTCATGCGCACCTCGCCTGTCGGCTCGGGGTACAGCCGGTCATGTCGAGCCACACTGCCCACCCTCCGGTCGGGAGCCCGTCCCGGTCCCTGGGGACCGCCGCGGCTCGCTCGCTCCGCTCGCTCATTGTCGTACTACTTCCGCAGCTCGATGACGGTCTTGCCGATGCGGATCGGCGCGCCCAGCGGAATCGGGGTCGGGGTGGTGAGCCGGGTCCGGTCCAGATAGGTGCCGTTGGTGGACCCGAGATCCTCGACGATCCAATTGCCGTCCCGGTCCGGGTAGATCCTGGCATGGCGGCTCGACGCGTAGTCGTCGTCCAGGACGATCGTCGAATCGTGCGCCCGGCCCAGCGAAATGGTCTGGCCCTGCAGCGCGACCGTGGTGCCGGTGAGAGTGCCCTCGGACACGACCAGCTTGGTGGGGGCACCACGGCGCTGCCGCCCGCCGCCACCCTGCTGCTGGCCGCGCTGGGGCGGTGGCGCGGCGGCCGCGGCGGCCTGCCTGCCGGTCTGCGGCTGCCGGTTCGCGTCATTGCCCCGGCGCGAACCGCGCTGGGTGACGCGCGTACCGAACAGGTCGCTGCGAATGACCTGTACGGCCACGATGACGAACAGCCACAGTACGGCGAGGAAACCCAACCGCATGACCGTGAGGGTCAGCTCTGACATTGCCCCCGCTTCACCCTTCGGCTTGCCGGTAAACGATGGTGGTGCTGCCCACGACGATCCGCGAGCCGTCGCGGAGCGTAGCGCGGGTGGTGTGCTGCCCGTCCACCACGATGCCGTTGGT
>JABFWL010000163.1 GCA_013362315.1 Catenulispora sp. | reverse complement strand
GACCAGCGGCGCCAGCTCGTCCAGGATCAGCCCGGCGACGCTGGCCAGGTCGCGGCGGCCCTGCAGCAGGCCGGCGATCCGGGCCAGGTTGGTGTTCAGCCAGTCCTGCTCCTGGTTGGCCCGGGTGGTGGCGCGCAGGTTGCCGATCATCTGGTTGATGTTGTCCTTGAGCTCGGCCACCTCCCCGGAGGCGTCGACGGTGATCGCCCGGGTCAGGTCGCCGGTGGTGACCGCGGTGGCCACCTCGGCGATCGCGCGGACCTGGGTGGTCAGGTTGCCGGCCAGCTGGTTCACCGACTCGGTCAGGCGCTGCCAGGTCCCGGAGACGTCCTCGACGGTGGCCTGGCCGCCCAGCTTGCCCTCGGTGCCCACCTCGCGCGCCACCCGGGTCACCTCGGAGGCGAAGGCCGAGAGCCGGTCCACCATGGTGTTCAGGGTGGTCTTCAGCTCCAGGATCTCCCCGCGCGCGTCGACGTCGATCTTCTTGGTCAGGTCGCCGTTGGCGACCGCGGTGGTCACCTGGGCGATGTTGCGGACCTGGCCGGTGAGGTTGTCGGCCATGACGTTCACCCGGTCGGTGAGCTCCTTCCAGGTGCCGGCCACGCCGGGCACCCGGGCCTGGCCGCCGAGCATGCCCTCGGTGCCCACCTCGCGGGCCACCCGGGTCACCTCGTCGGCGAACGCCGACAGCGTGTCGACCATGCCGTTGAAGGTCTCGGCCAGGGCCGCGACCTCGCCCTTGGCCTCCACCGTGATCTTCTTGGTCAGATCGCCCTGGGCGACCGCGGTGGCCACCCGGGCGATGCTGCGCACCTGGCCGGTGAGGTTGTTCGCCATCACGTTGACGTTGTCGGTGAGGTCCTTCCAGGTGCCGGAGGCGCCGCGGACCTGGGCCTGGCCGCCCAGGTTGCCCTCGGTGCCGACCTCGCGGGCCACCCGGGTCACCTCGTCGGCGAAGCCGGAGAGCTGGTCCACCATGGTGTTGATGGTGGTCTTCAGCTCCAGGATCTCCCCGCGCGCGTCGACGTCGATCTTCTTGGTCAGGTCGCCCTGGGCCACCGCCGTGGTCACCTGCGCGATGTTGCGGACCTGGTCGGTGAGGTTGTTGGCCATGCCGTTCACCGAGTCGGTCAGGTCCCGCCAGCTGCCGGCCACGCCGGGCACCTGGGCGGTGCCGCCGAGCCGGCCGTCGGTGCCCACCTCGCGGGAGACCCGGATGACCTCCGAGGCGAAGCCGGAGAGCTGGTCCACCATGGTGTTCAGGGTGTCCTTGAGCTCCAGGATCTCGCCGCGCACGTCCACGTCGATGGTCTGGGTCAGGTCGCCCTGGGCCACCGCGGTGGCCACCTTGGCGATGCTGCGGACCTGCGCGGTCAGGTTGCCGGCCATCCGGTTCACCGAGTCGGTCAGGTCCTTCCAGGTCCCGGCCACGCCGGGGACCCGGGCCTGACCGCCCAGGATGCCCTCGCTGCCGACCTCGCGGGCCACCCGGGTCACCTCGTCGGCGAAGCCGGAGAGCTGGTCGACCATGGTGTTCAGGGTGGTCTTGAGCTCCAGCAGCTCGCCGCGGACGTCGACGGTGATCTTGTGCGAGAGGTCGCCCTGGGCCACCGCGGTGGCCACCTGGGCGATGTCGCGGACCTGGGCGGTGAGGTTGCCGGCCATCAGGTTCACCGCGTCGGTGAGGTCCTTCCAGGTGCCGGCGGCGCCGGGCACCTCGGCCTGGCCGCCGAGCCGGCCGTCGCTGCCGATCTCGCCGACCACCCGGGTCACCTCGGAGGCGAAGGTGCGCAGCGTCAGCCGCATGGCGTCCAGGGTGCGGCCGAGCTCGGCCAGCTCGCCGCGGCCGTCCAGCACGACCTCCTGGGACAGGTCGCCCTCGGCGATCGCGGCCAGGACCCGGCCGGTGTCCTGCAGGGGCCGGGCCAGGTCTTCAAGGAGGGCGTTGACGGCGTGGCGCTGGCGGGCCCAGTCGCCGCCGCCGAAGCCGCCGCCGAAGCCCCCGCCGAACCCGGTGCCGGACGCGGTACCGGATACGAGGCTGGACGCGGTACCGGAGGCCGGGCCGAAGCCGGCGGTGGAAGAGCCGTAACCGGCGGCGGGACCGGAGCCGGGTGGGTAGCCGGGTTCGGCCGGCACCGCAGTCCCCGCTGCTCCCGCCGGCACAACCGGCACCGCCGCCAGCCGCTCGCCGAGCACCCCGTCGCGGCCCACCGCGCCGCCGACCCGCTCCAGCTCGGCCAGATACGCCTGGTTGGCCGCGGCGATGTCGTTGACCAGCGCGCACACCAGCGCCAGGTCGTCGTCGCCGCTGACCACGACCCGGCGGCGGAAGTCGCCGTCACGCAGAGCGCGCAGCGCGCCGAGGAGCCGTCCCAGACGCGCGTCGGGGACACCCGCTTGGTCGGGCCGGTGCTGGGTGGAGTCCATCGAGTCCGCCGTTCATGCCGCAGGGCGCGCCGGCCACGCCCATGTCTCCATCCTGTACCGAACCGGCGCCCTGCAGGAAGTCGGTACCCGACACGGCGTCGGGAACGGGTTGTGCGGTGTGAGGTTCAGCGCCGGCTCGACGGGGGCCGTCGCCGGCCGGGCGGCCGCGCGCCCGGGGTCACGCCAGGCCGACGACCTCGACCGGCGGCAGGTCCTTGATCTCGTGTTTGCTGAGCCGGACCGCCACTTCCTCCTCGGAGATGGCGCCGACCGCGCCGATCGGGATGGCGACCTGCTTGTGGCCCCACAGGTGGCCCTCGTCGAGCAGGATGTGGGTGACGGAGTCGTCGGCGGCGTCGACGACCAGGCCGCGGACCCGGCCGATGCGGCCGTCGCGGGCGTGCACCCGCTCGCCGCGGCGCACCCGGGCCTCGCCGACCGGCACCCGGTCCTCCAACTCGATGTGGGGCGTCATGACCGGCTCGGGGGCGGCCAGGCCGAGCGCTGGGCGGGCCGGTCCGAGGCCGAAGTAGGGCCAGGCCATGACCTGGTCGCCTTCGTAGCCGTACCGGCCGCCGGTCTCCTCGGCGTCGACGAAGTGGGTGCGGACGGCGGGCTCGAGGTGGTCGAACTCCTCGCGGGTGTAGTCCAGGACGACGGTGCCGTCGGCGACGCCGGCATGCTCGACCGGGACCAGGCGGGAGGGGCCGGATCCGTGGGGGACGACGATCAGGTGCGCGAGCCGGTCGGCCACCGGGTCCACCACCACGCACGCCACTTCGCCGCATTCGCCGTCCGAGCAGCAGACCTTGCTTCCTATGTCGTATCTCTGTGCGGGGGCCATGCTCACGCTCCTTCCGGCTCGTGCTCGCCCCACCCCGTGTGACCGTCCCCCCACGGGGTAAACGACGACCCCCTTGTCATCGTCCGCCGTGGCGATCGACGTTTCAACTTCCCGAGCGCGGTTACCTGCACGCCCATGAACGAGTCGTTTTGGACCGGCACCAGCGGGGCCACCCGGTACCCGGCGCTGGACGCCCGCACCACGGCCGACGTGGCCGTGGTGGGCGGCGGCCTGGCCGGGTTGTGGACCGCGTGGGAGCTGGCCCAGGCGGGTCGGCGCGTCGCGGTGATCGAGGCCGGGCGCGTCGGGGCCGCCTCCACGGGGAACACCACGGGGAAGGCGTCGGCGCTGCAGTCGCTGAACTTCAGCGCCATAGCGCACGCCGCCGGCCGGCAGGCGGCGCGGCAGTACGGGCAGGCGCAGATGCTGGCGGTGGAGCGGGTCGCGGAGGTGGCCGCGGCGCTGGCGGTGGACTGTGATCTGGAGCGCCGGCCAGCGTATGTGTATGTGACGCTACACGAGGCGCTGGCGGAGCTGCGCGAGGAGCTGGCGGCGGCGGTGGCCGCCGGGGTGCCGGCGGTGTATCGGGAGGTGCTGGACCTGCCGTTCCCGGTGGCCGGCGCCCTGCGGCTGGAGGGGCAGATCCAGTTCCACCCGCGCAAGTTACTGCTGGCGCTGGCGCAGGACCTGGTACGCCAGGGGTCGGCGGTCTACGAGGACAGCAGAGTAGTCGCCGTGGACGACGGCGAGCCGAGTGTGGCGGTGACCGAGGCCGGGGCCTCGGTCACCGCCGAGCATCTGGTGATCGCCACCGGCTACCCGATCACCAGCACGCCGGGGCTGCGGCGGGCGCTGCGGCCCCGCCGGGAGCTCGTGGTGGCGGGGCCCATCCCGGCCGCGTCCGCGCCTGAGGGGATGTACATCACGCTGGAGGACTCGGTGCGCTCGGTCCGCACCGCGCCGCTGGACGCCGGCCGCAGACTGCTGATCGTGGCCGGGGAGAAGTTCGAGCCGGGCGCGGGCGGCGTCGAGGAACGCTTCGAGCTGCTGACCGCGTGGGCCGCCGAGCACCTGGGGCTGCCGGAGGTGACGCACCGCTGGTCGGCACAGGACTACCAGACCAAGGACCGGGTGCCGCTGATCGGACAGGCTTCCCGGGCCGCCGACCACGCCCACACCTGGATCGCCACCGGCTTCGGCGGCTGGGGCCTGACCAACGCCGTCGTCGCCGGGCGCCTGATCGCCGCCGGCATCACCGGCGGAGCGGGCCTGCCGGACTGGGCTACGGCGTTCTCTCCCGCGCGGCTGGAGCGGAAGGACTCGGAGAGCAGCGGGTCGGGAAGCACCAGCCGCTCGGTGGTGCGGCACCGGATCGAACCGGACGAGCGTGCCGCGGTGGCGGCGATCCAGCCGGGCGACGGAGCGGTGGTGGACATCGGCGGGGAGCACTGCGCGGCCTACCGGGATCCGTCGGGGATACTGCATCTCGTGTCGGCGGTGTGCTCGCATCTGGGATGCACCGTGGGATTCAACGATGCGGAGAAGACGTGGGAGTGCCCGTGCCACGGTTCGCGCTTCGGGACGGATGGGACGGTGCTGCAGGGGCCTGCGGTGAGGCCTTTGGCGCCGGTGGCTACGCATTTGGGGGTTGCGGCGCATTAAGGGTGGTAGGGGCGGCTGGGCCTGCGCGCACGGGTTGGGTGGTTTGGGGGTTCTAGATCAAAGGCCTGTGAAGAGCCGGCGCCTTCAGCGGGAGCCTCAGTTCCCTCGGGGAACATGCGCCAGTCCCTAGGTGGGCCACCTCAGGGCTCTGCGCCGCCGGTTGTTGAGGTGGCTGCGGCTTGTTCCCCTAATGGGGGTGTAAGGGGAACAAGCCGAACACCGGGCGAAGTGCGCCAGCTACGCAGGCCACGTCGCCTCGAGCAGCGCCTACGGCGGCCGGATCGCGAGGTGAGAGCCGGGACGGCCGTCCGGAAGGGCCGCCGCCGACGCGACGACGATCGCGCCGTGAAGACCGCCTCGCCGATCGGCGGCCGGACCGCGAGGTCGGCGCCACGCGAGCCTTCGACCTGCCCGACCGGCGGCCGAATCGCGAAGCCGCGACGTCGTCCCCCGCCAACCCCCATACCGGTGGCTGCTTTTTCGGTTCGGTCCCCTCGGTCACGTCGGCAGGGCTCGTCCTACAGTGCCGGACCTG
>JABFWL010000516.1 GCA_013362315.1 Catenulispora sp. | reverse complement strand
GGGCGCTCCCGGGCCCGGCCCGGGGGCGAGCGCGACCGGATTCTGCCGGGCGGCGTCCTGCTCCAAATGGGTGTGTCCGCTGTCGCGCATGGCGGTGTCCGGATGGCCGAGCATGGCGTCCAGGGAGGTACGCGGGCGATCCAGATCGAGGGCGTGCGCCGCCGTGTTCAGCGGCCGGGCCAGGTCCAGCAGCAGCTCGCGGGTCGGCCCGGCGTCCATGCCGAGCCCGGCCCGCACCACCCCGGCGGTGTTCAGCAGCAGCGCGGTCACCAGCGCGATCCTGATGACCCGGCCGGCCTGGCGCGCCGTGGTGACAGGTTCGCCGTCTTCCCGGTCTCCCCTGTCTGCCTTGTCTGCCTTATCTGTCTTGCCTTCGGACGCCGCACCTTCGGACACTGCATGCTCCTAACGCTCCTAAAAACGAAAGTAGATGAACGGAGCGACCCCACGACCCCCGCTCGCGGCAGCGAGCACCAGCAGCAGCACGCCGAGCGAGACACCCTGCGCATAGACCGGAAGAGTGACGAAAGCGGTCCGCAGACCGCCGCCGAGGCCCCGCGGAGCCCACTGCACGACCAAAGCCGCAGCGATGAGCAGGACCACAGTCGGCGTCAGGACACCGGTGGCCGGCCCGTCGGCGAACAGCCGGCCGAGCACCGCCCACGCTGTACTCACATCCGGAGCGCGGAAGAAGATCCAGGCAAGGCAGACGACGTGAAACGTGAGAACGCGCGCTCCGAGAAGCCTTAGCACCGGCGGAACATTCGGCTTCACAGGAAGCCTGGGCCAAGCCCGCTCCACAGCCAGCCCGACACCATGGATTCCACCCCAAAGGACGAACGTCCACGCAGCGCCATGCCACAGACCGCCCAGCAGTATGGTCAGCATCAGGTTGCGGTAGTTCTTGAGCTCGCCGCCGCGATTGCCTCCCAGCGGGATGTACAGGTAATCCCGCAGCCACCGCGACAAGGTCATATGCCAGCGCCGCCAGAAGTCCTGAAGCGAGCGAGCGGTGTACGGCCGGTCGAAGTTGTCGGGGAAGCGGAAGCCCATCAGCAGCGCCAGGCCGATCGCCATATCCGTATACGCCGAGAAGTCGCAGTAGATCTGCACGGCGTAGCCGTAGACGGACATCAAGGTCTCGGTCCCGTTGTGCGCCTGCGGCGTGCCGAACACCGGGTCCACGAGCCGCGTCCCGATCACGTCCGCGACCACCATCTTCTTCACCAGCCCGCCGGCGATCAGCGCGAAGGCGCGGGCAGCCGGGACTCGGTCCGGGTCACGCGGTCCGGCCAGCTGCGGGACGAACTCCGACGCGCGCACGATCGGACCGGCGACCAAGTGCGGGAAGAAGGACGCGTAGATGGCGTAGTCGAGATGCCGGGCCGGCGCGGTGGTGCGGCGGTGGACATCGACGACGTACGAGATGCCCTGGAAGGTGTAGAAGGACACGCCGATCGGCAGCACCAAGTGCATCAACCCCAACGACAGGCCCAACGAGCTGCTGACCGTGTCACTGAAGAAGTCGAGGTACTTGAAGAAGCCGAGCGCGCTGAGGTCGAGGCTGATGGCCGTGACCAGAACCGCCTTGCGGACCTTTTCAGACTCCTGACGGGTGACGAGAACCGCGGCCGTCTGGTTGACGACGGTCGACCCCGCGAGAAGGAAGGCGTACTGCCAGCCCGCGGCCGCGTAGAAGTAGTACGAAGCAGCCAGGATGAAGGGGCGCCAGAGCCGCTGGCTGGGCATCAGCGCCCAGGACGACGGCAGGACGATCGCGAAGAAGAAGGCGAACTGGACGGTGGGGAAGATCAAGGCGCCTATCCGGGTGGCCGGGGTCGGGAGGATGGGTCATAACACCCAACGAAGGAGAACCCGAACGGTCACGCTCTTCCCCGCGATCCACTTCCCTCCTAGCTTGTCCGGTATGGAACCGCTGCGGGAGGACGACCCCAGGTCGCTGGGCGGTTTCCGGGTGCTGGCGCGGCTTGCGGTCGGCGGCATGGGCCGGGTGTACCTGGCGCTGGGCACGGACCGGCGGGCCGTGGCGCTGAAGGTGGCGCGGGCGGAGTTCGCGGCGGACGCGCGGTTCCGGGCGCGGTTCCGGCGGGAGGTGGAGACGGGGCGGGGCGTGGGGCGGTCGGGTGGTGGCGCCACCACCGGCGAAGCCTGGATCGCCCCGATCGTGGCCGCCGACCCGGAGGCGGAGCTGCCGTGGCTGGCGTCCGAGTACGTGCCGGGACCGTCCGTGACCGAGGCGCTGATGGGCTTCGGACCGCTGTCGGCGTCCGGACTGCGGACCCTGACCCGCGGTCTCGCCCTCGCGCTGGCCGAGGTGCACGCGGCCGGGGTGGTGCATCGGGACGTCAAGCCGTCGAACGTGCTGCTGGCCCGCGACGGGCCCCGGCTGATCGACTTCGGCGTGGCCCGGGCGATCGACGACGTGCAGCTGACCCGGGCCGGCGCGGTGATCGGCTCTCCGGGCTTCCTGTCGCCGGAGCAGGCGGTCGGCAAGCCCGCGAGCTTCGGCTCGGACGTGTTCTCGCTGGCGTCGGTGGTCGCCTACGCGGCCTGCGGCGTGGGGCCGTTCGGGGCCGGCGAGGGGCCGGCGCTGCTGTACCGGGTGGTGCACGAGCCGCCGAAGCTGGTCAACGTGCCGCGAGAGCTCGCCGAGGTGCTGGCGGCGTGCTTGGTGAAGGACCCTGAGGAGCGGCCCACGGCGGCGGAGATCGCCGCGTACCTGCCGCGCGGCGACGTAGCGGACTGGCTGTCCGACGCTGTGCTGGCCGACATCGCGCGGCGAGAGGCCGAGCTGGCCGCGTGGATCGAGGTCGCCGGCTCGTTCACGGAAGCCGCGCAAGCAGTCGGCGCCGAGTTCGAGGTGGCCGCGGAGAGCGCGCTCCTCCTCGCCAACGCGGGAGCGACGGAAGACCTCCCGGCGCGATCGGAAATCGCTCGCCTGGACCTCGAAGCAGGATCCGCACAGCCACTCCCTCGCCGCCCCAGCACCAGCCATCGGCGCATCGCACGCCGCCGGCGCCGAATACCCGGCTACGCGGCCGCGGGTGCCCTTCTGGGCGCCGCCGCAGCCACCGTCGTCCTGCTGCTCCCCCACCCCGCCCACAACGCTCCGCCGCCCTCCCAGAACCCGGCGACGACCGCCACGACCCAGCCCACGACGCAGAAGACCGCTCCGTCCGCCCCTTCGGGCGGACGGAGCGGTCCCCCGGGCTCCACCGGTCACACGGACCGGACCGGCACTCCGGCGCGCGGCGCGACAGCTACTTCCGCTTCAGGATCTCCTCGGTGACCTGCGGCACCACCTTGAACAGGTCGCCGATCACGCCGTAGTCGGCCAGCTCGAAGATCGGCGCCTCCTCGTCCTTGTTGATGGCGACGATGGTCTTCGAGGTCTGCATGCCGGCCCGGTGCTGGATCGCCCCGGAGATGCCGGCGGCGATGTACAGCTGCGGCGACACCGTCTTGCCGGTCTGGCCGACCTGCGCCTGGTGCGGGTACCAGCCGGCGTCGACGGCGGCACGGGAGGCGCCGACCGCCGCGCCCAGGGCGTCGGCCAGCTTCTCGATGATCGCGAAGTTCTCGCCGGAGCCGACGCCGCGGCCGCCGGAGACCACGATCGAGGCCTCGGTGAGCTCGGGGCGGTCGCCCTTGGGCAGCACGACCTTCTCCACGACCTTGGCGAGCTTCGCCGCGTCGGTCAGCTCCACGCTCACCTCGACCCGCTCGGCGGCGGCGGGCACGGCCTCCGGGGCGGTGGCGTTCGGGCGCATCGCGATGATCGGGGTGCCCTGGGTGACCTTGGAGTGGGCCACGGTGGAGCCGCCGAAGATGGACTGCTCGGCGATCAGGTCCGCGCTGACGTCGACGGCGTCGGTGAGGACGCCCGAGCCGGTCTTGATCGCCAGCCGCGCGGCCACCTCCTTGCCCTCGGCGGTGGCCGGGACCAGCACCGCCGCGGCGCCGGTGTCGGCGACCAGCTTGGCCAGCAGCTCGGCCTTGGGGGCGGTGACGTACGCGTCGAGCTCGCCGTCCTCGGCCACGTAGACCTTGGCGGCGCCGTACTCGGCCAGCTTCTCGGACGCCTTGTCGTACCCGGCGCCGATGAACACCGCGCTCGGCGTGCCGAGCGCGCGGGCCTTGGTCAGCAGCTCCAGCGTGACCTTCTTGACCGCGCCGTCGGCGTGGTCGACCAGGACCAGGATCTCAGCCATGTTCCAACGCTCCCTTAGATGAACTTCTTCGCGGACAGGAACTCGGCCAGCTTCACGCCGCCGTCGCCGTCGTCGGAGACCTTCACGCCGGCGGTGCGCGGCGGCCGCTGCGCGGCGTCGACCACGGCGGTGGCCGCGGCGCCCGCGCCGACCAGCGCCGCGTCGATGCCGGCGGCGGCGGTGTCGAGCTGCGCGACCGGCTTCTTCTTGGCCGCCATGATGCCCTTGAAGGAGGGGTAGCGCGGCTCGTTGATCTTCTCGACCACCGACACCACGGCCGGCAGCTGCGCCTTGACCACGTCGTGGCCGTAGTCGGTGAGCCGGTTGACGGTGATGTCGGTGCCGTCGATCTCGACCTTGGAGGCGAAGGTCAGCTGCGGCAGGCCCAGCCGCTCGGCGAGCATGGCCGGGACCAGCGAGGTGCGGGCGTCGGAGGCTTCCGAGCCCAGGATCACCAGGTCGTACTCGGTGGTGCCGAGGGCCTGTGCGAGCGCGTAGGAGGTGGCTACGGCGTCGGAGCCGGCCAGCGCCGGGTCGGTCAGCAGGATGCCGGCGTCGGCGCCCATCGACAGCGCCTTGCGCACCGCGGCGTCGGCGCCGTCCGGGCCCATGGTGAGCACGGTGACCTCGCCGCCGTGCGCCTCGGCGAGCTTGAGGGCCTCCTCGATGGCGAACTCGTCCATCTCGTTGAGCACCGGGTTCGAGCTCTCCCGGTCCACGGTCAGGGTGTCCGGGAGGAGCCGCTTCTCGGCCTCCGTGTCCGGCACCTGCTTCACACAGACGACGATCTTCATATCGCTGTCCGACCTCCTGCTTGAGGGCATCTCTTCCGGTCTCTCCTGACGCAGCTTGCCATGGTCGGACCGGTCGTCCGAACACGGGGTGTTCGCGCGCGGGAGGGCTTTGGCGCTACAAATCTCGCGGTGCGGCCCGGCCGTCGCCGGCGGTGCCGCCTGAGGGGATCGTATCCCGACAAAGTTACCGCTTGGTAGTACCGCGGCGAGCGATGCGCGTCACGTCGTGGCTCATCCGAACGAGTGAGAACCTACGGTATTCGAGTGACTACCGTGAGCGAAGTGAAGCGGGTAGCATGATCGAAAGAATCTGACAGGTGGGAGCCGAATGTACTGAAGGGGTGGTCCGGTGGGCGGCTCGGGATACGACTTCGCGGTGCGTCCGCAGATACTCGGGGCCTACGCGGGCACCCTGAACGCTGCGAGTAGCGAGCTGGCGGCGGTTCGCGAGGCACTGGCGGCCGTGCACATCGACCGCGGCTGGTTCGGGAAACTGCCGCAATCCGGGCTTCTGGCAGATCGCTATACCGCGCATAGGGAAGCTGAGCTCGCGGCCGCGGCGGAACTGAGCGCGTGGCTGGCGACTGCCGCGGACGGATTAGGCGGTACGGCGGAGCGCTACTCGGGAGCCGATCGGGTGGCGGCCGAGCTGGCGGGGACAGTGGAGACGGGTTTGGGGATCGGCACAGGCCTGATATACCGCACAAACCCGATACCCGAGTCAGAGGAAGATGAGCCAGACGAGTGAACGGCGGCCAGGACTTCGGGGTCGGCTTCGCGTGGGCCGTGGAGGAGGCGCCGGTCTTCGACGCCACTCTCTCAACGGTACAGCGAGCGGCGCACGCGGGCGTCGAGGGGATGTTCACCACCGGAGTCGAGTGGGTGCTGCGGGAAGCCGGACTCCTGACCATCCTCGAGCGCGTCTCTGGGGACGCTGCAGCGCTGCACGGGGCGGCCGCCGTGTGGATGGAGCAGGCACTGGCCGCGCGCGGCATATCGGTGCGGCTGCGGGCAGACGCGGCCGGGCTCGCCGGAAGCTGGCGCGGCGAGGCGGCGCGGGCGTTCGGGGAGGCGATGGGGGCGTGCGTGGGGGCGGTGGACCGGCTGGCGTCCGGGGCGGCGCGGACCGCGCATCTGGTGAACGAGGCGGGGGTCGCAGCGGGAGCGGCGCAGGATCTGGTGACGGGGATCGTGGCGGACGCGGCGGAGTGGGCCGCCGCGGAACTGGCCGCGACGGCGGTGGCCGACCTCCTCACGCTCGGACTGGCGACGATCGGCGGGGCGCTGGCCGAGTCGGCGACACTGGCGGCCTTCGCGGCACGGGCGGAGCGGGTGTCGGCGGAGTTCGCGACGACGCTCGAGCGTCTGGCCGCCGAACTGGCCGAGCTGAAGGCGCTCCGCGACACGATCAGCGGGGCGCACGGACTCAGAAGGCTGCGAGCGGCGCGGCAGGCACAGGAAACAGTGACCGGCCTTCCCGGTGTCGGGCGGGCGTTCCACGCCGCGCAGCGCACCGCCGACGCCGCCATCGGGCTGGAGACCGGTCTGCCCCTGGACGCCGACGGACCGAAGGGGCTGGGGTCGGTCATCGCCCACACCGCCGCGCAGGAGGCGGAGCAGATCGAATCCGGGCACTGACGATCCGCGTCAGCACGGGTTCAGGATCGCCACCTCAGAGCCGAAGCCGATCACCAGGGATCCCTCGGGTCCACCGGGATCCGGGATCAGTGCCGACACGAGGAAGGGAAACATCTGAGACTCGCCCACCCGTTCGCCGGTAGTGAGATCCCAGGCCACCAGCCTTGCACGGCCCGGCGGGGTGCCGACCGCGGCGACGCCGCAAGAGCGTCCGTCCCGGACGATGACAGTCATCGGCCCCATCATCACCGGCGGTGGTCCCCCGACCTCCACGGGTTCGCCGACCGGCGAGCAAGAGGCCGGATCCCACACCTGGACCGTCCCCCTGTCCTGGTGTGAATGGAACCTCGTCGTGAGGATGACGGTCTGACCGCTGTTCTTCCCGACCGCCAGCGCCGCCACCATCCTGTTCACTCCGGTCTCCTCCGGCAGGACTCCCATCGGCGCACCGGAGTCGAGCTCCCACAACCGGATCGGGCCGACCGGCCCGCTCGTGACGACGACGGGCCGGCCGTCCAGCTCCGCCGTCGCCACCTTCATCACCAGGTCCCCGGTCAGCGGCGCGCCCCGCGCCTCGCCGGTGGCCAGATCCCACACCTGGGCTCCGTCTGCACCCCCGACGATCGCGACACTGTCAGCACCGGCCTTCGCCGTCGCCACGGCGAACTCCTGATGCAGACCAGGACCGGCGAAGGCGACCAGCAGCAGTTTCCAGATGGGCATCGACATATCCCTGGCCGGGTACCTTCCCAGGCACGCCACCTGGCGGCCAGCGGCCAGATCCCATAGGCGCGCGGTGCCGTCCATTCCGGCGCTGACGGCGTGCGGCCGCTCGTCCAGCACGGTCGTGGCGACCGCGGTCACCGCGCCGAGGTGTCCGGTCAGCGGTTCGCCCACCGACGCCCCCGCGGCCGGGTCCCACAGCCGCACGGTCTTGTCGCCGCCACCGCTGACGACGATCCGTCGACCGTCCATCACCGCGGTGGCCAGAGCCGTCACTTCATCATCGTGCCCTGCGATCCGATCCCCCATCTCCCACATACTCAGCACGCTACGCGCACCCCGGCACAAAAGGGAGCGAAGCCCTGCGCCTAAGTACGTCGCAACACAGTTTCACAGGGCTCGTCGGTGTCGTTGGTGCTGCACAGCACCAGATCCGGACCGGCTTCGTAGAGGTCGAAGTACAGCGAGTTCGACAGGTCGCCGTCGACCAGCAGCCGCACACCCGAGTGGCCGTCGGCGCTCTCGGACTCCCAGCGGCCGGAGGCCGAGGCGATGGTGTCCCCGTCTCGGCGGCCGCCACCGGAAAGACTCCCTGCGGTGAACGTCCCGTCGGGGCGCAGCTCCAAGGTGATGCCGGACCGGGAGTGCCAGCTGCCCAGCAGGGCGCTGTCAGAGCTGACCGCGGTCTGGTGCGGACCGGTGGCGGGCGCGTCCACGCGCCAGGCCAGGCCGCCGGCGGCGACGAGCACGGCCAGGCCGGTGAGCAGCAGGCGGCGGGACATCGCGGCGCCGGGGCGGCGGATGGCCACCACGGCGAGGGAGGCGGCCAGGCCCAGCGGCCAGAAGAAGGCCGTCACCAGACAACCGAAGCACCAAGCCAGCCGGGCGTATCCGCCCCGGGTCGCCAAGCCCCAGGCGCCGACCGCGACCGCCCACAGGGCGCCGGCCAGGTAGTACGCCGTCCAGGGCCGGTCGTCGACCAGGTTCGGCATGTCGGGGTTCGAGGCGCCGTCGCCGAAGCAGACGCGGTAGCCGTACAGCAGCACCAGGACGAGCCAGAACAGGACGCCGAGTCCCAGGGCCGCGGCGAGGCAGACCCGGCCGAGGCGGCGCAGGCCCGGGCCGAGGGCGATGCCGGTGAGGACCACGCCCTCGCTCTGCATGCCGAAGAACGACTCCTCGTCGCCGGCTCCGGTCTCGGGTACTTCCCCGTCGCCGACTTCGTCGGCGGGAGCTCGCTCGTCGAGGCCCGCACCGACCAGGAGTTCGTCGGCGGGAACATCGGTGGCTATGTCGCTGTCGGCATCGGCGCCGGCGCCCGTGGAAAACACCCGCCCCACAATGCCGAAAGCCCGGCGGAAGCGGAAGCTCCCACCGGGCTTTCGGGCCATGTCGTGCACGGCGCCGTCCACTGCCCGGCGGCGGATCAGACGTTCTCCGGGAAGTGGCACGCCACCTGGTGCTCGAAGCCGGCTTCGGACCGGCCGCCGATCTGCAGCAGCGGCGGCTCCTGGGTGCGGCAGATGTCCTGCGCCTTCCAGCACCGGGTGTTGAAGCGGCAGGCCGGCGGCGGGTTGATCGGCGAGGGGACGTCGCCCACCAGCCGGATGCGCTCCACCTGGCCCTCCGCCCGGCCCTCCTTGCGGTCCGGGTCCGGAATCGGCACCGCGGACATCAGGGCCGTGGTGTAGGGGTGGTGCGGCTTGGTGTACAGCACGGCCTGGTCGGCGATCTCCACGATCTTGCCCAGGTACATCACCGCGACCCGGTCGGAGATGTGGCGCACCACCGACAGGTCGTGGGCGATGAACACGTACGCCAGGTTCAGCTCCTGCTGCAGGTCCTCCAGCAGGTTCACCACCTGCGCCTGGATCGACACGTCCAGCGCCGAGACCGGCTCGTCGGCGACGATCAGCTTGGGCTTGAGGGCCAGCGCCCGGGCGATGCCGATGCGCTGGCGCTGACCGCCGGAGAACTCGTGGGGGTAGCGGTTGTAGTGCTCCGGCGACAGGCCGACCAGCGACAGCAGGTCCTGCACGGCGCGCTTGACGCCGTTGGGGGTCTCGATGCCCTGGATGTGGAACGGGGCGCCGACGATGGTGCCGACGGTGTGCCGCGGGTTCAGCGAGGACTGCGGGTCCTGGAACACCATCTGGATGTCCCGGCGCAGCGGCCGCAGCTGTCCGGTGGACAGGTGCGCGATGTCGCGGCCCTCGAACATGATCGAGCCGGCGGTGGGCTCCAGCAGCCGGGTCAGCAGCCGGCCGGTGGTGGACTTGCCGCAGCCGGACTCGCCGACCAGGCCCAGGGTCTCGCCGGGGCGGACCGAGAAGTCGATGCCGTCGACCGCCTGCACGGCGCCGACCTGGCGCTGCAGCACGCCGCGCTTGATCGGGAAGTGCTTCTTCAGGCCCGAGACCGACAGCAGCGCATCCGGATCCGCCTGCTTCAGGCCCTCGGCCAGGGAAGAGGGTTCGGTGCTCACAGGGTCTCCCGAATGTTCTCGTTGAATATCTCGCGCCGCCGCGCCGGGTCCAGGTGGCAGCGCACCAGGTGGCCCGGGGTGGTCTCGGCCAGCAGCGGGATCTCGGTGCTGCTGCGCCCGCCGGTCTGGCCGCTGTACGGGCAGCGCGGGTGGAAGGCGCAGCCGGACGGCACGTTGATCAGCGACGGCGGGTTGCCCTGGATCGGCGTCAGGCGGTCCGCCCGCTCCCGGTCCAGGCGCGGCATCGAGGCCAGCAGGCCCCAGGTGTAGGGGTGCTCCGGCGCCTTGAACACGTCGTGCGCCGGCCCGTACTCCACCGCCTTGCCGCCGTACATCACCATGATGTCGTCGGCGAGTTCGGCCACCACGCCCAGGTCGTGGGTGATGATGATCAGGGCGCTGTTGAACTCGCGCTGCAGGTCCCGCATCAGGTCCAGGATCTGGGCCTGCACGGTGACGTCCAGGGCGGTGGTCGGCTCGTCGGCGATCAGCAGCGAGGGGTTGCACACCAGCGCCATGGCGATCATCGCGCGCTGGCGCATGCCGCCGGAGAACTGGTGCGGGTAGTCGTCGACCCGGGTGTTCGGCTGCGGGATCCCGACCAGGTCCAGCATCTCGATCGCACGCTTGCGGGCGACCTGCTTGGACACCTGGTTGTGGACCCGGTAGGCCTCCATGATCTGCGCGCCCACGGTGTAGAACGGATGCATCGAGGACAGCGGATCCTGGAAGATCATCGCCATCTTCTCGCCGCGCAGCGCGCGCACCTGCTCATCGGAGGCGGTCACCAGCTCCTGGCCGTCCAGCCAGATCTCGCCGGTGATCTGCGCGCCGGTGGCCTTCTTGCGCTTGCCGGACCGGTGCAGGCCGAGCAGCGCCAGCGAGGTCACCGACTTGCCGGAGCCGGACTCCCCGACGATGCCCAGGGTCTTGCCCCGGTCCACCGCGAAGGTCAGGCCGTCGACGGACTTCACGACACCGTCGTCGGTGGGGAAGTGCACCTTCAGGTCGCGCACTTCCAGGTACTTGGTCGGCGCCGGGCTGTCCAGGAACTCCGGCGAGGTCTCAGCGGTGATGGACATCGCTCACACCGTCCTCTCGGTCTCGTCGGTGGTGCTCACGAGAGCCTCACTCGGGGGTCGATGACGGCGTAGAACATGTCCACCACGATGTTCGCCGCGACGATGAAGAACGCCGCCAGGATCGTCACGCCCATGATGATCGGCAGGTCGTGCGCCGCGATGGCGTCGACGCCCAGCTTGCCCAGACCGGGCAGGCCGAAGACCGACTCGGTGAGGATCGCGCCGCCCATCAGCTGGCCGACGTCCATGCCGAACAGGGTGATGATCAGGGTGCCCACCGGGCGCATCGCGTGCCGGTTGATGACCGTGCGCTCGCGCAGGCCCTTGGCCCGCGCGGTGCGGATGTAGTCCTCGTTCAGCACTTCCAGCATGGACCCGCGGGTGAACCGGGCGTAGGAGGCCGCGTACAGCGCCGCCAGCGAGATCCACGGCAGCAGCAGGTTCTTGCCCCACAGCACCGGGTCCTTGGTGAAGCCGACGTACGTGATGTCGGGCAGCCAGTGCCACGTGAAGACCACGAACAAGCGGAGCACGGCGGCGGTGAAGTACACCGGCAGCGAGACGGCGGCCAGGGCCACCAGCATCGAGGAACGGTCCGCGAACGAGCGCGGGCGCAGGGCCGAGGTGCGGCCGACCAGTACGCCGACGGACAGCCAGAGAATCGGGGCGCCGATGGCCAGCGACAGCGTGATCGGGAACCGGTCGGCGATCAGGGTCGAGACGGACTGGTCGTTCCGGAACGAGTACCCGAGGCACGGCCAGGGGCAGGTGGTCTTGTCCGGGCCGTTGTCGAATTGGCGGGAGTGGAAGAAACCGCCTATGAAATCCCAGTACTGCCGCCACAGCGGGTGGTTCAGCCCGAGCTTGATACGGATGCCGTTGAGCGCGTCGGGGTTGGTGACCTTCCCGGCGAACAGGGTCGCGGGGTCCGCGCCGGCGAGCTTGGGCACCAGGAAGAACAGGCCGAACGTGATGATGCTGACGGCGAGCAGCACAGTCACCGCTTGGATCAAGCGGCGGATCAGAAATGTGATCACGGGAGGCGGCGGCGAGGGCCGGCGGGTCAGGGTGGGACCCGCCGGCCCTCTTATGCCTTCACCTGCTTTCTACCAGGGAGAAGGGGACTGCTTTACTTACCGTCGCTGGTGCCGATGCTCACGAAGTCGTACATACCGGCGGCGTTGGTCACGTAGACGTTGGTCAGACGCGGGTTGCGGTACGTCAGAGCCTTGTCGTAGGTGAACGGCAGGTAGTACGCCTGCTCCATCAGCTTGTGGTCGATGGTCTGGACGTCCTTCGCCTTCTGGTCGGCGTCCGTGGTCTGGGTCATGTCGTCCAGAGCGGCGTCGATCGTCGGCTCCTTGACCTCGGCCCAGTTGCTGTTACCGCCGGCCTGCAGGATCTTGCGGCTGTCGGCGATCGCGGAGAAGAAGCCGTAGCCCGTCGGGAAGTCCGCGCCCCAGCCCATGACCATGATGCCCAGGTCCTTGCTGTGGACGTTGCTCGGGGTGCCGATGGTGGTGCTGTAGTAGCCCGAGGAGTCGAACTGCTGGATGTCGGTGGTGATGCCGACCCGCTGCAGAGCGGCCTGCAGGGCGGTCGCGACCTTCGGGCCCTTGCCCTTGTTGGTGGTCGCGATGTTGGTGTGGAAGCCGCCCGGCTTGCCGCACTTGGCCAGCTCGTCCTTCGCCTTGGCCAGGTCACCGGTGTTGTCCGGGCCCGAGGGGTACAGGTTGAAGGACTGGTAGCCCGGCAGGGTCGGAGGCGCCATGGTGGTGGCGATGTCGCCGCCGCCGGTCGCGCCGCCGCGGGCGGTCTGCAGGTCGACCTTGTTGGCCGCGTACTCGATGGCCCGGCGGCAGTCGACGTTCGCCAGCTCCGGCACCGCCGGGTCGAGGGCGAAGCCGCGGGTGAAGCCGGTCAGCGGCGAGTCGGCGTTCGCCTTCTTCGCCGGGTCGCGCATGACCTCGGTCTGCTGGGCGGCCTGCAGACCGGTGGACTCGATCTCGATGTCGGCCTGGCCGGAGATCACCCGCTTGTCCATGTCGTCGGAGTCCAGGCCCATGGTCACCGTGACCTTGTCCACCAGCTGGTGGCGGATGGTGTCGGTGCTCTGGTCCCACGCCGGGTTCTTGACCAGGACGAGCGACTTCTTCGGCTCGTAGCTCTGGATCATGTACGGACCGGAGGACTGGACGTTGTTCTGGTACTTGGCGCCGCCCTTGGCCGGGTCCAGGTCGACCTTCGCCTCGACCGGCGCGGCGGTCGGCATGGTCATGACGTAGTCCCAGTCGGAGTACGGGGTCGCCAGGTTGAAGACGATGGTCTTGTCGTCCGGCGTCAGCACCGACTTCAGACCCAGGTGGTTCGGGTCGGTGTCCTTGTACGGGCCGGGGTAGTTCTGACCCTGGTCCAGCATGTCCTTGTTGTAGGTCGGGCCGCCGGGCACGACGTCCTGCGCGAAGTCACGCTCGATGCCGTACTTGATGTCCTTGGACGTGATCGGGGACCCGTCCTGGAACTTGATGCCGTCCTTGAGGGTGTAGGTGATGGTCTTGCCACCGTTGGACACCACACCGGCGGAGGTCGCCAGGTCCGGCACCGCCTTGGCGCCGGCGATGCCGGGCTTGGCGTCGTACGCCATCAGGGTGCGGGAGAAGTAGCGCTGGAAGTCGATCGAGTACGCGTAGTAGGTACGCGCCGGGTCGAGCGAGTCGAAGTCGTCGGTGGCCACGTAGTTCAGCGAGCCGCCGGTCTTCGTGGAGGCGTTGACGACGCCCTTGGTCGCGGCGTTGAACTCCGCCTTGACGTCGCTCGTGCCGCCGTTGGCGGTGGTCGAGCCGACGGCCGAGGGCGTGGAGCCCGAGGTCGGGGTCGACGCGCTCGGCTTGCTGTTGGACGAGCTGCAGGCGGCGACGGCTATCGTCAGCACAACACTGGTGGCGGCGAATGCCGCCCTGGATCGCCGATTAGACATCGGTTGATGATCCCCTTTCCGGTGAATGATTTCTTGCCTTGCTGGGTCGTGCTTGGAATGTCCGCTTAACGGCCGGCCTTGGGGTCGAACGCGTCGCGGACGCCGTCGCCGAACAGGTTGAAGGCCAGAACGGTGACGAAGATGGCGAGACCCGGGACGAACAGATACGCCGGGTCGTACTGGTACTGGCTGAGCGAGTCGTTGAGCATGCCGCCCCAGGAGGGCTCCGGCAGCGGGATGCCGACGCCGAGGAAGGAGAACGCCGCCTCGGCCAGGATGTTGGCCGGGATCGCCAGCGAGGCGAAGACCAGGGTCGGCGCGATCAGGTTCGGCATGATCTCGCGGAAGACGATGCGCAGCTCGCCGGCGCCCAGGCTCCGGGAGGCGTCGACGAACTCCTTCTCGCGCAGGGTGAGCACCTGGCCGCGCACGATGCGGCCGAAATAGGCCCAGCCGAAGCCGCCGATCACGATGATCAGCAGGGTCACGCGCAGCCAGACGTAGCTGAAGCCGAACGCGTGCGGGGGCACCCCGGAGGCCAGCGCGATGCCGAACAGCACCACCGGGAAGGCCAGGAAGACGGCCATCAGCCAGTTCACGATGCCATCCACCCAGCCGCCGAAGTAGCCGGCGAGCAGCCCGGCCACCAGGCCGAGGATGACGGTGAGGGCGGTGGCGGCGAAGGAGATCAGCAGCGACCACTGGGCGCCCTTGACCACCCGGGCGGCCAGGTCCCGGCCGAAGGTCGGGTCCACGCCGAGCCAGTGCGCCGAGTCCATGCCGCCGGCCGAGCCCTTGGGCAGGCTGGTGTCGCCGTCGATCAGCAACGTGTGCGGCAGGTTCGGGCCGCCGCCGAGGTGCGGGGCGATGAGCGAGGCGGTCGCACCGAGCAGGCACATGAAGACGACCACGCACATGGCGACCATCGCGACCTTGTCACGCTTCAGGCGCGTCCAGGCGATCTGGGTCAGTGACCGACCCTCGATCGCCTTCGCCGCCGGCGTTCCCGGATCCGGCGCCAGATCGCCGAAGTCGTCCTGCAGGGCGGAGGCATCCCCTGGCAGCGTTGTCATGTGATTCCTCGGTGGTCGTCTGACTCGGAAGGCCTTGTGAGCGCACCGGTGAGCCAGGCAGGGTGTGGAGTCGTGATCACGTCACGACCGGCGGCACGGCGGCGAGGCCGTGCGCCGGTGATATTGCACATTGCACTGTCGGGGCCGGAGCCCTCCTGAAGGAGACTGACGCTTTCGCCCCCGGCTTGGCTAGGGGGTCCGGTCAGCCTTGTCCGAACTGTGATCAATCCTGGATCGCCCGGTCATCGACGGTTTTCGGGATATCAGCCAGATGATTTCCCCCGTCAAGAACCAGCAGTAACCACCCGGATGGCAACCTGGCTATTACCCTCGCGATAACGGATCCTTAGGCGCATGCCCCTTGACAGGCGGGACCTTAGACGGGATGTGATCGCCGCCTAAGGTAGCCCTGTGCTGCCGCATCGTGACCCTATTGTGGCCGTTCCGGTGCAACGCGTACCGGGTCTCACCTCGTCGGGGCCACTCCCAGCCGGCTTCGGGCTACTCCACGCGGATCCGCGGATCCAGCACCGCGTAAGCGGCGTCGACCGCGAAGTTCGCGACGATGATGAACAGCCCGGAGAACAGCGTGACCCCCAGCACGATCGGCAGGTCCTGCCCCTCCACTCCGTCCTGCGCCAGCGCGCCGATCCCGTGCAGCCCGTAGATCTTCTCCGCCAGCACCGCCCCGCCCAGCAGCAGCCCCAAGTCCATGGCGAACACCGTGGCCACCGCCGGGAAGGTCACGCGCATCGCCTGCCACACCACCCGGCGCCGCGCCAAGCCCTTGGCGTGCGCGGTGCGGATGTACTGGCCGGACAGCGCGTCGATCATCCCGGACCGTACCAGCCTCGTGTAAAGGGCGAAGTAACCGAAGGACAACGTCAGCCAGGGCAGAACCAGATGATCGGCCCACACCAGCGGGTTGTCCAAGAACGACGAATACGTTACGGACGGGAACAGCCAGGCCAGCTTCGCCCGCGCCAGCGGCCCGATGAACACCACCGGCAGGCAGATGCCGAGCAGCGCCGTCACCCGCACCACGCGGTCGCCCAAGCCGCCGCGCGTGACCGCGGCCAGCGCGCCGGAGCCGACGCCCAGCACCAGCCACAGCACCGCCGCGCCGACCGCGATCGACACCGTGACCGGCAGCCGGTCCAGGATCAGGCTCAGCACTGAATCGTGCAGCCGCCAGGAGTAGCCGAAGCACGGCGCGTCACACCGTGCGGCGCCGGAACCCGGCGGCAGATCGGTGCCGACCAGCAGCGCCTTGAGGTAGTCCCAGAACTGGATGAAGACCGACTGGTCCAGCCCCAGCCGATGCTTGATCACCGCCAGCTGCTCCGGCGACGGATCCCGGCTGGCGAACTGCGCCGCCAACTGGTCGGTGGTGCGGCCGCCGATCGCCGGCACCACGTAGAACACCGCGAAGGTCACCACGGCCACGCCGAGCATCAGCACCAGCGCGGTGACGGCCCGGCGCACAAGGAAGGTCGTCATGCCGTGGTGCTTTCCCCTCGTCGTTTCAAGCCATCGTCGTATTGTTAAGGAGACGTCACCCCGTCCGCACGCCGCCGCCGGATCGGTGCTCCGGCAGCGCCGCGCGGACGGCTTCCGAACGGGTACTACTTCTCCCCGGGCGCTACTTCAGCCCCAGCACCGCCAGGTCGTATCCGCCGCTGCCGGCCGGGTTGATCATCACGTTCGTCAGCCGGGACGAGCGGAACCGCATCACGTGCCGGTGGATCAGCGGCACGAACGCCGCCAGGTCCATCACCCGATGGTCGATCTTCACCCAGTCCTGCTGCTGGGTGGTGGAGTCCCCACTCGACAGCGCGTGCTTCTCCAGGTCGTTGATGACGCTGTCGTCGAGGAACGCGAAGTTCTGGCTGCCCGTGGACGAGATGCCGTTCTTGGTGACCAGCTGGTCGAGCATGCCGTAGCCGGTCAGCCAGTCCGGAATCCAGTTGGCCAGGCACATCCCGAGCTTGTGCGCCCGCGCATAGTCCGGGTTCCCGCAGAACTGGCTGTACTGGCCGAACGGATACAGCGTGACGTCGGTGTCGATGCCGGCCGCGGCCAGCGAGGACTGGATCGCGGTGGCCGCGTTCTGCAGGTCCGGGGCGTTCACCTGAGCGGCGATCTTGAAGGACAGCTTGCCGTTGGGGAACAGGTTCGGCGCCTCGCTCTTGCACTTCGCGAGCGACGCCTGCGCCTTGGGAATGCTGAAGTCGTAGGTCGGGAACTGCACCGCGCCGGGGATGATGGCCGGCAGCATGTTGCTGGCCGGGTCGCCGCCCCACTTGCCGCCGAGCTGGTTCAGTACGGTCTGCTTGTCCACCGCGTACTCGATCGCCTGCCGGCAGTCGACGTTCGTGATCAGCTGGGTGTTGATCGAGGCGTAGGAGATCGAGCCGTCCGCGGAGTCGTCGGTCTGCGACTTGAGCACCGGATCCTGCAGCACCTTGGCGTGGTTGGCCACGGTCAGCGCCGAGGCGACGTCGGCGTCGGCCTCGCCGGACAGCAGCCGCTGGTCGCGCTCGGCGGAGTCCACGCCGAGCTGCACGTCGATGGCGTCGGCCAGGGCCACGTGCACCTTGTCCGGGTCGGAGTTCTGGTTGTAGGCGTCGTTGCGGACCAGCTTGAGCTCCTTGCCCGCGGAATAGCTGGCGATCTTGTAGGCGCCGCTGGAGACCGGCCGCTTGCTGTAGGCGTCGCCGGCGGCGATGTCCTTGTCCTTCTCCACCGGGGCGGTCTGCAGCAGGGTCATCACGTAGTCGAACTCACCGAACGCCTGCGGCAGGTTGAAGGTGATCTTCTTCGGGTCGGTGGTGACGATGATGTTGTCGAAGGCCTTGTCGCCGTCCTTGTAGACGTCGAGCTTCTGGAACTTCTGGTCACTGGAGGGCACCAGGATGTTGCGGAAGTAGGTCGGGCCGTTGCCGATCAGCGAGGACCAGTTGGAGCGCTCGATGGCCCAGCGCACGTCCGCCGAGGTGATGGTCTTGCCGTCCTCGAAGGTGGCGCCGTCGCGCAGGGTGTAGGTCCAGGTCTTGCCGCCGTTGCTCTGCACACCGGGGCCGGTGGCCAGGTCGCCGACGATCTGGTTGCCGCTGGGGGTGTGCTGGTAGGTCATCATCGGCCGGGCGAACGTGCGGTACAGGTTCCACGTCTGCGCGGCGTAGGTGACCCCGGGGTCCAGCGAGTCGAAGCTGGCGCTGGAGATCAGGTTGATGGTGCCGCCGGTCTTGGTGGAGGGGTTCAGCACCTGCTTGCTCGCCAGGTCGAAACCGGGGCCCATGGCGCCGGCGCCCCCGCCACCGCCGCCGGAGCTGGAGCCGCAGGCCGCGGCGGCCAGGGCGATCGCGGCGGCCGCGGCCATGGCGCGTATCGAAAGTCTGGGTATCACAGCGGGTTCCTCACTAGATGCCTGCCAACGCCGTGCCGCGGAAGCGTCACCGTGCGGTCGGGTCGAGCGCGTCGCGCAGCCCGTCGCCGAACAGGTTGAACGCCAGCACGGTGATGAATACTGCCATGCCGGGGACGATGAGATAC
>JABFWL010000591.1 GCA_013362315.1 Catenulispora sp. | reverse complement strand
CTGCAGTTCAGGGGGCGATGATGACGGTACGTCGTCCGTGTCCGCCAGCGCCGGGTCCGTTGGAGGGCTACGCCGCGAGGTTCGATCTGTTGTGTTGGTGTGCTGCGCGTTCTCCTTCTGCTGGGACACCTTCTTCGACCAGCCCACATCGCCCGATGATCCGGCGCCGCCTGCTGACGGCAACGCCGGAGAGAGGGGGTCCCGAACCCGACCAGCCGCAAGCCCCACCGTCCTGGCCCAAGGCGATCCGAGCAGGCCGAGCCTGGTTGACACCGTGGATCGCGCTTCGCCGCTGGTGGCAAGCATGGTCGAACCAGCCCCCGCCAGCGGATCTCCAAGCACTGATCAACTCAGTCGGCGACGGACGCGGACTGAACCTCTACCTCCCGCCTTAACAAACCACCGCTAATGCCGATATCGGCATTAAGTGCTCTTCTTCACGTCGCCGGTCTCGTCCAGCACGAGCGTCGAGCTATGGTCCCCGAGGAGTCGTCGGGGGTCGCCTCATGACGTCTGATCAAGCAGCTTCCGTACTTCAGCAGCCTGACCGCTTCCGATGTCCTCGAAAATGGCCAGAGCCTCGGCCCAGTGCTGTCGAGCTTCGCCGGTCCGGCGCATCCCGTGCAAGGAGTCACCGATTCCGGCAGCGCTGCGTCCCCGTTGCTGGCGATCGTCGACGGCTTGGCTGAGCCGCTGATGCTCGACATAGGTGGCGTATGAAAGCTCGAACTCGCCGGATTGTAGCTGGAGCTGGGCGATGTTGCCGGTGATGATGCACTCGGCGCGGCCGTCGCCGAGCTTGCGAGCATCGGCCAGAGCGAGCCGGCACATCTCCGCGGCGAGCTGCGGCTGGCCGGCGTCGTCGTAAGCCCCTGCCACATTCAGGCGGCAGACCATGGCGCCGCGATGATTGCCGACTCGGTCGAAGATGGCCAGAGCACTGAGGTGAGCGTCGATCGACTCGCTGGTCCGGCCCTGCACACGGTAGACATAGGCAAGTTCCGACAAGGCCGTTCCTTCCTGCCCCTCATCGCCGAGTGCCCGATACAACAGGAGGGCCTCGTCGAATGCCGCCTCGGCCTCATCCAACCGGCTGAGAGCGCGAAGAGAGACACCGACACCCAACAGCACGAAGGCCAGGCTCTGATCGTCTCCGACGCGACGGGCGGTCTGTGCAGCGAGGAGGTGCGACTCCAGATAGTCGGTCCAGTGAGCGCGAAGAGTCATGAACTGCTTGAGCATCGCGGGCATCTGCCATGCGACTTGCGTCAAGCCGGCGGCAGCGGCGACGCGCTGGACCGAGTGCACATTCTCGCGCTCCGCGTCATACCAGGCCAACGCTTCGTCGTAGGATTCGAACTCCAGAGGAACGATCGCTGAGCGCCCGTCACCCGGATCCGGAAAAGGCAGATTGAACGTCCTGATCGCAGTCGCAGCCGCGTGGGCGGAATGCAAATACCAGACGGCGAGTCGATTCAGGGCAGCGTGCCGGACCTCGGACGGATCAGCATCCGCGATCTCCCTGGCGAAAGCACGAACGAGGTCATGGGCCTCGAAACGCCCGGGAGCCCGGTCACGCACCAAGTGCTCGCGAACGAGATTCTCCAGACTCTGGTCCGCCTCGGTCTCCGACATTCCGGCAGCTGCGGCCAGGGCGGCGGCAGTGTAGTCGACACCTGGGTGGACACCGATCGCCCGGAAAACTGCCTTGTCGCGAC
The DNA here is from genome assembly GCA_013362315.1 of Catenulispora sp. GTDB lineage: Bacteria > Actinomycetota > Actinomycetes > Streptomycetales > Catenulisporaceae > Catenulispora. Next base: position 16,858 of record JABFWL010000591.1, on the reverse strand, counting down.
CGGACAGTCCGTCGAAGGACATGGTGAAGACGGGTCGTAGCGCTCGATCCCCGGCGCGCACCGCGTCGAGACCGTCGCTGCGCAGCCTTCGCAGCAGCTCGGTCAGCGTCCAGGCGGGGCGCGCGCGAAGCCGGGCGGCGATCAACGAAACGGCCAGCGGCAGGCGGCCCACCGCTTCCACCAGATCGGCTGCGGCCTCCGGTTCGGCCGCTATGCGATCGTCTCCGGCGATCGCCGACAACAGCTTGAGGGACTCATCGAAGGTGAAGACGTCCAGGACGTGCGATCTGGTCCCGTCCAATCCCGCCAGGCTGCGTCGGCTGGTGATGAGTACCAGGCAGGAAGGACTGGCCGGTATCAGCTCACGTGCCTGTGCCTCGTCCGCCGCGTCGTCGAGCAGGACCAGCGCGTCTCGACCATGCATCCGGTCACGGAACATTGCAGCGCGCTCATCCAGTCCGTCGGGGATCTGCTGGGCCGGCACCTCCAGTTGTCGCAGAAAGGCATCCAATACTGCGGCCGGATCAGCCGGCGGTTGCTCCGGGTCGAAACCACGAAGATTCACATACAGCTGAACATCTGAATACCGCCCGGCCCGGATGAGTTCGTGGGCGGCATGCACGGCGAGTTGGGTCTTGCCGACCCCGGCCATCCCCTCGATTGCTGATATCACCACGGTCGGCGGGCCGACGGTCCCTTGCTCTGTGGCTGTATCGATGAGGCGCGCGAGTTCTTTCGTCCGCCCGATGAACGTACTCAAGTCCGCCGGCAACTGCCGGAAGACACCGGCCGGACCGCCGGTCTTGGCCGTGCCATGCACTCGGATGCAGGCCTGCCGCCACCGGTCCACCGACGGCTCGTCGGCACCGACGGCCCGCACCAGGGCGACCACCAGGTCCAGATCCAGCCGCCGCCGCCCCGGCCGGAGCAGCTCGCTGATCGTCGACTTCGACACCACCCGTGGCGGTTTGAGCCGCGGCCCGACTCGCTTGGCAAGCTCTCGGTGCGTCGGCGCCCCTGCCTGCGCCACCAGCTCGGCCAGCAGCTCGGAGAACTCCGCGATATCAGCAGCCTTCGACGGATCTGGCCGTCCCACGGGAACAGTCACGGGCACAGTCTGGCCGAAGTTGGCCGAAAAGTTGAGCGACTCTCGCGGCCGGGCCGCAGGATCGTCCTGCAAGGCCACTGCCGCCGCAGAATCGCGCGGCGACCGATCAGAGGGAGCAACCCAGTGAGTAGTAAGTCGTTCTCCGGCCGCCGCCTCGGTGTCACCGCCGTAGTGACCGCGGCCACCCTCGCCGGTGGCATCTTGGCGATGGCGCCTACTGCATCCGCCGCCGAGACACCTACGAGGCTGACCGCTGCGGCCTCTGCCGTCGGCAACACACCACAATCGCGTGTGACGCCCAACGCCAGCGCGGGTGGCTGTATCGGCCAGCTCGTAAAGTTCGAATATTATTCCCCGGCGCGAGTGGCTATCTGTACGGCTACGGCTATCGTTGCCTTTGTCAACGCCAACAATGCCTATGCTGGCTGTCTAGGCTCGATGCTGGGCAGCGGCGTGCCATTCACCGTTGCGGCTGACGCGTGTTTTTTCGGAGCATTCGGCTAGACCGCGGCTACTGGTCGGCAAGGGAGCCCGGGCCCAGTGGGAACAAGCCGTGAAGCCGGCCGAGATTCTTCGCCCACTGGGCCCGGGTGACCTGGGTCCCACCTGCCTGGTCGCCAGCAGCGACAGAGCCGGGTCACGGAAGACCGCTACTCACGGTTCTGGGGAGTCGTGCGTGGATCAGCAGCGCCGGAAAAACCTTCATGGCGAGGGTTCTTCTGATGTCCTTAGGTTTTTTCTGATGTTCCCCCCAAGGAAGAGGTGTTCCCAGTGAGTAGTAAGTCGTTGTCCGGCCGCCGCCTCGTGTCACCGCCGTAGTGACCGCGGCCACCCTCGCCGGTGGCATCTTGGCGATGGCGCCCACTGCGTCCGCCGCCGAGACACCTACGAGGCTGACCGCTGCGGCCTCTGCCGCCGGCAACACACCACAATCGCCAGCGGCCTCTTACGGCAACTCGTCCAACTGCATCCTCGAGCTCGAACTGGATGGCTACTATACCTTTGGGCGAGGGGTTATCTGTCTCACTACGGGTATTGTCGCCTACAACAACCCCAACAAGGCGTTTACTTCCTGCGTAAGCGCAATGCTGGGCACCGGCCTGAACTTTGACGTTGCGAGTGCCGCATGCCTTGATGGAGCCTACCCGTAGCCCGGCGCGTTCAGTAGACGTCCAGGCTGATGTCGAAACGCGTCAGCGCAGAGCACTTCCAGGTGGACACAACAAGATCTACCCGGACCAGCTCACCAGCAGCGCGGAGAACTCCGCCCACCCAGGCCGGGCCGCAGGCCCATCCATGCGAAGTGCATCTCGTCGAGCGCCTTCATAGAGGAGTCAAACCACATGCGAATCAAGAGGATGGCCGGCAGCGTCGTCGCCGGCACCCTGGCCCTGGCCGGGCTCTGCGTCGTGGGAGCGACTGCGGCGAACGCCGCTGTGGTCAACGTGTCGTGCGACACTCCCCATACGGCCGAGCTGTACGGCGGCCCGGAGCAGTGCTTCAACTACAGCGGCGGGGGAACCCACTGGATCGAGGTCGACGGCTGGGGCCTGCTCTGCGCCTCCAACGACGGCTACGTCCTCGCTGTCTATTACGACGGCACAGAGCACAAGATCGAAGACGGGTGCAGGAGCGGAACCATCCAGCATTTTTACGTCAGCGGATAGACCACATCCCGAGACGAACGGGAAGGCCGCCGTTGCTCTCGGCGGCGCGTGAGGTGGTGGAGAAGTCGCGGTCGATCGGAGGTCGCGAACCAGCTGGGTGTGTACGACGGCACGCTGCGGCGCTGGGTGCGGGCCTGCCGGGAACGGCGGCCGGAGCTGCTGCACGGGCCATGCCGATAGTCTGTCCAGTCCGCGACGAAACGGACATGGCCGGACTCGGCATCTCCGTCGATGACTTGGATACGGCGAAGACCATCGTGGGCGACGACCTCGCCGTACAGGCCGGCATCCTGAGCTGCACCATCCATCCCTGCCGCAGCTTCCCAGGACCGGCACTGGCTACCGGTGGTTTGTTGACCTGGGTCTATGTTCGCGCTACGCCGTGAGATAGAAGGGTTGTGCTGCAGTTCAGGGGGCGATGATGACGGTACGTCGTCCGTGTCCGCCAGCGCCGGGTCCGTTGGAGGGCTACGCCGCGAGGTTCGATCCGTTGTTCGTCTCGCTGGCGCAGCGGCGAGGGTTCCGGGAGTATCTGATGGGGCTGCTGGCACCGCGAGACCGGAACAAGACCTTGACCGCGTTGGCCGGGGCCGAGCCGATCGTGGGGGCGCAGCATTCGGCGGTTCAGCGGCTGCAGTTCTTCCTGTCGGAGTCTCCTTAGGATGCTGATGCGATCAACGCTCGAAGAATCGAGCAGCTGGTCACCGATCCGGCGACCACACCGCATGTCGGTGGGGTGCTGGTGATCGATGATTCCGGGGATCGCAAGGACGGCACGGCGACCGCACACATTGGCCGGCAGTCGCTGGGCCGTCTCGGCAAGACCGACGTTCAGTTCACGCTGGGGCTGGTACCGGCGGCGAGGCCGACCGGGGTGCTCCCGCTGTAACTGCCAGCGCCGACGCCGTATCGCCACAGGGTGCTGGTGCCTGCGGCGCTGAACACGGCCTGGAATCCGCCGCTCGGTAGGGCGGTGATCGACGGGCTGGTACCTGCGGTCAGGCCTACCGGCGTGCCGCTGTTCACCGCGCCGTCGCCGTTGCCGTACAGATACAGCTCGTTGGTGTTGGCCGCGTTGAACGCCACCTGGTACCCACCGGAAGTCAGGGTCGTGATCGCCGGACTGGTGCTCGGGGCCAACCCCACGGGGGTCTCGCCGGTGTAGCTGCCCGCGCCGACGCCGTACCGCCACAGGTGATTCACGCCGGCGGCATTGAACACCACCTGGAACCCGCCGCTGGGCAGCGCGGCGATCGCCGGGCTGGTCCCAGCCGCCAGACCCACCGGAGTCGCGCCGTTGACTGCACCGCCTCCGTTCCCATACAGATACAGCTGATTGGTGTTCGCAGCGTTGAAGGCGACCTCGTATCCACCAGACGTCAGAGTGGCGATCGTCGGGCTGGTGCCGGGAGCCAACCCCACGGGAGTCTCGCCGGTGTAGCTGCCCGCGCCGACGCCGTAGCGCCACAGGTGATTCACGCCGGCGGCGTTGAACACCACCTGGAAGCCGCCGCTGGGCAGCGCGGCGATCGCCGGGCTGGTCCCAGCCGCCAGGCCCACCGGAGTCGCGCCGCTCACGGCGCCCGGGCCGGTTCCGTACAGCCACAGCTGGTTGGTGTTGGCCGCGTTGAACGCCACCTCGATCCCGCCGCCGGCCAGCTCCGTGATCGCCGGGCTGGTGCCGGGCGCCACGCCGACCGGCGTCGCGCCGTTGAGCGCGCCGGTGCCGTTGCCGTAGAGGAAGAGCTGGTTGGTCCCGGCCGCGTTGAACGCCACCTGGAACCGGTTGCGCACGTTCACCGTCACCGCGGCCGACGTCGTTCGACTGCTCCCGCCGGCAGTGGACGCCGTCGTGGTCGCGGTCAGCGTGTGCGCCCCGTTCAGCGCGCTCGAGTCCCACGTGATCGCCGGACTCGAACCGCCCTGCGCCGCACCGACCGCGGTGCCGTCCACATAGAACTGCGTGCTCAACGAAGCCCCGGACGTGGAATCGGACGCCGACGCGGTCACTGTCACGTTCCCGCCGACCAACGTCCCGGACCCCGGGGACGTCAGCGTCACCGCCGGAGCGGCCGGTGGACGTGCCGGGCTGGTCAGCTTGGTGTAGTGCTGCGGGTAGAACGTCCCGGCGCCCGGATCGTACGGGTACTGGATCACCCGGTAGGCCGTGCCGTAGTCGCCTGTCGGGCCGTGCTCCTCCCAACCCCAGTAAGAACTATGAGAACCGTCGGCCCAGTGGTCGAACATCACCACGTGGCCGTCGCCGAGGGCGGCCGGGTTGTCGAGGATGTCGCCCTGCTGCAGGCTGTCCTTGGCGACGTCGACGAACCCGTTGGCCCGGTACATGTCCCCGGTGACCAGCCCGGGCTGGCTCAGGTGCAGGGCCATGGACACGAACCCGGAGCAGTCCGTGCGGTAACCGCCGTAGGACTTGCCCATGTCGTAGACAACGCCTTGGCCGCCGTTGGCGTCGAGCCAGGTCTGCGCCCGGGCGGCGGCCATGCACCCGGCGATCGATCCGTTGGTGCTGGAGGTATCGGTGCACTCCGACGGGCTGTCGGCGTGCGCCGGTGCGGCCGCGACGGCGCCGGCGACCAGGAGGGACGCCAGAGCGCTCAGCACGCCCAGGCGTTTGGATATGGACATTGCGATTCTTCTCCCCTGATGAAGGTTTGGTGTTCCAGGATGTGGGCGAGCCCTAACAGTCCCCTTACACCACGCCTACACCGCAGCGTTCGAAGCCCGACCAGGCAGCAAGAGGTGTGCCGTGGACTTTCGCGTGCTGGGACCGCTGGAGATTCGGGACGGCTCCAGTTGCCGCCACCTGGTGAAGGACCGTATGGACAGCACCGGAGCTCGCTGGGCGCCTTCGAGAGGCATCGCAAGCTTCCTGACCTGCAGTATGTCGCCTACGGTGTCGGGGTGGATGGCGGGGACGTCCGGCCATGGTGAGCACTAGACGATCAACCGGAACAAGACTGCGGACCCTGCAGCGAGCGCAATCACGGCCAGGAAGGGCATCCGCCGCACCACAGCCAGCACCGCCACGATCAGTCCCACTGCTCGTGCATCTAGGGTGAGATGCGTCTTCTGGGAGAACGTCTGGGTCATCGTCAGCGCGACCAGCAGCGCCACCGGCAGCATCGTAGAGATCTGCTGTACCCGCCGGTTCCTCAGCACTGAATCGGGTACCGACAGGCCGGCCAGTTTGAGGCTGTAGCACGCGGCCGCGCCGATGAGGATCGAGAGCCACATCACGCCTCCCAGAGCGCGAGGATGGTGACCGCGCAGGCCGCCATCAGTACCGGGACCCCGGCCGGTACCAGCGGGACGAAGGCCAGCGCCACAGCCGCGCTGAGGACTGCCGCCCGCCAGGTCTTCCGGTCCTTCAAACGCGGGGCGACGAGGGCGACGAAAGCCGCGGGAGCGACGACGTCGAGGCCGTAGGCGCTCGGGTCCGAGAGCAGCCGGGCGCCCAGCGCGCCCACCGCGGTGGCGGCGTTCCAGCAGACGAAGACGCCGACGCCGGCCGACCAGAAACCCAGGCGGGACAAGGCCTCGGAGTCGCGGTCCAACGACATCGCCGCGCTCTCGTCGATGACGAGCTGAGCCGCGCCGAACCGCTTGAGGCCGCGCAGCCGCAGCAGCTTGGCCAGATGCAGGCCGTACAGCGCATTGCGGGAACCCAGCAGGGCGGCGGACATCACCGCGGCCAGCGAGGCGCCGCCCGCGGCGATCACGCCGACGAAGGCGAACTGGGAAGCGCCGGTGAACATCAGCAGCGACAGCGCGCTGGTCTGCGCCAGGGTCAGACCGGCGGCGGTGGCGAGCGCACCGAAGGACAGTCCGTACATGCCGGTGGCGATGCCGATGCTGACGCCGTCTCGCAGGACCCTGCGACGCGCCCGACGCTCGTCGTGGGCCGCCGGCGCCTCGATCTCGGCTACGATGACAGCTTGCGCCCTGGTCATGGGCATATCGTAGCAAGAACCTGTCACAATATTCTGTTATTCTCTCGCCGTGCGGGCCTTGCGGAGGGTGGATGTTGCTGTGGATGCCATAGATCGCGCCATGATATTGCTCTTGGAGCAGAACGGTCGGCTGTCGAACGCGGAGCTGGCGGCCCGCGTCAATCTCAGCCCGTCGCCGTGCCTGCGCCGGCTTCGCCACCTGGAGAAGACGGGGGTGATCCGCGGCTACCACGCGGACGTCGACCCGGTTGCGGTGGACCGCGGCTTCCAGGTGTTGGTCCACACCGACATGATGGTGAAGGACCAGAGCACCATAGAGGCCTTCGAAGCAGCCGTCGCCGCCTTGGAGGAAGTCATGGAGTGCCGCCGGATGTTCGGCGACCCCGACTACCTGATGTGGGTCGCCACCGCCGACGCTGACGCCTATGAGCGCTTCTATATGACGCAGCTGACCAACCTGCCCGGCGTGGCGAGGATGAGCTCTCAGTTCACGATGAAGGTGGTTAAGAGCCGGCTCCAGGGCCGCTGAAAGCCTTTACTGGGCAGGACCTACGGCTACTCCGACTGCGTTCCGGCTTGGGCTGGCTCAGCTGGCGCGGAGCGGGGCTTTTGAACGCAGAACTCATTGCCTTCCGGGTCCTGCAGTGTCACGTGGAAACCGCCGGGCTCGTCGATGCGGTGCACGACTGTCGCTCCAAGATCGAGGAGTCGGGCGACCTCGGCGTTACCTCCCCGCCGGGATCACGCAGGTGGTGCGCGATGGGACGATGCGGTAACCAGGAGAAGAACCGGGCTTATCGGAGTCGTAAGACGGCCGACGGGGCTGCGAAACGCTGATTCGAGGCGGCTCACGCGACGGCTCGGGACTGAGATATGGGATCAGACACCGGGTCCGCTGCCGGAGGTCGGGAAGACGGAGCAGAGACGGTCGAAGGCGGCACGCGACGCGCTGTCGCTCACCGGTCCGTCCGGCTGCTGGGCGAGCCAGTCCCGGACCTTCCCGAAATCGTCGCGCCAGAAGTCGACGTGCCAGCCGATGAGATCGTCCAGGAACTTCACGGCGGGGTTCGTCTTGCTCTGGCGCCGGTCGGCGAGGCTGCGCCGACCGCCCTCGATCCGTTCGAAGCACCACAGCAGGGTGAAGTAGGCGCCGCGGATATCCGCGGCCGCTTTGCCCTTCGGCGGCGACTCGGTGAACACCACGGTGCCGAGGAGATCGCGTGCCTCGGCCGCCGCGCCGGTCGTCAGATCGGCGTGCAGCGAACGGGCGAGCTCGAAGTCTTCGCGCCGATGCTGGATCCGGGCCTGGTACGCGGCGTAGACCGCTGCGCTCACGGCGACGGCTGCGCTGCTGATGGCGGTGTAGTCCTGTATGCGCATCCCCGACATGGAGTTCAGTCAAGCATCACAGAACTCTGATGAGAAGCCGTGGAGTAGCACTCCGGACGCCTTCCGGCCTTCGGGCAACCTGATCGTGCCCCACCCTCGTCGGTACGACGACAGTCGGGTTTCCATGGAGGGCGGGGCGGATGCGGGGTCCGGACGAGGCGGAGTTCGACGAGCTCGTCGCCGGGCGTGCGCACGCCTTGCGTCGCACCGCCTATCTGATGTGCGGTGACTGGCATCAGGCCGAGGATCTGGTGCAGGTGGCGTTCATGAAGTTGCACGCCTCGTGGCATCGAGTGCGGCGGCAGGAGGCTTTCGACGCGTATTTGCGCAAGACGCTGCTGCGGGCCTGCATTGACGAGAAGCGGCGGGCGCGGTGGCGGCGGGAGGCGCCCACGGATGTGCTGCCGGAGGTTGCCGATCCGGGGGCGCAGTCGGATGGCGTGCGGGACGTGTTGGTTGCCGGGCTGCGGCAGTTGCCGCCCGGGCAGCGGGCGACGCTCGTTCTGCGGTTCTTCGAGGACCTGAGTGTGGAGGAGACGGCCCGGGCGCTCGGATGTTCCCCCGGAACCGTGAAGAGCCAGACGTCCAAGGGGCTGGCGGCCATGCGCGCCGTCGTCGATTCGGCGGATCTCGCATCGAAGGGGGAACTCGCATGAGCGACCAGGAGCGGATGTACGACCTGTTCGCGCGGTCCCGTCGCGAGCCGGAGCCGGTGTGGACGCCGGACATCGCGGCGATCGCGGTCGGCGGGCGGCGCCGCCGACGGTTGCGCGCCGTCGCGGTCGGCGGTGGTGCGGCCGGCGCGCTGGCGGTGACGGCTGTGGTGGTGATCGGGCTGGGCGGGATCACGATCGGCTCGTCGGCGTCGCCGGGGACCACCAGGCCGCGCTCGACGAGCGTCTTCGACTATGCCTCCATCTCACTGTCGACATCGAACGATCTGCCGGCGGCCGTCCTTCCGGTCTCGGCGGTCGACAAGATGTCGGCGCTGATCGATGCCCTGGACCCGGACCATGCCCACCTGAGGAGCATGCGCTCCGCGTACACCATGCCGGCCCTGCAATTCCGGATGGTCGGCGACGGGAACTCGGCGGTCAAGGGCATCAATTCGATCACCGCCAGCTCGGTCTACACAGCCAGCGGCACGGTGCCGGCCCGGGGGACGAAGGCGCCGAACGGCAGCCTGTCGGTCACGATCGCCGCCACCGCGAACGGGCTGGGGCGGACCACATACACCGCGCCGGACGTCAGTATCGAGAACATTCCGTGCGGCTACATGCTCCAGGACGCCTTCCAATCAACACCGCCCGAGCATCCGGCCCATTGGTCGCAGTGCACGACGACGCAGCTTCCTGACGGCTCGAAGGTGGACAGCTCCTCGACACCGGACGGCGACGGCACGGTGTCGGTGGCGATCCGGGAGTACCCGAACAACGCCGGAGGGATCGTTGTCACGTGGTCCGACTACCCCAGTTGGAAGACCACCCTCGACGACCCCACGATGGGCGATCACGCGCCGGACCCGTCGGTGGTCCTGAAGCCTAACCCGTTCAGCGAGCAGCAGCTTGCCGCCGCGCTGTCAGATCCGGGACTCGGGCCGAGTGGCAAGGCGAAGCCGGTCGGACACGGCCCGAAGCAGTTTCTGAAGATGGGTGACCTTGGTGCCGACGCGTCCTACAACCCGTCCTCCTCTAGCGGCAGCACAGGTGATCTCCCCATGGACAACGGCTGCGACTACAAGGACGTCAACCCGCTGGCGAAATCCGGCCGAACGGCTACCTACACCGTGACCACACCCGGCGGGAAGAAGGTGACGGTCAACGAACTGGAGTACCCGCTGGCTCCCGGCACCGGCCCGGCCACCATGGCTACGGCGCGAAGCCAAGCCCAGGGCGGCTGCGACCAGCAGGCGCAGCTGTACTCCAAGGACACCGCCAAGAACCTCCCTACCGGCATCGGTGATGAGGCGTTCGTGGAGAACGGAGTCGGCACCGGCGCGGTCACCGTGTGGATGCGCTTCGGCGACACCATCCTGCGCGTCGACGTCACGCATAGCGGCAGCATGCCCGACCTGTCGGCTCCGGCGGACCAGGCATGGCTTGCGAATGTCGCGAGGGCGGCTGCGGCGCACTGGACTGCGAAGGATTGAGGGCTCTTACCGAACATGGTGGCGAGGCTGATGCCGATCTTCTGCGTGACCGTCGTCTGACGGGTGAATTGCCCGCTCGCAGCGGACCCAGCATCAGGTGGCGGAATCGCCGTCCCGCAGTTCGGCGACCGCGGCTTCGTACGCCAGGAGGGTGTCGACGACCAGGCGGCGGTCGCGGTGGGACAGGGGGGCCAGGGCGTGGCGCCAGGCTTGGGTGCCGGGGGCCAGCCAGGAGGCGATGGCGGGGTGGGCTTGGGGGGTGATGCTGATGATGCGGCGGCGGCGGTCGGCTTCGTCTTCGGTGCGGTGGAGGATGGCGGCGCGGGTCAGGTCGCTGATGAGCAGGCTGGCGGTGGTGGGGGCGATGTGGAGGTGGGTGGCGGCTTCGTTGACGGTCATGGGGCCGTCGAGGAGGAGGATCGACAGCAGGGACAGGTGGCGGGGGCCGAGGGGGAGGTTGTGGAGTTCGGGGGGTGGGGGGATGCGCTTGGCGCGGGCGACCAGGCGGGGGAGGAGGACTTGGAGTTCGCGGATGACGTCGTCGAGTGCTGCGTCGCGGCTCGGTCTGGTGGACAAGGAGCGGCAGGCGCTCAGTGCGTTGCTCGACAGCGCTGCGGCCTCCATCGGGCACCCGGCAGCGGTCAACAACACCGTCGAACGGATCACGGGGCATCCGGCGCGCACCCTGCATGACTGGACGCGGGAGAACATGGCCGACTTCGTGACGCTGCAGGAGCCTTCGGCCACGGGGTAGGTGTGTTTCGGAGCGATGGTCAGTCCGTAAGCCCGGCCATCGCGGCATCGACCGCCTCGTGCGCGGTCGAGACGTAGAGCGGACCGTCGGGTGCGGGATGGCCGTCGGCGGTCTCCACGCGCCAGCCGCCCAGACAAACGACCGGGATCGTGCCGCGGCGTAGCGCCAGGGCGACTTCCGACAAGGTGCCCCAGCTGCCGCCGACCACGATCACCGCGTCCGCGGAGTCGACGATGACCGCGTTGCGCGCCTGGCCCATGCCGGTCGCGATGGTGATCGTCAGGTCGGGGTTCGCGCCTTCGCGGTCGGCGCGCGACAGTACGCCGACGGCCGTGCCGCCGGCGTCCCTGGCCCCGGCGGCTGCGGCGGCCATCACGCCGCCGTAGCCGCCGCAGATGACGACGACGCCGCGCCGTGCCAGGAGCCCGCCGACCTCGCGAGCCTGTTCGTGTTCTGCTTCCGATGCCTCAGCGGGCCCGCATACCGCGATCTGGATGGCCATGATCGCAGGCTATCGAGTCGGCAGGCGCCATCGGGGGAGGAAGCCCGGCGGACGCTGTGCCGACGCCGTGCTCAGATCGGCTCCTCGAACAAGGTCACGTTCGGAGCCTGCTGCGCCCACTCGCGGATCTCCGGTCCGACCGGGCCGTGCAGGGTGATCGAGACCTCCTTTGTGCAGCCGTCGATCTGGGCGAGCAGATCCGCGTTGGCTGCCTGGTGGGCTTGTGCCGCCTCGGCGTCGGCGTATTGCTCGATCACCGCATAGGTGCCCGGCGTGCCACGAAAGAAGCGGTACATCAGCGTCCCCGGTTCGGCGATTGCGCGGGCCGCGAGTTCGGCGATGATGCGTTCGAAGCTCTCGGTTTGGCCTTCGCTCGCAGTGAACCGCGCATGGGACAGGATCGACATATCCATCCTCTGATTCAAGCAGGCCGGGCTGGGCGCATTCCTACCTGGCCCCCGCGGGCTGCGGCTCCAAGGCGGGTTCGGCTTCCGGCTTGGCCGGTGACGTCTCGACGCGCAGGACCTTGGCGGCCCAGCCGGGCAGCCACCAGTTCCAGCGGCCGAAGAGCGAGACCAGGGCCGGGACCAGGAGGGCTCGGACGACGGTCGCGTCGAGCAGGATTCCCGCGCCCAGGCCCGTGGCGAAGACCTTCAGCTGGACTTCGGGGCCGCTGGCCAGGGAGGCGAAGGCCAGGAACAGGATCAGGGCGGCGGAGGTGACCAGGCGGCCGGTGCGCCCGATGCCCTCGACGACGGCGGTGGTGGTGCTGCCGGTGCGGTCGTACTCCTCGCGCATGCGGGCCAGGATGAACACCTCGTAGTCCATCGACAGGCCGTACAGGAACGCGAAAATCATCAGCGGGATCCAGCCGGTGACCGCGCCGGTGGCCGGGATGCCGCCGATGGCCTGCGAGCCGTGGCCGTCCTGCCAGACCAGGGTCACCACGCCGTAGATCGCGCCGACCGACAGCAGGTTCAGGATGACCGCCTTCAACGGGAGCACGATCGAGCGGAAGGCGCGGACCAGCAGGATGAAGGTGATGATCGCGACCGCGGTGAGCATCAGGGGGAAGTTGCCGTAGACCGCGTTCACCATGTCGGCTTGCAGGGCGCCCGAGCCGCCGGTCAGTGCGCCCGGCGCCTCCTTGTCGGCGACGTCGCGGACCTGGTTCACCACGGTGCGACTCGCGGACGTCGCAGTCTCCTGCGACGGAAGCACCTCGATCAGGGAGCTGTCGGCCGACTTCCAGGCCGCCGGGGCGATCGCCGCGTGGACGCCGCCGACCGCCGAGATCTGCCGCGCCACGGCTCCGGCGTCGTGGCCGTTCGGCACCACGACTTCGACCGGGGTGAGGACGCCGCTGGTGATCCCGGCGGCGGTCAGGGTGTTCAGCCCGTCCCGGGCCGGGCCGGACTGGCTCAGAGACGTCGACTTCGTGGCGCCGATCTGCATGTTCAGGGCGTTGACTCCGAGGAAGCCCAAAACCGCCAGAGCCGCAACAGCGGCAACCCAGCGGCGCCGCACCACAAGCCGGGCCCACGCGGTCCAGCCGCGCGCCGCCTGGCCCTCCTTGCGCAGCTTGGGCCAGTCCAGGCGGCGTCCCCAGCCGGTCAGCAGCGCGGGCACGAGCGTCAGCGTGACCGCGACGCTGACCAGCGGGATGACCATGCCGCCGACGCCCATCGAGCGCAGGAACGGCACGGGCAGCAGCACCAGGGCGATCAGTCCCAGGCCGACGGTGACGCCGCTGAACGCGACGGCGCGGCCGGCGGTGGCCATCGCGTTGTGCACGGCGGTCTCGTTGTCGTGGCCGTGCGCCAACTCCTCACGCCAGCGGGTGACCAGCAGCAGCGAGTAGTCGATCGCGACGCCCAGGCCGATCAGCGCCACCAGGAACTGCACCAGGGAGCTGACTTTCATGACCTCGGTGAGCCCGAAGACCACCAGGAAGGAGGTCAGGATCGACACCGCGGCCACCAGCAGCGGCACCAGCGCCAGGAACGAGGCGAACACGAAAGCCAGCACCGCCAGCGCGCCGAGGCCGCCGATCAGCGTCTCGGCCAGGACACCCGGGCCTGCGCCCTTGGAATTGGCGGCGCCGACCTGGAGCGGGATGGTGCCGGTGACGTTGACCGTGGTGCCGGCCGGCAGGTCCTTCTTCAGCACGGCGGCGACCTGGTCCGTCGCGGCGTTCACGACGTCGTCGGAGGCGAAGCCGACCTGCGTCAGCTTCGGATACACCAGACCGAACGTGGTGCGGCCGTCCGCGGCGACGAACGCCCGGTCATGCGTGTCGGCGTAGGAAGCGACCCGGAAGCCGGGCACCGAGCCGACCTCGCCGAAGGCCTTGGCCAGCGCCGCGGCCCCGGCCGGGTCGTCGACGCCGGACCCGGCCGGCAGTGTCACGACCGGCACCAGCGGCTCCTGCCCGGCTCCGTTCCCGTACTGCTTCAGGATCGCCTGGTTGGCGACGTAGCCCTTCTGCCCCGGCATGGAAAAACTCTGATCCAGCCGTCCGGACAGGCCGGACGCGGCGAAGACACCCGCGACCAGTGCTCCCAGCCACAACAGGCCCACGAGCCTGCGGTGTTTCACAACCCAATGCGACAACGCTTCCATGATGGTCGATGCCCCTCCTCGGCCGGTTTCCGGTTCGAGGTCCATGACAGCGTGTGCGAATGCGGGCGGGCTGTGCGGCGGCTGTGAGCCGGCTGTGAACGGCTGCTCGTCGGTCGAGGTTCCGCTTCGCGGGATCTCGATGCCGACCACCAGACCGCCGCCGGCATGCGGATGCGCGTGCGCCGAGCCGCCGTGAGCGGCCGCCACGGCGTGGACGATGGACAGGCCGAGTCCCGCGCCGCCTTTGGTGCTCGCCGATCTGGCGCGTGAGGCGTCGGCCCGATAGAAGCGTTCGAAGACCCGCTCGCACTGTTCGGCGGTGAGTCCGGGTCCTGAGTCGGCCACATCGATGACCGCCGTCGTGCCCGCCATCCGCACAGACAGCCGGGACTTGGTGCCCGCCGGGGTGTGCTGCCTGACGTTCGCGAGCAGGTTCGCGAGCACCTGGCGCAACCGGTCGCCGTCGCCCCGGACGACCGCGGGCGAGGCGTCGAGCTCCACCGGCCACTCCGGGCACGCCACGCGGAAGTCCGAGACCGCGTCGGCGGCCAGCCGCACCAGATCCACCGGTTCGCGTTCCAAAGGCCGTCCGGAGTCCAGCCTCGCCAACAGCAGCAACTCCTCGACCATGGATCCCATCCGGGCCGCCTCGGACTCGATCCGGGACATCGCCAGCGCCAGATCCTGCGGCCGCTCGGCCGCGCCGCGCCGGAACAGCTCGGCGTAGCCGCGGATCGACGTCAGCGGCGTCCGCAGCTCATGCGAGGCGTCCGCGACGAAGCGGCGCAGCCGCTCCTCGGACGCCTGGCGCTCGGCGAACGCGACCTCCAGGCGGCCCAGCATGGTGTTGAGCGCGATCGCCAGCCGCCCGACCTCAGTCTCGGCATCGGTAGGGGCGACTCTGCGGTCCAGGTCCCCGGCCCCGATCGCCAGCGCCTCGCCGCCGATCTTCTCCAGCGGGCGCAGCGCCGACCGTATCCGCCGGGTGGCCACCCAGCCCACGAGCGCGAACGCCGCCGACCACACCGCCACCTCGGCGACCTCCAGCTGTGCCAAAGTCCGCCGCAGATCGTCGATCGGCATCGCCAAGACCAGCGTCCCGACGCCGTTCGGCAGCCGGTCCAGCCGGACCCGGAAGCTCGCCTCCCCATCGGTCACCGAACCCTGCAGATCGAAGACGACGTGGTCGGCACCCGACCGAAGGCGGGTCACCAGGTTCGCCGGAAGCACCGGCGCCGCCACGCCGGCACCCACCTGCCGGACGATACGGCCGCCCGGATCCCGGACCTCGAGATAGGACGGGAGCAGGCCGGCCAGCGACATGGAGTTCCAGTTGCTGGCGATGTCCGCGTTGTCTCCGGTGAAGGAAGGCAGATCCTCACCGGCGGCCAGATGCTGGGCGATGGCCACGCTCGCGAACTTCGCCGTACTGGACAACTGCGTGTCCACCCGCCCCAGCAGGAACATCCGCATCCACATATAGGTCCCGAGGCAGGCGATCGACAGCCCCAAGCCCAGCGAGGTCAGAACGAGCATCACCAGCTTGCCGTGCAGCGCACGGGGCCGCACCAACCGCCGCAACCGCAGGAACCGCTGACCGGAGCCCGCCCTAGCCATGGGGAAGCCGCAACACGTATCCGACGTGCCGCACCGTGTGAATCAGCGGCGGATCGAACCGGTCTACCTTCTTGCGCAGGTAGGAGATATAGGTCTCCACGACGTTGTCGCTGCCCGCATAGCCGTACTGCCAGACGTGGTCCAGGATCTGCACCTTCGACAGCACCCGCCCCGAATTCAGCACCAGGTACCGCAACAGACTGAACTCGGTCGGCGTCAGCTCCAGCCGCTCACCGGCCCGCCGCGCCTCATGTGCATCCTCATCCACGACCAGATCGGCGAACTCCAGCCGCGCGTCCTCCAACGCAGGCCGCGTCCGCCGCAGCACCGCCCGAATCCTGGCGACCAGCTCATCCAGCGCAAAGGGCTTCGTGACGTAGTCATCCCCACCGATCGTCAGCCCCGCGATCTTGTCCTCAGTAGCATCCCGCGCGGTGAGGAACACCACCGGCAGCGCCCTCCCCCCGACCCGCAGCCGCGAGCAGACCTCCAGCCCCGTCAGATCCGGCAGCATCACATCCAGCACCACCAGATCCGGCGCAAAGGCAGCCGCCCGCGCAATCGCCTCCCGCCCCGTCGCAGCCACCGCGACCTCGAAGCCCTCATACCGCAGCGCCAGCCCAACCAGATCAGTAATGGACTGCTCATCGTCAACCACAAGCACGCGCGCCTCAGGATGCCCCGCACGCGTTCCGCCGCCGCTGCTGCTCGTCGTCACCGGGCTCGACTCCTCACACATCACTACGCGGTGGTCGAGCGATTATGCGCCGCCAAGCTGTGAGCGCGCTGTGAGGCTGGCACGGCCCCAGCCTCCGCGAAGCACCGACCGGCGGCCGACAGCCGAACGCCCGACATGCCCAGCCGCGCCCCCGAAGCCCCGTGCGCGACCGGCAGCCGACCGCCGAACGCGCCCACCCCCGCCCCCGAAGGTCCGCCTGAAGCGACGTGGCCTGCGCAGCCGGCGCACCCCGCCCGGTGTTCGGTTTGTTCCCCTCGGTCACGTCGGCAGGGCCTGTCCTACAGCGCCGACCATGGTGTGTCCAGTCCACGCTGTACGAAACCGCTGGCCAGACGCCCAA
>JABFWL010000424.1 GCA_013362315.1 Catenulispora sp. | reverse complement strand
GACGACACAGACGCCATGGACGACACAGACGGCGCCGAGTCGGAACCCGCCGCACCGGAACGGTCGATGCCATGATCGGGGTGGCGGCGCAGGAACGGTTCGCACAGGAACGGCTCTCGCTGGAGTTCGCCGGCCTGGACGGCGGCGTCGCCGATCTGACCTGGGGGCAGCGCTTCGTCTGGGACATCCTGCAGGCGCTGGCTCCGACCAACCACTACATCAACGTCCGTCTTCGCGTGCATCTGCCGACGACCGCCACCGTCGACCGGGTGCTGGACGCTCTTCGAACCCTGATCCGCGAGCAGGAGATCCTGCGGACCCGGTTCCCGGTCGACGAGGACGGCGAGCCCCATCAGCACTGTGATGGGGCAGGTGAGCTGCGGGTGGTGCTGTGCCGGGCCGAGCCCGGCGGGGTGCGCGCGCTCGCCGACGAGGAAGAGGAACGGCTGTGGCACGAGTCGTTCCAGCACGACGACGAGTGGCCGCTGCGGGTGAGCGTCGTCGTCACCGACGACCGCCCCCGGCAGGTCGTGTTCGTGTTCTCGCATCTGGCGGTCGACGCTTGGGG
The DNA here is from genome assembly GCA_013362315.1 of Catenulispora sp. Taxonomy (GTDB): domain Bacteria; phylum Actinomycetota; class Actinomycetes; order Streptomycetales; family Catenulisporaceae; genus Catenulispora. The sequence goes on along the minus strand of JABFWL010000424.1, from coordinate 18,023 downwards.
ATGCGGGGTGCTGCGCGCCCGGTTCCTCGATCTGCTCCGCACTTCCGGCGCTTCAGATACTTCAGATACTTCAGCCGCGGTCGCGCCGGCCGGTTGGCAGACGCGGGCCCGTGCCCAGTTCGAGCGCACGGCCCCGGCCCTGGAAGCCAATGCCCGCAGTCTGGCGCACTGGCGCCGGTTCTTCGACACCGCACCGCAGACCGCCTTCCCGGTCTCCCCGGGGCCGGGCGAGTCGCCGCTGTTCCCGGGCGTGGGCCTGCACTCGGTGGCGCTGGCCGCGGCCGTGCAGTCGCTCGCGGCCCGGCTGCGGGTCGGACCGGCCGCCGTCCTGGTGGGCACGGTCTGCGCGATCATCGGCGTCCGGTCCGGGACCGACTCCGTGCCGCTGCTGCTCGCGTCAGGTAATCGGTTCACGGCCGCGGACGCCGCTTCGGTGGGGACCTTCTACCTGCCCGCGCCGGCCCTCATCCCGCTGGATCCCGGGTCGTTGGCGGACACCATTCGCACCGCGGACAAAGTCTCGAAGCTGTCCTACCTGCGCGGCCAAGGCGACCCGCGCGACGTGGCGCGACTGCTGGAGGACGCCAACACGCGGCGCGGTGTCGCCATCGACATGGCGAGCACCGTGAACGTGGTGCCCGAACCCCCGATCGGCGGGGCCTCGGCACCGGCGCCGCCGAGCGTCCCCGAGCTCCGCAAGCTGACCACCGCCACCCGCCTGTCAGACCTCGAAGGCCGGGACAGCGAGCAGCTGAAGATGTATCTGCATGCCAAAGCCCTGCGCTCCCGCGCGGTCATCGAGCTGTTCTGCGACAGCCGCTACCTGGACCGCGCCGCGGCCCGCAACCTCCTGTCCGGTCTGGAACTCGTCCTGATCGAGGCCATCGACACCGGCGACGTGGACTTCACCCGGATGGCCGAGATCGCCGGGATCACGGCGCTGGCCAGGCCGCGGAACTGCGTGCTGCTCGACAACTGCTGGGTCGACCCGGAGGCGGTGCGGCGTCTGCTGCTGGACCTGCCCGGCACGACCGCCGCTCAAGTCGTCGCCTCCGATGCCGAAGACGGGGCCGCCGAGCTCGTGGCCTACGTCGGCACGGAGCAGCCCACGACGCCCGAGCAGCTGCACGAGGCCCTGTTCCGCAAGCTCGACGGAAACCTGACCATGGCGCCGCACCGCTACGTCTTCTGCCGGCAGGCGCCGTCGACCGACGTACCCCTGGGGGCCTGACGTGCTGTCCGTCATCATCCCGACCTACAACCAGTCCGCCTGCCTGGACTTGACCCTGACGTCGCTGGCCGGTCAGAGCGCCGGACCGGACCGGTTCGAGGTGGTTGTGGTCGACGACGCCTCGGTGCAGGACATCCGCGCGGTGGTGCGCGGCCATGAGGACGAGCTGCGGCTGCGGTATCTGCGGCAGCCGTCCAACCAGGGCCGGGCCGCAGCCCGCAACCTCGGCGTGGCGCACTCCGGATCCGACCTGCTCCTGCTCATGGACGCCGACTCCTACGCCGCCCCGGATCTCGTCGAGCGGCACCTGCGGCCGGCGGGCGAAGCAGGCCCCGAAGTGGTCTACGGCCGCCGGATCGAGCCCAGCTGGGGCACGTTCACCCGGCTGCGCCAGGGGTTCCCGGCCGAGGACGAGCTGCTGCCGATGGAAGGCGACCACCGCGACCTGCCCCGGGACGGCCGTGACCACGACAGCGACGACAGCGACGACGGCTTCGACGTCTACCGGCGCTCGGCGTGGATGTTCGGCTTCACCCACAACCTCTCACTCCCCCGCGATCTGTATCGCCGCATCGACGGCTTCGACGAGTCCTTCGTCCAGTGGGGATATGAGGACACCGACTTCACGTACCGGATCTACCGGCACTTCGGGCGGGACAGCAGCCGCTTCCGCTTCGACCCGGAAGCTGTCTGCTACCACATGCCGCACTTCCGGGACTGGGCGACCGAGTGGGAGAACACCAAGCCGGTACTGCCCTTCCTCGTCGACAAGTACCGGCACTACGACGTCGAGTTCTTCACCCATCCCTCGGACAACCACCGCCGGGTCGCGCGGACGCTGCCGTTCTACGAGGACTGCCGCGAGTTCATCCGCCACCATCCGGGCCGGGTCGACGCCGGCCGCGTGCGCAAGGCCGTCGGCCTGCCGGAGGCGGCGAGCGGCCTGTGGATCGGGTTCGACGTGACGCCGGCCACGAACCCTGAGGGCCAGGCCGGTGCCGGCGCCGGCGCCGGCTCGGGCCGCGTGACGGCCATCGACCACGCGGTGCCCCACGGCCCGGACAACCCGCACCTGTTCGGCGTCCGCACCCCCTACCCGGACGGTTCCTTCGACCACGTCGTGCACCTCGACCTGTGGCGCATGCTCACGCCGATCGACCTGTCGGCGCTGCTCATGGACAGCCTGCGGATCGCCGACGCGGCGCTGCTGGTCCGCTCGAAGGGACTGAACCGCGATCCCGGCGACGGGATCGGCATGATCGACGACCTCGACTACTTCCTGGCGATGGTCGGCCCCCGATACGACGCGCAGATCTGCTACGAGGACGCCGAGATGGCGGTCGTCCGGGTGGCGGGAAGGACCGGTGAGCGGTGAGCACCGACCGGATCGCGGCTGCGGCCTTCGACCTCGACGGCACCCTGGTGGACCTGGAACGGTTCCACCACGAGGCCTGGCTGCGGGCCGCCCGCAGCGCCGGCGTCGAACTCACATGGGAGCAGGCGCTGCGCCGGCTCCCGAACTTCATCGGCGGACCCGACGCGCAGGTGGCGGCCCAGATCGCGGAGCTGGCGCCGGCCGGCGCCGCGCCGGAGCGGACGCTCGCCGCCAAGGAGCGCTGGTTCGCCGCGCTGATCTGCGCCGTCGAGGAGATCGTGCCGCGCGCCGGCGTCGTGGAGGTGCTGGACCTGCTGCGGGACCGCGGCGTCCCGATGGCCGTGGCCACCTCGACCGAGCGCGGGACGGCGCTGACCATCCTGCGCCGGGCCGGGCTGCTGCCCTGGTTCGACACCGGCCGCCGGATCGTGGCGGCGCAGGACGTCTCCCGGCAGAAGCCGGCGCCGGACGCCTACCGGATCACCGCCTGGCGGCTCGGCGTCCCGCCGTCCGGCCAGCTGGTGTTCGAGGACTCGGTCACCGGGATGACCGCGGCGCGCGCGGCCGGCAGCCCGTTCGTGGCCGTGCCCACCGTCGCCGACCCGGACTACCTGGCCTCGGTGGCGGCGGCCGGGGCGCTGGCGGTGTTCCGGAGCTGGCAGGATCCTGATCTAGCGGCGCTGCTCCGGTGCCGGCTGCCGGTCGAGGCCGAAGCGAGCACAGCCCGGGGAGCCGCCGGTGTCCGTCCTTGAGCAGCACCCTGACGGCGTCCTCGACCGCGGCCCGCTGACCGACCAGCAGCGACGGCTGTGGTTCCTCGACCGGCTGGACCCCGGCGAGGCCGCTTACAACATCTCCACGACTGTGCTGCTGCGCGGTCCCCTCGATGTGGACCGGCTGGTCGAGGCGTTCGACAGCGTCGTCGCGCGGCACGAGAGCCTGCGCACCCGGTTCGTGGAGTCCGGCGGGGAGCCGGTGCAGGAGGTGCTGCGCCCCCGGCGAACCCCGGTGCTGCGCACCGATGTGCCGGACGAGGACGCGGCGCAGCGGGCCGTCAAGGAGCTGATTCTCGCGCCGTTCGACCTGGCCGCCGGGCGTCTGGTCCGGATCGGACTGTTCCGGCTCGACGCGGACCGGCACGTCCTGTGCACCGTCGTGCACCACATCATCGGCGACGGCTGGTCGCTGAACCTGCTCTTCCGGCAGGCCGCGGACATCTACCGGGGCGTCGAGCCCGCCGCGCCCCCGATGCGCTATCTGGACTACGCCCGCGCGCATCAGGGGGCTGACGAAAAAGCCCTCGCCTACTGGCGGTCGGTCCTGGCCGAGGCGCCGGTGCTGGACCTGCCGCCGGACCGTTCGCGCCCGGCGCGCCGCACCTCGGCCGGGGTCGCGGTGTCCCGGGTGTTCGACGACGGCATGTGGACCTCGGTGCAGGCGGTGGCGCGCGAGATGCGCTGCACCCCGTTCATGGTGCTGATGACGGTCTACCAGTTGCTGCTCGCGCAGGTCAGCGGGCAGGACGAGGTCTGCGTCGGCACCCCGCTGGCCGGCCGCGACGAGGTGGCGGCCGAGTCGGTCTTCGGCTACTTCGTCAGGATGCTGGTGCTGCGCGGCGACCTGTCCGGCGACGTGACCTTCCGCGATCTGGTCCGCCGCACCCGGACGGCGTGCCTCGGCGCCTTCTCCCGTCCCTGGATCCCGTTCGAGGAGCTGGTCGCCGACTCCGCCGCGCCGCGCGACCCGAGCCGCAACCCGCTGTTCCAGGCCGCGTTCACGCTGCACACCACGATGGACGTGTCCGCCAACGGCTTCGAGAGCTTCGAGGGCGTCGCGGTGGAGGGGTTCGGCGAGGGCTCGCGGCGCACCGTCACCGATGTGGCGATGGACGTGTTCGTGAGCTCCACCGCGATCAACGCGCGCGCCGACCGGGACCGGATGGAGGTCGTGCTGACCGCGAGCGCCGACCTGTTCGAGGAGTCCGGCGCCGAGAAGCTGGCGAATCGGTTCGCCGAGGTGCTGCGCGCGGTGCTGGCCGATCCCGACGTCCGGGTGTGGGAGCTGCCGCTGGTGCCCGAAGCCGAGCGCGAGGACTTGCTCGGGATCGGAACCGGACCGGAACTCGACGTCGGCCTGGCGCCGCTGGCCCGGATCGAGCAGGTGGTCACGACCACCCCCGACGCGACCGCGGTGCACAGCGGCGGCGAGCGGATGAGCTATCGGCAGCTCTGGGAGAGCGCCGGGGACCTCGCCGAGGAGCTGCACGCGGCGGGGGTCGCGGCCGGACATCTCGTCGGGGTGAGCCTGCCGCGCGGCCCGGGGCAGATCGTCGCGCTGCTGGCGGTCTGGCGCAGCGGTGCCGGATACGTGCCGTTCGACACCGGGCTGCCGGAACGGCGTCTCAAAGTTCTGACGGCGCAGGCCGGAGTAGCCGCGGTGATCACGGCCGACGGCATCCGGCCGGGGGCCGGCGCCTCGGCGGTCGCGGCCGAACCGGCGTATGTCGAGTTCACGTCCGGTTCGACCGGGGTGCCCAAACCGGTGCTCGTGGGGCGGGCGGCGGTGGCCGAGCGGGTCGCGTGGATGGTCCCGGCTTATCGGCTGACCGCCGCCGACCGGGTGGTGCAGTTCGCCGACCTCGGCTTCGACACGCACGTCGAGGAGATCTGGCCCACGCTGGCCGCCGGGGCGACGCTGGTGCTGCTGCCCGAGGGGCCGCGTTCGCTGCCCGAGGTGCTGGCCGCCGACCCCGGCATCACCGTGCTCGACCTGCCGACGGCGTACTGGCACGCGCTGCTGGATCTGGAGCCGCGGTGGCCGCCGGCGCTGCGGTTGGTGATCCTGGGCGGCGAGCAGGTGGACGCAGCGGCGATCGGGCGGTGGCGGCGCCATCACGGCGACCGGGTGCGGCTGGTCAACACGTACGGGCCGACGGAGACGACGGTCATCGTGACCGCGGCCGAGCTGACAGCGGCCGACGCCGGCGAAGCTTCCGGCACCGCCGCTGCCAGCACGACTGCCACGACCGCTGCCACCGCGACCACTCCCGCAGCGCAGCCGCCTCGGCGGCCGCCGATCGGGCGCCCCATCGGCGGGGTGCGCGCGTACGTGCTCGATGCCGCCGGGCGTCTCGTACCCAGGGGCACGCCGGGCGAGCTGTGCCTGGCCGGCGCCGGACTGGCCGACGGCTACCTGGGCCGACCGGATCTGACCGCCGAGCGGTTCCATCCCGACCCTTATGGCAAAGGCCTGATGTACCGCACCGGCGACCGGGTCCGCTGGCGCCGTGACGAGCCGGTGCTGGAGTTCCTGGGTCGGCTGGACCGCCAGCTCAAAGTGCGCGGCGTGCGGATCGAGCCCGGCGAGGTCGAGGCCGTGCTGACCGGGCATCCGGATGTGGGCCAGGCGGTGGTGACGGCCTTCGGAGAATCGCTGGTCGCTTATGTCACCGGCACGGAGGCGGTGGACCAGGTCCGCGCGTTCGCCGCCGAGCGGCTGCCCGCATTGCTGGTGCCGCAGATCGTGCTGCCGCTCACCGAGCTGCCCTTGACGGCGCACGGCAAGGTCGATGTCAGGGCTCTGCCGGTCCCCGCGGCCGACGCCGCGGTCCGGACGGCGTTCGAGGCGCCGCGCACCGAGGCGGAGGAGCTCGTCGCGCTGATCTTCACCGAACTGCTGCCGGTGGAGCGGGTGGGAGTGCACGACGACTTCTTCGGGCTCGGCGGGCATTCGCTGCTCGCCATCCGGGTGATCGCCCGGGTGCGGGCCGTCGTGGGCCTGGACCTCCCGGTGCGGTTGCTGTTCGACCGGTCCACCGTCGCCGGGTTCGCCGAGGCGGTGGAGGCCGCGCTGCTCGCCGAGATCGACCAGCTCACCGAGGATGAGGCCGAAGCCCAACTGGCCGCGCGGATGGAGGCGGGATGACCACCGCCCCCGATCAGCTCTCGGCGGCCAAGCGCTCGCTGCTGGCCGCCCGGCTCCGGCCGGCGGCCGCCCCGGCCCGGACCGTCCCGCCCCGGCCGCCCGGCACTCCCGTGCCGCTGTCCGCGGCGCAGGAACGCCTGTGGTTCATGGAACAGTTCGCACCGGACACGGCGGCCTACACGGTGCCGATCGTGGTGCGGCTGCGCGGTGCCCTGCCGGTCGCCGAGTTGCGCGCCGCGCTGAACACCGTCGTGAGCCGGCACGAGAGCCTGCGCATGCGGTTCGCGGCCACCGCCGACGGCCGGCCGGAGGTCGCCATCGACGACCCGGCTGACGACACGGTGGCGCTCGACGTCCAGGAAGTGGTGGGCGCCGATCCGGCGGCGCGTGAGCAGTGGGTGCGCGAGGACGTTCGCACGCGCCTCGCCGAACCCTTCGATCTGACCCGCGCGCCGTTGCTGCGTGCCGCTGTCTACGCCCTCGCGCCCGACGATCACGTGCTCGCCCTCACCCTGCACCACATCGTCTGTGACGGCTGGTCGGCCGAGATACTGCTCGGCGAACTGCTGACCCTCATGTCGGCGGGATCGTTGCCACCTTTGGCAGCCCAGTACGGCGACTACGCACTCTGGCAGCGGGAACGCCGAGGCGAACGCCTCGCTGACGGCACGCACGAGGCCGACCTCGCTTTCTGGCGGGAGCGGCTTGCCGGGGTGCCGCCGCTGGATCTGCCGACCGATCGGCCGCGTCCGCCGCGGCCCAGCTTCCGTGGCGCCCCGGTCGGCGTGCGCTTGGCCGCCGAGACGGCCGAAGGGCTGCGGCGCCTGGCGCTCGACAACGGCGCGACCCTCTACATGGCGGTGCTCGCCGCCTACGCGGCGGTGCTGGCTCGCTATGCGGGGCAGGACGATTTCGCCGTGGGATCGCCGCAGGCCGGTCGCACGCACGCCGAACTGGAACCGATGATCGGCATGTTCGTCGACATGCTGGTCACCCGGATCGACGCCGCCGGGGATCCGACCTTCACCGAGTTGCTGACCCGGATCCGGGACACAGTGCTCGACGGCTACGCCCATACCGAAGTGGCTTTCGAAGACCTGGTCGCGGAGCTGGACGTGGTCCGCGACACCGGGCGGGCCGCGCTCTTCCAGGCGGTGCTGTCGATGCGGACGCCTGGGGCCGCGACGGTTTCGGCGGCGCCAGCGGCGCCGGCATCCGGGCTCACCGTGACGCCGTTCGTCGTCGACGTCGTCGCCACCCGGTTCGATCTGGAGCTGGACCTGGTCACCTCGGACGGCTTGTCCGGGGCCTTCATCTACAACCTCGACCTGTTCACCGGCGAAGAGATCGCCCGCATCGCAGACACCTTCGTCGCCTTCGTCGACGCGGCCGTGCAGAGCCCGGACCAGCCGCTGGGCTGCTTGTTCGCCGTGGCCTCGCGAGCGAGCCAGCCGGCGCTCGCCGCGTGGAACGACACCGCCGCCGACTTCCCGGCCGATCGGACGCTGCACGGCCAGATCCAGGAACAGGTGACGGCGACCCCGAACGCGCCCGCCGTCACCTTCGAAGGCAACACCCTGACCTACGCCGAGCTCGCTACGCGCGCGTATCAGGTCGCCCATCGGCTGCGCGAGCACGGCGCCGGACCGGGACGGCTGGTCGCGGTGTGCGCGCAGCGCAGTCCGGAGCTCGTCGTGGGTCTGCTCGGGGTGCTGTTCTCCGGCGCGGCGTATGTGCCGCTGGATCCGGACCATCCGGCGGACCGGCTCGCCTTCATGCTCTCCGACGCCGAGCCGGTCGCCGTGCTGACCACCGGGACGGCCCGCAGCGCCGTGCCGCCGACGGGTCTTCCGGTCTTCGAGCTCGACGATGCGACCGCCTGGTCCGATGCGCCGGCGACCGCGCCCGAGCCGTCCGCCGGGCCGGAAGATCCCGCGTACGCCATCTACACCTCCGGCTCGACGGGGCAGCCGAAGGGGGTGCTGAACGGGCATCGCGGCGTCGTCAACCGGCTGCACTGGATGCAGCGGCGCTACGGGCTGACGGCTGCCGACACGGTGCTGCAGAAGACCCCGGCCGGCTTCGACGTGTCGGTGTGGGAGTTCTTCTGGCCGCTGCTCACCGGCGCGCGGCTCGTGCTGGCGCGTCCAGACGGCCACAAGGACGCCGCCTACCTGCGCGAGCTGATCTCGGCCGAGGGCGTCACCACCGCACACTTCGTGCCGTCGATGCTGGCCGTCTTCCTCGCGCAGGAGGAGATCGCCGAGGACTCAGGCGAGGCGGTCCAGGAAATCAGCTGTCTGAAGCGGATCGTCTGCAGCGGCGAAGAGCTGCCGGTCGATCTGGCGCTGCGAGCTCTGGCCGCGATGCCGCACGCGGAACTGCACAACCTCTACGGCCCCACCGAGGCGGCCATCGACGTGACCGCCTACCACTGCACGACCGAGGCGCTGACCGGTCGCGCGCGGGTGCCCATCGGCGCGCCGATCGACAACATGCGCATATACGTGCTCGATGAGCACGGCGAACCGCTGCCGGTGGGCGTGCCCGGGGAACTGAACCTGGCCGGGGTGGGTCTGGCGCACGGGTATCTGCGGCGAGCGGAGCTGACCGCCGAGAAGTTCGTCACGGGCCTGGACGGGCAGCGGCTGTACCGCACCGGCGATCTGGGCCGGTGGCGCCCGGACGGGACGGTGGAGTTCCTGGGCCGCATCGACTCGCAGGTGAAGGTGCGCGGCCTGCGCATCGAGCTCGGCGAGATCGAGGCCGCGCTGCGCGAGCAGCCGGGCGTGCGGGACGCGGCGGTCGCCGTCCGGGAGGACGTTCCCGGTGACAAGCGGCTGGCCGCGTATCTGGTGTTCGACACAGCTCCTGACGCGGCGTCTGACACAGCGTCTGACCCGGACTCTGAGACACAGCCTGACGCAGCGCCCGATGCCGCCGCTCTGCGCTCCGCCCTGCGGCGGCGGCTGCCCGAGCACATGGTGCCGGCGACCTTCGACGCGATCGCCGAGCTGCCGCTGAGCCCGAACGGCAAGCTGGACCGCCGCCGGCTTCCCGCACCCCGTCGGGTCCGCGACGTCGGCGCCGCGTACACCGAGCCGACCACGGCCACGGAGATCCTGATCGCGCAGCTGTGGACCGAGCTGCTGGACGTGCCCCGGGTGGGCATCGACGACGACTTCTTCGACCTCGGCGGCCATTCGCTGCTGGCGGTCCGGGTCGTCGCCGGGCTGCGCCGGGCGATCGGCGGCGGGGTGTCGGTGATGGACGTGTTCCAGAACCGCACCGTCCGCGAGCTGGCGCGGTTCGTCGACGCGCCGGCCGACCCGAACCGTCCCCGGGCGGTGCTGCACGAGCTGACCAGGCCGATTCCGGCCGCGCAACGGGTGCGCAGCCTGGTCTGCGTGCCCTACGGCGGCGGCAGCGCCGTGGTGTATCAGGCGCTGGCCGATGCGCTGCCGGCCGGGCACCGGCTGTTCTCCGTCGCCGTCCCCGGTCACGACATCGGAGTGGACGAGGAGGCGCTGCCGCTGGCGGAGCTGGCGGAACGCTGCGTCGCCGAGATCATCGAGAAGGTGGACGGCCCGATCGCGCTCTACGGACACTGCGGCGTGGGCTCGGCGCTGATCGTCGACATCGCCCGCCGCCTGGAGCAGCAGGGCCGCGAGCTCGACGTGGTGTACATCGGCGCGATCTTCCCGTTCGCCCGGCCGCGCAATCCGCTCTGGACCCGGTTCTCCCGGCTGTCGCGGTTGGAGCGGCTGCGGTCCCACCAGGTCTACGCCAACTGGCTGACCGGGCTCGGTGTCGACGTGAACGACCTCGATCCGGCCCAGGCGCGCCGGATCATCCAGAACATGCGCCGGGACAGCGATCAGGCCGAGGAGTACTTCACGGAGCTGATGCAGCTGATGGCGGGCGGCGCCGAACGGCTTCGGGCGCCCATCGTCAGTGTGGCGGGGACGCGGGATCCGTCGACGGAGTTCTACTCGGAGCGCTTCACCGAATGGCACTTCCTCACCGATCGCACTGCGGTCGTCGTGGTCGACGAGGCCGGGCACTACTTCCTGAAGTGGCGCGCGGCTGAACTCGCCGAGATCGTCACCACCGTCGACGCTGTCGTCGCGGCGGAGGAGTCAGAGCTCGCTGAACAGACTCAGCAGCCTGAGCAAACGGAGCAGCTTGAGAAGAGGCGACCGCTGTCCCGGGCCGCGGGCGGCGAGAACGCGACGTGGTGGCTGCACGGCACCTCCCGATCGGCCGGCCCGGTCGCCGCCACCGGGCCGGCGCCCAGCATGGGCCGGTTCCTGGTGGTGGCGTGCGCGCAGCTCATCTCGCTGCTCGGGTCGACGCTCACCGACGTCGCGCTGCCGCTGTGGGTGCTCCAGCAGACCGGATCAGTGCTCAACTTCGCGATGCTGGCCGTGGTCGGCCTGGTGCCCAGCCTGCTGACGCTGCCGATCGCCGGCGCGGTCGTGGACCGCCGCAGCCGACGCGCGGTCATGCTGTGCGGCGACCTCGGGGCCGGCGGCACCCAGCTGATCCTCGGCATCCTGCTGTGGACCGGTTCGCTTCACACCTGGCACATCTATCCGCTGCTGGCCATGTTGTCGGTGGCGCTGACCTTCCAGCGCCTGGCCTACGGATCGGCGGTCCCGCAGCTGGTCCCCAAGCAGTACCTCGGCCACGCCAACGGGGTCGTGCAGATGGTCGGCGGCGTCGCCACCACGATGATGCCGCTGCTGGCGGTGGGGCTGCTCGCGGCGATCGGCCTGAGCGGCATCCTGGTCATCGACGTGCTCAGCTACGCCGCCGCGATCGGCATCGTGCTGCTGGTGCGGTTCCCGCGCACGCTGGCCTGGCGCCGCAAGGAGAGTCTGGGCTCCGAGATCCGCGAGGGCTTCCGCTTCTCCTGGGGGCACCGCGGGTTCCGGGCCATGCTGCTGTTCTTCATGGCCCTGAACGTGTTCCTGTCGCCGCTGTTCCTGATGATGACGCCGCTGGTGCTGGCCTTCGCCGGGCTGCACCAGGTGGCGGAGGTGTCGGTGGCCGGCGGTCTGGGGGCGTTCCTCGGCGGCGTGGCGATGACCGCCTGGGGCGGGCCGCGCCATCAGCGGCTGCGCACCGTGCTGCGCTGCGCGCTGGCGCTCGCCGGATGCTGCGTCGTCATCGGCGCCCGGCCGACGCTGTGGGTGATCGCCGCCGGCGCGTTCGGGATGTCGGCCGCGCTGGTGCTGCTCAACGGCGTCTACACGACGATCGTCCAGGTCAAGGTGCCGCAGCGGTTCCACGGCCGGGTGTTCGCGGTCAACACCGTCATCGCCTGGTCCACGCTGCCGATCGGCTGGGCCCTGGTCGGCCCGGCCGGATCGCAGCTGCTGCAGCCGCTGATGGCGCCGGGCGGCGCGCTGGCGGGCAGCGTCGGCCGGGTGATCGGCGTCGGGCCGGGCCGCGGCATCGGGCTGCTGTATCTGCTGCTCGCGGTCGCCATCGCGGTCGTGGTCGCGGTGGCCCGGCGGGCGCCGCGGACCGCGCGCTTCGACGACGAGGTCCCGGACGCGCGGCCGGACGACGCGTTCGGCGTCGAGGCCGTCCGCGACCGCCTCACCGCCACGGAGCCCGGCGCGCAGCCGGCCGAAGCAGACAGGACGGTCTCATGACCACGCGTTCGTCGGACACCCGCGGCGCTGCCGCTGCCGGTGCCACTACCCGTGCCGTCGCCGGCCGCGGCGCCGGTGCCGCTGTGGCGCTGACCGTGCCCCGGTTGCTCGCCGCGCGCGCCGAGGCCGACCCCGCGCACATCGCGATCAGCCAGGGCGATGACACCCTGGACCTGGCCACGTGGCAGGCTCGGACGCAGGCCGTCGCCGCCGCGCTCCAAGCCTCGGGAATCCAGCCTGGCGAACGGGTCGGCCTGCTCTACAGCACGCGGGACTGGATCGCCTACGCCTGCGCCTACACCGGCGTCCTGGCCGCCGGCGCGGTCGCCGTGCCGATGTCCACCCGCAGCGCGCCCGCCGAGCTGGCATACATGCTCGAACACTGCGATGCCCGGGCCCTGCTGCACGGCTCGGGCGCGCGACTGCCGGAAGTCTCGATCGACCTGTGCTGGGGCCCGGAGCACATCAGCGCCCTGCCGGACGCAGCGCCGGTTTCCGGTCCGCGGCCGGGCGATCCGGCGCAGATCCTCTACACCTCCGGCACGACCGGCCGGCCGAAAGGCGTCGTCGCGGCGCATGCGAACCTGACCCACGGCGCGCGGCTCGACCCCCCGCTGCGCATCCTGGCGCACTCCCGGCAGTTCCTGCACGCCTTCCCGATCGGCACCAACGCCGCGCAGACCATGCTGTTCAACGCCCTCACCGCGCACGCCGGGATGCTGGCGACCGCCCGGTTCGGCCCCGAGCACTTCGCGCGGCTGATCGAGCGGAACGCGGTGGGCACGGTGTTCGTCGTGCCGGCGATGGCGATCGAGCTGCTGCGCTCCGGGGCGCTGGACCGGCACGACGTCTCCAGCGTCCGGGTGTTCGGCTCGACGGCCGCCGCGCTGCCGCCGGCCGTGGCCGCCGAGCTGGCCGCCGCCCTGCCCGGCGCCACGCTCGTGAACTACTACACCTCCACCGAGGCGGCGCCGACCCAGACCAGCATGGTCTTCAGCCCCGAGCGCCCGGCGGCGCTGGGCCGGGCCGTCGGCGGCACGCTCCGGGTCTGCGATGAGAACGGGCAGCCGTGCCCGGCCGGCGTGGTCGGCGAGGTGTGGATGCGCGGCGCCGGGATCTCCCGGTCCTACCTCGACGACCCCGAGGCGACCCGGCACGTCTTCCGCGGCGGCTGGACCCGGATGGGCGACGTGGGCTACCTGGACGCCGAGGGCTACCTGTATCTCGTCGACCGCGAGAACGACGTGATCAAAAGCGGCGCGGACAAGGTCTCGACGATCGCGGTCGAGGCGGCGCTGCACGAGCATCCCGACATCGTCGAGGCCGCGGTCCTCGGCCTGCCCGATCCGGTGCTCGGCATGGCGCCGGTCGCCGTGCTCGTCGCCACCCGGGAGCTGCGGCTGGCCGAGGTGCGCCGCTTCCTGGCCAGCCGGCTGGCCGGGCACGAGCAGCCCAGCCGGATCGTCCTCGTCGCCGAGCTCCCCCGCAACGCCGGCGGCAAGGTCGTGAAACACCGACTACGGGAGCTGTTCAACGCCGCCGCGGACTCGTCAGGCGTGAAGTGAGAGGAAGCGAACGCATGGAGCAGGCAGTGACCGGCATCCCGATGTCCCCCGCGCAGCAGGGGCTCTGGTTCGCCGAGCGGACCGGCACGGCCGCGGCGGCGTATCTGGTGCCGGCGGTGGTCGTGCTGCCCGGGCCGCTGGAGCCGGTGGCGGCCGACGCGGCCTGGACCACGCTGACCTACCGGCATCCGCTGCTGGCCGCGCTCGTGGTGGAGCGCGACGGCGAGCCCCGGATGATCGCCGGCGAGCCGCTGCCCGTCGTGCACCGCGCGGTCGACGCGGCCGGGCTCATGCCGGCCCTGGCCGCCGAGCTCGCGGTCGGATTCGACTTCACTCCGGGACAGCGCGCCGTCGGCCCCCTCGCCCGCTGCATATCGCTGCAGGTCGACGACGGCCGCGCGGTCGTGATGATCGTCGGCCATCACCTGGTCCTGGACGCCTCAGGCCGGGACCTGGTCGGCGCCGACCTGGCCGCCGCGCTGGCCGGCGAGGATCTGGGAGCCGGATCGCTGGCCCACATCGGCGAACTCGTGGCGGCCCAGACGGAGCGCATCACCGAGGCGCTGCCGGCGGCTCGCGCGTTCTGGTCCGCCCGGCCCGCTCCCCCGGCCGAGGTCGTGATGCCGGGGCTGGCGGCCACCCCGACCGTCGCCGAAGCGGCCACCCACCTGGACATCGGCTGGAACTCCCGGCTGGACGCGGCGATGACGGCCGGCGTGGCCGAGCTCGGCGTGACCCGCTTCGAGATCCTGCTCGCCGGCATCCACGCGGTGCTGGCCCGCTATGGCAACCCCCTGACATCGATCGCGGTGGACGTCACCACCCGGCGGCCGGAGACCGCCGGCGAGCTCGGGATGTGGGTCAACGAGGTGCCGGTCACGATGGGCGTGGACCTCGGCACGTCGTTCGCCGACCTGGTGCGCGCGGTCCGCGCCGAGGCCCGGGCCGCCTACGCCCACCGCGAGGTGCCCCCGGCCCGAGCCCGCACCGGCCTGCCGCCCCGGCTGGCGCTGGCCCCGGTGTCGACCAGCTACCTGCGGCTGGACCTGCCCGCCTCCGGCGTCGACCGGCTGTTCGCCACCGCGAGCGTCCGCGCCGCGACCCACCTGCACTTCATCGACACCCCGGACGGCCTGACCGGACGCATGCACGTCCCGACCCGCCTGCTCCCCGCCGCCGACGCCGAACGCTTCGCCGGGCATCTGCGCACCCTGATCGGCGCCGGACTGGCCGAGCCGCACCGCCCCATCGCCGACCTGGACCTGCTGCTCCCGGCCGAACAGGCGGTGCTGGAGACCCTGGTGCCGCCAGCCGTGCCCCGGCCGGCCACCACGATCCTCGACCTGGTCCGCGCCGCCGCCGAACGCACCCCCGACGCCCCGGCGGTATCAGGCGTCGAAGGAACGCTGACGTACCGGGAGCTGATCGCCGCCGCGCACCGCATCGGCCACGGGCTGCGCCGCCGCGGCGTCGCGGCCGGCGACATCGTCGGCTTGTGCGCGCACCGGCGCGCGGAACTGGTGACCGGCCTGCTGGGCATCCTGGCCGCCGGAGCCGCCTACCTGCCGCTCGACCCGACGTATCCCCCCGAGCGCTCGGCCTTCATCGCCACCGACGCCGGCGCGAAGCTGGTCCTGGGCCACACCGAGGCGATGGAGCCGCTGTCCGGCCTGCCCCTGGAGCTCCTGCCCCTCGACGCCAGGGGCTTCGCCGCCGAACCCGACACCGCCCCGACGTCCACCGACCCGGACGCCCTGGCCTACGTCATCTACACCTCCGGCTCGACCGGACGGCCCAAGGGCGTGGAGATCGGCCACGCCGCACTGGTCAACCTCATCACGGCCATGACAGGCCTGATCGGCAGCGCGCCCTCAGACCGCTGGCTCAACCTGACCACGATCTCCTTCGATATCAGCGGCCTGGAACTCTTCGCCCCGCTCACCACCGGCGCCGAGGTCGTGGTGGCCACCGACGCCGCCGTCCGCGAAGGCGCCGCCCTGGCCCGCCTCATCAGCGACGCCGCCATCACCCACGTGCAGGCCACGCCCTCCAGCTGGCAGCTGCTGCTCGACGCGGACTGGCCCGGCGCCCCGATCACCGCCCTGTCCGGCGGCGAGCCGCTGCCGCTGCCCCTGGCACGCCGGCTCCGCCCCCTGGTCACGAGGCTGATCAACGTCTACGGCCCCACAGAGACCACGATCTGGTCCACCGCCGCCGAAGTCCCCGCCGACCCCGACCGGATCACCATCGGCAGCCCGCTCGCCAACACCACCCTGCACGTCCTGGACCCCCGCATGCACCCGGCTCCGCTCGGCGTCCCGGCCGAACTGTGGATCGGCGGCACCGGCCTGGCCCGCGGCTACCGGGGACGCCCCGACCTCACCGCCAGCCGCTTCGTCACCGACGCCGCCGGCCACCGCCTCTACCGCACCGGCGACCGCGTCCGCCTCAGCATGGACGGCCACCTGGAGTTCCTGGGCCGCACCGACGACCAGATCAAACTCCGCGGCCACCGCATCGAACTCGCCGAGATCGAACAGGCCCTGCTCACAGCCCCCGGCATATCCCAAGCCGCGGTAGCAGTACACGACAACGAACTAGTGGCCTACCTGGTCGGGGACGGCGACCCGGCACAGGTCCGCACCCACATCACCCGCATCCTCCCCCGCTACATGATCCCCCTCAGTTTCATCAGCCTGGAGCACCTCCCCGCCACCCCCAACGGCAAGCTCGACCGCGCAGCGCTCCCAGCCCCCCACCCCACCGAAGAACCACCAGCCACCACCACCGACACCAGCACCCTGACCCAGATCGTGACCGGCATCTGGCAGGAGGTCCTGCGCGCCGACCACATCGGCCCCGACGACTCCCTCTTCGACCTGGGCGGCCACTCCCTGACCATCATGCAGATCACCGCCCGCATCCAAGAAGCCCTCACCATCGAAGTCCCCTTCGACGTCTTCTTCGACACCCCCACCATCGACGGCGTCGTAGCCTGCGTCGAAGAACTGCTCCAGGAGCACAAATGACCCCTCTCCACCACCGCATCGCCACCCTGGTATCCGAAGCCAGCGACACCCAGATCACCCCCGAAGAAGCCCTGGCCGAACCCGAATCCCTGGCCCTCCTCGGCCTCACCTCCATCGGCCAAGTCCGCCTCATCCAGTCCCTGGAACGCCACTTCGGCATCGCCGTAGAACCAGAAGACGACCTCACCACCCTCGACACAGTCGAGGCCCTAGCCACCTACCTCCAGAAGCACGGCGTGGAATAGCCTCCACCGCCGACCGCCCCACGCGCCCACCTCGGCCGCGAAGCCCCTCGCCGACCGCCCGACGCACCCGCCTCCGCCCGCCCATCGCCGACCGGCAGCCGACCGCCCGCGTACCCACCTCCGGCCGCGAAGCCCCCTCGCCGACCGCCAGCGGACCGCCCGACGCCCCCAGCTCCGGCCCCCCGAAGGCGCGCCTGAGGCGACTTGGCCTGCCCGGCAGGCACACCCCGCCCGGTGTTCGGTTTGTTCCCCTCGGTCACGTCGGCAGGGCCTGTCCTACAGCGCCGGACGTCGGGGGTCATGTTCACGCCTGTACGAAACCGCAGCTCACAGCCCTGACCGCAGCGGCGTGGACTTGACCCCCGACGGCCGGTGCTGTACCGCTTGCGGCTGCCGACGTGGCCGAGGGGAACAAACCGCCAACCACCTCAACAACCGCCGCCGCCCCGCCTAACAGCACCGCCCGATGGACTCGCGCATATTCCCCGAGGGAATTGAGGCCCGCCGGAGGCACCGGCCCTTCACCATGCTCTTGGCTTTTATCTGGCTTTTATCTGGCTTTTGACTGGCTCTTGACTGGCTTTTATCTGGCTTTTGACTGGCTTTTGACTTTGCCCGAAACCACTCACCGCCCCAACCCAAGCCTCCGCCCCATAAACTCCAAAACCAACCCCCACCGCGTAGCAGTCTGACTATTATCAGCCGCCCCCGCATGTCCCCCCTCCATATTCTCAAAATACCGCACATCATGCCCCGACTCCATCATCACCGCCGCCATCTTCCGCGCATGCCCCGGATGCACCCGATCATCCCTCGTAGAACTCATCAACAGCGTCGGCGGATACTCCCGCTCTTCCCGCGACTGAACCAAATGATACGGCGAATAGCCCCGCAAATATTCCCAATCCTCCGCCACGTCCGGATCCCCATACTCCGCCATCCACGACGCACCCGCCAACAGCAAGTGATACCGCCGCATATCCAACAACGG
>JABFWL010000683.1 GCA_013362315.1 Catenulispora sp. | reverse complement strand
GTACATCTACACGTTCTTCAAGTCGCTGTCCGAAGAGCGCATGACGTACGTCGAGGGCTACTACGCCGAGTCCAGCGACGTCACCGATCTGGCGCAGGCCGACGGGTACGCGGTGCAGCGGCACTGCCCGCACCTGAAGGCGGACCTCACGCGGTTCGGGACGGTCGCCGGTGGGGTGCTGACCTGCCAGATGCACGGGTGGCAGTTCGAGCTGGCCTCCGGGCGCTGCCTGACCAGCGACGACCGCAAGCTGGTGGCGCGGCCGCTGACCGCCGAGGACGGCGAGCTGCCGCCGATCCCGGCTGAGGTACCGCTTCCGGCCGAGGCGTAGCGTCGGTTACAGGCATAGCTTCCGGCAGCGGCAACGGCTTTCCGCCGGGGCGCCGTTTTCCGCCGAATCCTAGTGATTTCCCGAGGCCGGATGGCGCATTCGGATCCTTCGGCGGAACAGTGGGGCGCGGCGCGGTAGTTTGCAGAACCGGTCCGGTGTGGGCCGAAAGCGAGCGGAAGGAACAACGCGCCGTGCGGCTGGGGGTCAACGTCCCGAATTTCGGTCCGACCACGACCGTGCAGGTCCTGGAGCGCTGGGCGCACGTCGCCGAGGGCCTGGGCTTCGACCTGCTGATGATGTCGGACCACGTGCTGGTCACCCCCGACGTCGCCCAGCGCTATCCGGGGCCGTTCCACGACCCGTTCACCACGCTGGCGTGGCTGGCCGGGCGCACCTCGCGGATCCGGCTCGGCACCACCGTGCTGATCATGCCCTACCGGCAGCCGGCCCTGACCGCGCAGATGGCGGCCAGCCTGCACCGGCTGTCCGGCGGCCGGTTCGTGCTCGGCGTCGGCGTCGGCTGGGCGCAGCGCGAGTTCGAGGCGCTGGGCGTGCCGTTCGCCCGGCGCGGCCGGCTCACCGACGAGCACCTGGACGAGATGCACCAGATCTGGGGCGGCGGTGTCGACGGCGTGGCGGCCGCCCTGACCGTGCACGAACTGCCCGGCCCCCCGGTGTGGATCGGCGGCAACAGCGACGCGGCACTGCGGCGCGCGGTGGTCTCCGGTACCGGCTGGCACCCGCTGGGCTTCACGATGGACTGGATCACCGCCGCCGTCGCCCGGCTCGCGGCCTTCGCCGACGAGGCCGGCCGGGCGATGCCGACGCTGGCCCCGCGCATCCGGCTGCAGCTGACCGACAAGCCGGTCATCGACCCCGAGCGCGAAGCCGGGACCGGGGCCCTGGAGCAGGTGCTGGACGACATGGCGCGGCTGGCGGCGCTGGGGTCGGAGACGGTGGTGCTGGATCCGTATCAGGGCGATCCGGCGGAGCTGGCGCGGCCGGAGGCGGCGTGGCGGGAGCTGGCGGTCGTGGCGGAGGCCTGGGCGGAGCGGGAACGGGCGGAGGCCTAGGCGGCCCGCCCAGGCCAGCGCTCCCCCTACGCCTGCAACCCGCCGCTCCCGCTCTTCGGCCGCCAGCCGGCCGGCGGGTCCTCGCCGACCCGGCCGTCCACGGCCTCGCGCAGCAGGTCGGCGTGGCCGGTGTGGCGGCCGTACTCCTCGATCATGTCGCAGACCAGGCGGCGCAGATTGGTCGCGCCGCCGCCGAGGTGCACCGGCTGGTCCAGGCCGCCCTTGGTGAGCGCCAGAGCCAGGCGATCGTGGGAACGCACGACAGCGCCGTCCCAGAACGCGTACAGCTCCTCGGGCGTGTGGCCGGCGGTGTCGAAGGTGAAGTCCCAACTCTGGCTGCCGTCCCAGCCGAGATGCTGCCACGGCTCGCCGACCGGCTCGCCGGTCATCTTGGCCGTGAACATGTAGTCCTCGCAGCAGGCCAGGTGCTTCAGCAGGCCGCCAAGGGTCAGCGTGGAGGCGCCGATGCGGGCGCCCAGGCCCGCCTCGTCCAGGTCGTCGGCTTTGAAGCGGAAGGTCCAGCGGAGACGGTCGAGCGCGCCGAGCAGGGCTTCGGCCTCGCTGCCGGCCAGCGGCGGTTCCCAGGGATAGTCGTTCGCCATGGTTCCCACCGTAGATCTACCTACTGACAAGCACCGCTAATGTCGCAGCCGCCGTTCGCGGCGGGGCGGGGTGCGCCCCATGCGGCCATAGGCGGCGGCGACGATCTGGGAGGGCTCCATCGCCCAGCGCAGCGCCCGGCCAGCGGCCTGCGCGAGCGGCCGGTCAACCAGCAGCCGGGCCGCGTCCGAGCGGCGCAGGCGCAGCGGGTCGCGGGCCCAGTCCGGCAGCAGGGCGGCGGCGCCGTTCATCAGGACCCGGACCGCGGCGCGCTCCTGCGGGTCGGTGCCGAAGGTGCGGATGAAGTGGATGCCCTCGATCGCGGCTTCGGTGGCCTCGAGCTCGGGCTGCATATCCCGCAGGTACTGCGCGACCTCCGCCGCCGTTTCCGGGACGTCGCGCGCCCCGAGCCGGCGCGCGGGCTCGGCGGTCTCGCGGAAGTACCGATCGCGCTCGGCGGGAGTGAGCGGCGGCGCGCCGAAGCGCTCGTAGCCGGCCAGGAAGCAGCGGACCTCGGCGATGTGGACCCAGGTCAGCAGGTGCGGGTCCTCGGCGCTGTACGGCCGGCCGTCCGGCGCCGTGCCATGGATGTGCGGGTGGACCCGGTCGCGGACGTGCGCGATCGCGGCCTCGGCCACGGCGGTGCTCCCGAAGGTGGTGGCCACCACGTACTCGACCGTCCGGTTCAGCCGGTGCACCGGGTCGCGGCGGAAGTCCGAGTGCTGGTCCACGCCGGCCATCGCCAGCGGGTGCAGGGACTGGAGCATCAGCGAGGCGAAGCCGCCCATCAGCATGCCCGGCGCGTCGGCGTGCACGCGCCAGGTGACGCTGTCCGGCCCGAACAGCCCGGGGTCGCCCGAAGGTTCGGCGTAGCGCTCCAGGTGCAGACCCTCCGGTCCGTACACCGTCGAGGTGACCTCGCGCTGGACGTAGTGCCGCACCGCGCGGGCCGGGGAGGGCCCCGGCGCCCTCGCAAGCCTTGCCGTCATCAATCGAAACCTGTTCTACTTTCCGGCATACTCTCCGGCATGAGTCAGCGGGACCGCATCCGGATGTCCGATAATGAGATCGAATCCTTTCTCGGCGTGGCGCGCAAGCTCCAGATCGCGTCGATCAACCCCGACGGCACGCCGCACCTGGTGACCATGTACTACACGCTGCTCGACGGCGACCTGGCGTTCTGGACCTACGGCAAGGCGCAGAAGACCGTGAACCTGCGGCGCGATCCCCGGATCACGTGCCTGGTGGAGGACGGTGTCGCCTACGACGAGCTGCGCGGCGTCTCGGTCTCCGGCGAGGCGGAGCTGATCGAGGCCTACGACCGGGTGGTGGCGTTCGGGATGGCGCTGACCGCGCGCTACCCGGAGGTGTTCGGCGCCGACGCCGAGGCCATGCGGCCGTTCGTCGAGCAGCAGGCGCACAAGCGCACGGTGGTCCGGGTTCGGCCGAAGCGCACGGCGTCGTGGGACCACTCGAAGATGTGAGCGGCTACCGCCCGGCGATGACCCCGGCGTCGAACAGGTAGGCCAGCCACGCGATCACGAGCTGCAGGCCGCCGAAGACGAGGAAGAAGGTCTGCAGATCACCGGCGCCGTTCGAGCCGAAGGCGGAGAGCGCCAGGGCCACGAAGATCGCGGTGGTGATCATCGCCGGCAGCGCCCCGGGCGAGCGCTCGCCGGGCAGCCAGCCGCGCACCGCCACCAGGCCGGCCAGGAACAGCAGGGTCGGCGCGAGAGCGAAGACGGCGACGCCGGCTTTGTAGAGGTTCACCGAGACCAGGCCGTCGCCGTTGTTGACGAAGCCGAGGCACAGGTTGATGATGCCGAGCGCCGCGACGCAGAGGTAGAGCATCTTGCCGAGCGGGACGGTCAGCGGGCCGGCCAGCCGGCCGGAGCCGTTCGGTGGGTGCGCCGGCTGGTGAGGCGGCGTGTGGGGCTGGGTGTGGATCGGCGAATGGGGCGGCGCGGGACCATCGGCAGGTCCCGTGGGCCCGATCGGCCCCGAAGCAGGCCTCGTAGGCCCGACAGGTCCCGAAGCGGGTCCCGTGGGCCCGACCGGACCGGCCCCGGGTCCGACACCGGATCCGTCCGGCGCTTCCGGCATGCTCGGCGTGCTCATCGCTAGCTCCGTTCAGCCGGTCGGCGGTCGGCCGGCGGTCGCCTCGTCCCGCCCTCCCAGCCGACCAGTCCCTACCGCCCGCCGCCTGCCCCACAAGCCGTTCGGGCGATTGCCGGACGGCCGCCGACTCCGATCTGATGATCCATCAGAAACCCTTGCCATCGCAGCTGCAACACGTTCTAATTCACCTCATGCGGATCGCGTACACCGAGGCGCAGGCGCAGCTGCGCGACACCCTCCGCGCCTACTTCACCGAGCTGGTCACACCCGAGGTCGCCGAGGAGATGTCCAGCGGCGAGTTCGGCGGGCCGCGGTGCCGGGAGGCGGTGCGGCAGATGGGCCGCGACCGCTGGCTCGGGGTCGGCTGGCCGAAGGAGTACGGCGGCCAGGGCTTCACTCCGGTGGAGCAGTTCGTGTTCTTCGACGAGGCGCAGCGGGCCGGCGCGCCGGTGCCGTTCCTCACGGTCAACGCGGTCGGGCCGGCCATCCAGCGCTTCGGCACCGAGCAGCAGAAGGCCGAGATCCTGCCCCGGATCCTGGCCGGCGAGTGCCTGTTCGCGATCGGCTACTCCGAGCCGGACTCCGGGACCGACCTGGCGAGCCTGAAGACCCGGGCCGTGCTGGAACCGGACGGCACACACTACGTCGTCAACGGCCAGAAGATCTTCACCTCGCTGTCGGACCACGCCGACTACGTGTGGCTGGCGTGCCGCACCGACCCCGAGGCGCCGGCGCGCACCGGCAAGAAGCACAAGGGCATCTCGATCCTGATGGTCCCGACCTCGGACCCGGGCTTCAGCTACACGCCGATCCACACCATCGGCGAGGCGTCCACCTTCGCCACGTACTACACCGACATCCGGGTCCCGGCCGAGAACATCGTCGGCGAGCCCGGCGAGGGGTTCCGCGTGATCACCACGCAGCTGAACCACGAGCGGGTGGCGCTGTGCGCGTCGGGCTCGTTGGAGCGGCCGTTCACCGAGGTCGTGGAGTGGGCCCGGCAGACCAAGCTGGCCGACGGTTCGCGGGTCGTCGACCGCGAATGGGTGCGGGTGCACCTGGCCCGGATCCAGGCCAAGCTGTCGGCGCTGCGGCTGTTCAACTGGAAGGTGGCCGCGTCCGCGGAGCTCGACGTCGCCGACGCCTCGGCGACCAAGGTGTGGGGCACCGAGCTGTACTGCGAGGCGTACGGGCTGATGATGGAAGTGCTCGGCGCGGCCGGGGCGCTGAAGAAGAGCTCCCCCGGCGCGCTGCTGGCCGGCCGGATCGAACGCGCCTATCGCGGAGTCCTGATCCTCACCTTCGGCGGCGGCACCAACGAGATCCAGCGCGACCTGATCGCCCTGTTCGGGCTGAACATGCCCCGCATCCCCCGCCACTAGAGCCTGCAAGGAGCACGCGGCATGGACTTCGAGCTGAGCGAGGACCAGCAGGCCCTGGTCGAGTTGGCCGACCGGATCCTCGCCGACCACTGCGGGAACGAGCGCCTGGCGGAGCTGGAGAAGGAGGCGCGGGGCAGCGGACTGGGATCGGTGCACGACGCGCAGGCATGGCGCGCGCTCGCGACGGCCGGCGTAATCAGTGCCCTGCTCCCTGAGCCCGAGGGCGGCGGCCTCGGTGTCCTCGGCTTGGCCCTGCTCGCCGAGAGCGTGGGCAGGCGGACCGCGTATGTGCCCTTGGTCGCGGCGATCGCCCTCGGTGCGCTGCCGCTGGCCCGGTTCGGAGGCCAGGACGACTTGCTCGCCGAGGTGGCGGCCGGTACCAAGCTCGTCACGGCGGCCCTGGAGGAGCCCGGGGAGCCGGCCTCGCTCACCACCGTCGCACGCCGGTCCGGCGACACCTACGTCATAGACGGCGCCAAGACCATGGTCCCCTATGGCGATCTGGCCGACAGCATCCTGATACCGGCAACTGTGGAGGGCGAGTCTTCGCTGTTCCTCGTGCCACGCTCGGCGCTCGACGTGACGCCGCTGCTCGTCACCGGTTTGCAGCCGTATGCGGATCTGGAGCTCGAAGCGGTTGTGGTTCCGGAGTCGGCGTTGGTGGTGCGGGACGCTGAAGCCCTCGACTGGCTCCGCGATGTCGGCGGCCTCGCGCTCGCCGCCGAGGCGTCGGGGGTGTGCGCCGAGGCCGTCGGCATAACGGCGCGCTACACCAGCACGCGCAAGCAGTTCGGCGAGCCGATCGCCTCGTTCCAGGCGGTGGCGCAGCGCGCGGCCGACGCGCACATCAGCGCCCAGGTACTGCGGCTGACCATGCTGCGCGCGGCGTGGCTGCTGGACGACGAGACCCGCGGCGGCGACCCCGCGCCCCGGTCGGAGGTCAGCGCCGAGGTCGCCGTCGCCAAGTTCCACGCCGGCGACGCCGGCTCCCGCGTCCTGCACGCCGCGCAGCACCTGCACGGCGGGATCGGCGTGGACACCGACTATCCGCTGCACCGCTATTTCGTGCGCGGCAAGCAGATCGAGCAGACCCTCGGCACCGCCACCCGGCAACTCCTCCGCATCGGCGGACATCTCGCAGAGTAAGGACTCCCCATGCAGTTCAACCTCGCGGACCTGTTCGAGAGCGTCGTCGACAAGATCCCCGAGAAGGAGGCGCTGGTCGTCCGGGGCGCGAAGCGCTGGACGTACCGCGAACTGGACCGGGAGGCCAACCAGCTGGCGCACTTCTTCCTCGGGCGCGGCGTCGGGCCCGGCGACCACGTCGGCATGCACATGTACAACGGATCGGAGTACGTCGTCGCGGTCCTGGCGTGCTTGAAGATCCGGGCCGTGCCGATCAACATCAACTACCGCTATCTGGCGGCCGAGCTGCGCTACCTCTACAACGACGCCGATCTGGTGGCCGTGGTGGTCGACGTGGAGTTCGGAGAGCGGCTGGCCGCGATCGCCGGCGAGACCCCGAAGCTCGAAACGGTCGTGTCGGTCGGGGGTGAGCTGCCCGGCGCCACGACGTATGAAGCGGCGATCGAAGGGCGGTCAGCCGACCGGGACGGACTGCTTCCTTCCGGTCCTCGTTCGGCCGACGACCTCTACATCATCTACACCGGCGGGACCACGGGCATGCCGAAGGGCGTGATGTGGCGGCACGAGGACATCTTCTACGCGGGCATGGCCGGCGGCCGCCCCTATGGCGAGCCCATGAAGGACCCGAGCGAGATCGCCGACAGCATCGACCCGGCGGCCGGGCAGCTCGCCACCTTCCCGGTCGCGCCGCTGATGCACGGCGCCGCGCAGCTGGCCACCTTCATCAGCTTCAACATGGGGCAGAAGGTCGTCCTGAACCGCAGGTTCGACGCGCACGAGGTGCTGCTGACCGTCGCCGAGGAGAAGGCGAACGTCATCTCCATGGTCGGCGACGCCATGGGGCGGCCGCTGGCCGAGGCCCTGGCCGGGCCGCTGGCCGGGACCGATGTCAGCAGCCTGATCGTGGTCAGCTCGGCGGGCGCGATCCTGTCCGAGGCGGTGCGCGAGCAGCTCCAGGCGCAGCTGCCGAACGTGCTGATCCGCGACAACTTCGGCTCCACCGAAAGCGGGTTCAACGGCGACGCGGCGCCGGGCAGCGGCCCGGCGGGCGGCATGCGGTTCACGGTCAACGAGCGCACGACGGTGTTCCTGGAGGACGAGAAGCGTCCGGCCACGCCCGGCGACGGCCGGGTGGGCCGCGTCGCGCAGCACGGCCCCGTGCCGCTGGGGTACTACAACGACCCGGTGAAGTCGGCGGAGACGTTCTTCGAGCACGACGGGCGGCGCTGGGTGCTGCTCGGCGACCTGGGGACGCTGGAGGCGGACGGTTCCGTGGCGGTGCTCGGGCGTGGCTCGCAGTGCATCAACACTGGGGGTGAGAAGGTTTTCCCCGAGGAGGTCGAGGCGGTGCTCAAGGCGCACCCGGACGTCTTCGACGCGATCGTGGCCGGCGCCCCGGATGAGCGGTTCGGCAGCCGGGTCGCCGCGGTCATCCAACTGCGCAGCGGCGGCGCCCCCTCCGACGGCGACCTGGAGGAGTTCTGCAAGGCCCGGCTGTCCGGCTACAAGGTCCCCCGGCTGCTGGTGCGCGTGGCGGATATACGACGCTCCCCGAGCGGCAAACCCGACTATCCGTGGGCCAAGGACCTGGTGACGAGGGCCGTGCGTCCTCCACAATGAGAGCCGGCTCACTCCTGCTGGAATTCCAGTTGACAGCCCGCCCCGGCGCCCACTGGACCTTTGCCGACACGGTGACTTACGCTAACGTAACCTACGAACCCGTAAGTTTCGGGTCCGTAGGGCCGTCCCCCAAGGCCCGACCAGCAGGCCAGAGCGTGTAGGAGCAGCCCCGATGACCGTCACCGACCTGCCTCGGCAGGCCCGCCCGGCCAGGCCCAAACTGACCGAGACCGCCCTGCTCACCGAGCTGGAGCAGGTGGTGGCCGGCAACCTGGACCGCCACTTCGCCACGGCCAAGGAGTGGTTCCCGCACGAGTTCGTGCCGTGGAGCGACGGCACCAACTTCGACGGCCCCCTGGGCGGCACCCCGTGGACGCCGGACCAGAGCAGCATGCCGGAGATCGCCCGCATCAGCCTGGTCCTGAACCTGATGACCGAGGACAACCTGCCGAGCTACCACCGCGCCATCGCCGTGCAGTTCGGCCAGGACGGCGCCTGGGGCACCTGGGTCCACCGCTGGACCGCCGAGGAGGGCCGCCACGGCATCGCGATCCGCGACTACCTGCTGACCACCCGCGCGGTGGACCCGATCGCGCTGGAGCGCGAGCGCATGACGCACATGTCCAACGGCTACGCCCAGCCGGACACCTACGACGCCCTGCACTCCATCGCCTACGTGAGCTTCCAGGAACTCGCCACCCGCATCGCCCACCGCAACACCGGCAAGATCAGCGGCGACCCGCACTGCGAACGCCTCCTGTCCCGCATCGCGCAGGACGAGAACCTCCACATGCTCTTCTACCGCAACCTGCTCAACGCCGCCTTCGAACTCGACCCCGACCAGGCCATGCGCGCCGTCACCAACGTGGTCCGCGAGTTCCAGATGCCCGGCAGCGGCCTGCAGGACTTCGGCCGCAAATCCGTGATGATCGCCAAGGCCGGCATCTACGACCTCCGCATCCACCACGACGAAGTCCTGATGCCCATCCTCCGCCAAACCCAGGCCCTGGAACGCACCGACCTCGGCCCCGAAGGCGAAATCGCCCGCACCGAACTGGTGGAATTCCTCACCGGCCTCGACTCCGCAGCCACCCGCTTCTGCGAGAAGCGCGAGGCTCTGCTTGCGAAGCAGGCAGCGCGGCGCGCGCGGTAGCGCACTGGCCCGCGACCTGCCCGGGACGAGCGCCTAGGCGACGCTCGAGGCGACATGCCCTACGGACTGCCTGCGACGGGTGCGTACGCGGCACCCGAGGCGACATGACCTGCATTCGCGGCGCGGACGCCCCTGCGCCGAAGGCGCCACTCGAGGCGACATGGCCTGCGTTCATGGCGCGGACGCCTGCGCCGAAGGCGCGCCTGAGGCGACCTGGCCTGCGCAGCCGGCACACCTCGCCCGGTGTTCGGTTTGTTCCCCTCGGTCACGTCGGCAGGGCCTGTCCTACAGTGCCGGACGTCGGGGGTCAAGTTCATGCCTGTACGAAACCGCAGCTCACGTCCCTGACCGCAGCGGCGTGGACTTGACCCCCGACGGCCGGTGCTGTACCGCTTGCGGCTGCCGACGTGGCCGTGGGGAACAAACCGCAGCCACCTCACAAACCGCCGGCGCCGAGCCTCACCGGCCCCCCTATGGACTAGCGCATGTTCCCTGAGGGAACCGAGGCTCCCGCTGAAGGCGCCGGCTCTTCACAGGCCTTTGATTTGCCTTTGATTTGGTCTTGTCTTTGATCCACCCACACCACCCTCCCGCTCCGCCGCGCCTCCTCCGCCGCCCACACCACCTGATGCGAAGCCAACGAAGCCGCCCCATCAGTAAAAACATGCGACCGGTCCCCCGTCCGCACCGCCTCCACGAACGCAGCCACCAACGCCGGATCCCCACCGCCATGGTCACCAGCCGACCCCGCCTCCTCGCTGGTGTCGATCTCCTCGTCCGTATCCGTGACGAAATCAGTGATCCGCAGCCGCACCCCATCCCCCTCGATCATCCCCCGAGTCCCGAACACCCGGGTCTTACGATGCTCAAGCCGCGTAAACGCGCTCATCGTGAACGACGCCGTCGCCCCGCCCGAAAACTCCATGTCCACCACCTGGTGGTCAACGACATCGTTCCCTGCGCTGTACACGCAGCGACCGTAAGGACCCTCTCGCAGTGCCGCGATCACGCCGGCCTCACTGTGATCGTCGGTCAGAACCGTGAGCGGCCACTGATTCGGTTGCGTGGCCAAGAAGTTCAGATAGATCCGCCGCGCCGAATAAGGGCACGCCGCCTCCACCGCGCAGTCCAAGCAGCGCTCCGCAGCCCTCTCAGGCTTGTTCTCCGGCCGAAAGTGCAGCAACGACCCGAACGACGACACCCGACTAGGACTGCGCCCCATAATGTGCATCAGCCAGTCGATATCGTGACAGGACTTCGCCAGCAGCATGGGTGAGGAATCGGCTTCAACGGCCCAGTTTCCGCGTACAAACGAGTGCGCCTGGTGCCACCACCCCACCGACTCCAGATGCTGGATCGCCGCGATGTCGCCGATCCGCCCGGAGTCGACCACGGCTTTGAGCGCCCGGGTATAAGCGGTGTACCGCAGCACGTGGCACACGGTGAGCAGAATCCCGGCCCGCTCCGCGGCCTCGGCGATCCGCCGACTGTCCGCCTCGTTCGGCGCCATCGGCTTCTCCAACAGGATGTGGTACCCGAGTCCGGCGAAAGCGACCGCCGGATCAGCGTGCATCGCGTCCTGAGTCGCGATCACGACAGCATCGGCTAGTCGCCCCGCGCCCCCCAACTCCTCCCAGCTCTCGAAGACGTTCTGCGCGGGAACCCCGAACTCGGCCGCGAACGCGGCCCGGGCTTCGGCCCGCGGCTCGGCGACGGCCGTGATGCGGGCTCCGCAAGCGGCGGCATACCGGGCGTGATTCCGGCCCCGGATGCCGGCCCCGGCGATGGCAAGGGTGACAGTCATGCGGCCATCTTCCGTGGTCGCAGAGACCATGTAAGGTACTGGTCCGCACCAAGGCCTGTACGGTACCGGTGGAGGGCCTCTCAAGGTCCGCCTCCGATCAGCCATCCTGGCGGGGACCCGGCAGCGGCCCGTCGGAGCCCCCACAAAAATCCCGGCGAAAAAGGCCAACCAGAACCCTAAAGCCCCGCGTCTAACCTGCCGATACACCTATTAAGCGGCCCGGCCCCGGCAATGCTCACGTACCTGCCCTCCGCGAGCTTGTCGCCGCCGGACCTGCCTCCTGGTAGCAGGTCCCCGACAGGTTGCCCCCCGGCCTGTCGGGGACCGGTTCGTTGCGCGGGCCGGTACCGCTATCAGGGCTCGAGAACCAACTTCCCCCGCGACCCACCAGCCTCCATCCGCCGATGCGCATCGCCAGCCCGCACCAGCGGAAAAATCTCCGCCACCTGGGCACTCAGCACCCCCGAGTCAGCAAGCCGCGAGAGCTCCGCCAGATCACCGACAGCCTCGTCCACGAACACCGTCACCGGCTCGATCCCGCGTTCCGGGGTGAATTGCCCGCCCGGGACCCAGAACTCCGGCACGATCGTCGCGTAGCGACCGCCGTCCTTCACTTGCGCGAACGCGGCCACGGCAAGAGCACCGCCGACCACGTCCAACACCGCGTCGACCACCCCAGGCCCATCCTCGGGCGAGACCACCGCAACACCCTGAGACGCCGCCAGCTGGCTGACGAACCGACCCACGGCGCTGCTCACCCGATTCACCAGCAACGTCTCTCCCGACGAGACCCCCAGGAAGTGCAACGCCGTCTGAGCGGTCAGTCCCGCGAGTGGCAAGGCCGCCGCCTCCGCCCACCCCAGCTTCTCCGGCGCCGCCGCCACCAGCCGCTCCGGCAGCGTCGCATACTCCGCGTACCCGCCGATCTGCGTCGTGGAATGCGCGGTGTACCCGATCACCCGCGTCCCGGCCGGAAAGCGCCTGCTCCCCACCTCCACGACGCCCGCCACGTCATACCCCGGCACCATCGGCATCCGCACGGGTTCCCGCCACACGTACCGGCCGTCCCGCATCCCCAGGTCCGCCGGATTCACCGCGGCCGCCCGCACCCGGATCAGGACTTCGCCCTCTCCCGGCTCTCGCACCGCCACCCGCACCGGAACCAGGTTCTCCGCCGGACCGAACTCGTGGACCGCCATAGCGGTCATCATCGTCGCCATGACGCGAAGCTACGAGCGCCGGCGCCATCCGGCCTTGACCCAGATCAAGCCGCCACGAGAATCCTGCGCCGGATCCGGCTCAACGCCTCCGGCGTCACCCCGATGTACGCCGCGACCTGGGCCAGCGGCACCCGTGGCGCGACCTCGGCGTACTGCGCGAGGAAGGAGCGGTAGCGCTCGGTCGCGTCCTCGAGCAGCAGCGTCCGGGTACGCAGTTCCGCGGCGATGAACTTGGCCTCGGTGAGCCGCGCCGTGAGCTCCCGCCAGCCGGGATGCCGCGCGGCGAGGTCCGGGACCACCCCGGACGCCATGGCCAGGTACCAGGTCGGCTCCAGCGCCTGGATGCCCAGGTCGGAGACGGACGTCGTCAGTTGCGCCCGATAGGGGCAGACCAGGGTGTCCTCGGTGGCGAAGGACTTGACCCGCTCGCGGCCGTCCGGGCTGTAGAAGACCTGGCGGACCAGGCCGCTGAGAACGAACGCGGAGCCGGCGTCCGGGTCCCCCGGCCGTGCCAGGTACTCCCCCTTGGCCGCCTTCGCGACCCGGAACCGCCGTACCGGTTCCAGCTCCTCCTCGGTGATGTCCGGCGACCACCGCCGGGCGAAGGCTGTGAACTGCTCGATCGGATTGGCAAAAGGCCTGTTCGCCATCGAAGACTCCCCTCTTCATCGAGGAACAAGGCCCCTACCACGGCGCGCGATTCCCGCGGACGCGGAAATGCCCGCCGACATGGCTCAGGACATGTCGGCGGGCAGCTCGTGGGGCGAGCTCTGGATTGTCGCTCTGCGTCCGGACTTACTTGTTCCGGGCCTACTTGTTCCGGGCCTACTTGATCGACCCGGCCGTCAGCCCGTCCACGACCTTCCGCTCGATCAGCCCGAACAGGATGATCACCGGAATCGTCGCGATGACGGTGCTCGCGAACAGGTGCCCGTAGTCCACCGTGTACTGGCCGATGTAGTTGTCCACCGCCACCGACAACGGCGCCTTGTCAGGGCTCGTCGTCAGGGTCAGCGCCACGATGAACTCGTTCCAGGCGGCGATGAAGGTGAAGATCAGCGCCGTCACGATGCCCGGCATCGCCAGCGGGATCGTCACCCGCCGGAACGCCCCGAACCGGGTGGCGCCGTCGATCATCGCCGCCTGCTCCAGCTCCACCGGGATCGCCGCGAAGTAGGCCGACAGGATCCACACCGCGAACGCCAGGTTGAACCCGGCGTCCACCATGATCAGCGCCCAGACCGAGTTGATCAGCCCCAGGTCGCGCATCTCGCCGTAGATGCCGATCACCATCGCGGTCGGCTGGAACATCTGCGTGACCAGCACCAGGATCAGGAACGCCTTGCGGCCGCGGAACTTCTTGCGCGCCGTGTAGTACGCGGCGGGCAGCGCCACCAGCAGCACCAGGAGCGTCGCGCCGAAGGCGACCTCCAGCGTGATCCGCATGTTCGTGCCGAAGCTCGACGTCCCGGAGAACACCGAGGTGAAGTTCGACCACTCGAAGTGCTTCGGGATGATCGTCGGGTCCGCGCCCTCCTTCACCGGCCGCAGCGCGGTGAGGAACATCTCCAAGTACGGCGTGATGAAGATCAGCGCGATCAGATAGGCGCCGCCCATGATGGCGGCCTTCTTCACACCCGGCAGGCCGCCCTTCGGCTTGGGCGGACGCGGGTCGGACACCCGCTGCCCGGGACGGGAGGTGGTGGTCAGCGTCGTCATCAGTCAGCCTCGATGTTCCACTTGCTCACCTTCAGGAAGGCGAAGACGATCACGATCACCAGCACGAAGTTCACCACCGACAGCGCGGCGGACTCCCCGATGTGGCCGCCCTTCTTCAGCACCCACATGAAGACCGTGGTGGTCGAGGTGTCGTAGCCGGGGCCGCCGCGGGTCATCTCCCAGATGATCGGGAAGCTGTTGAACACGTTCATCACGTTGATCACCGCGGCCACCAGCAGCGAGGGCCGCAGCATCGGCAGCGTCACCGAGAAGTACGTGCGCAGCTTGCTCGCGCCGTCCATCTTCGCGGCCTCGTACACCTCCGCCGGGATGGTCTGCAGCCCGGCGATGACGGTGTAGCTGGTGAACGGGATCGACACGAAGACCGCGACCGCCATCTCCCAGACGAAGCCGGACGTGGAGTGCCCCAGCCAGTCCGCGGTCGGGCTGCTCCGGTCCACCAGGCCCAGGTCGTCCAGCAGGATGTTGATGAAGCCGTAGCCCTGGTAGAGCATGTACTTGAAGATGAGCGCGGTCATCATCACCGAGGCCGCCCAGGGCGCGATCAGCGCCCACCGGGCCACGGTGCGGCCCGGGAAGCGCTGGTTGAACAGCTGCGCCACGGCCAGCGAGACCACCATCGTGACGGTGACCACCACCACGACCCAGATGCCGGTGCGCAGCAGCACCCCGCCGAGGTCCTGCTCCTTGAACAGCTTGCTGTAGTTGTCGGTCCCGTTCGATCCCAGGTCCACGCCGTAGCGGGACCAGTGCCGGGTCGAGGACTGGGCCATCTTCACCACCGGCCACAGCACGGCGAAGGCGATCAGCGCGATCGCCGGGCCGATCCAGGCCAGCGGGGCCAGGCCGGCTAGAGCCGGCCGGGCGCCGTGGGGGCGGCGGGGCCGCAGGTCGCGGCCCCGCTGCTCAGTGTGCGTCGTCATGGCGGACGTCCGGGCTCCGGCGGTGCTCAGCTACCGGTGGCGACGGCCTGGATCTGGTCCAGGACGCCCTTCGGGTCGCTGCTGACCGCCTTGCCGACGATGTCCTTGATCTTCTGCGAGGTCGGGTCCCACTGCGGGTCCGAGCTCGGGTACCAGGCCGCCAACGGCAGCGCGTCGATGAACGGCTTCAGCGCCGGGGTCTGGGTGGACAGCTCGCCGGCCGCGTCCTGGGTGGCCGGCAGCAGCATGTACTCGTTGTCGAACTGCTCCTGGTACTGCTTCTGCAGCGCGAAATCGAGGAACTTGCTGACCGCGGCCTTGTGGTCCTTCTTGGTGTTGAAGACCTCGATGAAGTCCGCGACGCCCAGCGGGGAGTTCAGCGGGCCGGTCTTGCCCGGGATCGCCACCGACTTCCAGTTGTCGCCGATGGAGCCCTGCTTCAGGATCGGGATCAGCGCCGGGGAGCCGTTGATCATCCCGATCTTGCCGGCCGCGAAGTCCTTCCACAGGTCGGTGCGCTTCTTGGTGGCCGGGTCGGACTCGGTCAGGCCGGGCTTGACCAGGTTGTCCGTCAGCCACTGGAACGTCTCGACGTTCTGCGGGGAGTTGATCGCCCACTTGCCGGAGGCGTCCTTGTAGCCGCCGCCGTTGCCCAGCGTCCACAGGTAGGTCTCGGCCTGCGCCTCCTCGCTGCCCAGCGGCAGGCCGAAGCCGGTCTTGCCGACCGCCTTGAGCTTGGCGGCGTCGGCGGCCACGTCGGCCCAGGTCTTCGGCGCGTCGGTGATCCCGGCCTGCTTGAACAGGTCGGTGTTGTAGAAGAACGCGCGGGTGGAGGTGGTGAACGGGATGCCGTACTGCGCG
This sequence comes from Catenulispora sp., assembly GCA_013362315.1. Classification (GTDB taxonomy): domain Bacteria; phylum Actinomycetota; class Actinomycetes; order Streptomycetales; family Catenulisporaceae; genus Catenulispora. The sequence goes on along the minus strand of JABFWL010000683.1, from coordinate 2,738 downwards.
TTGGCCCCGTCCGCGCCCTTGGTCTGGCCCAGCTCGGCGACGTGCGGGATCAGGTTCTTCAGGGTGTCCGGCGAGACGATGTCCGAGGCCTTGTACAGCAGGCCCTGCGCCGCGACGTCGGCGTAGCCGCCGCCCTCGAACAGGTCCGGGGCGTCGTTGTTCTGGATCGCCGTGGTCAGCTTGGTGGCCAGGTTGTCCCAGGTCGCCATCTGCAGGTCGACCTTGATATTCGGGTTCTTGGCCTGGAAGTCGTTGATGATCTGCTGCCAGTACAGCTTGGTGTCGTCCTTGTCGCTGCTGCCGTAGGACGGCGCGAGCAGCGAGATGGTCACCGGCTTCGAGGAGTCGCCGGCGCCGGAGGAGGAGTTGTCGCCTGAGGACTTGCTCGACGAGCACGCGGCCAGGGCGAGGGACGCGGCCAGACCGGTCGCGGCGAGGGTGACGAGACGCTTCACCTGGGTTCCACCTTTGTCAAAAGAGTGAGGGAGGGGTGAGTGAGAGGGTGAGGGAGAGAGGAGGAGGGACATCAGGTACTGCAAGTGCGCACACGCTAATCCCGAAAGCGCCGAGCGGTATAGACCAGAGGGGCCTCAGGTATAGACCAGTTATCGAAACGTCACCTGGAGATGCTGTCTTACATGAACAAACCGGGACGCAATCTCGGCCTGAAGGCGGCCTACGGGTAGACCACCGCTGTCTTGCGAGCCGCCGCCCGATGCCCGAGGCGTGACCGGATCGTTCCGCATCCAGCCCGGAACAGGCCTGCCGAACGCCGCGACCGGGGAGCGATCATGGACTCATGACCAAGCGAGCCCTCATCGTCATCGACGTCCAGGAATCCTTCCGCGCCCGCCCGATCTGGCGGCTCATCGACAACCCCGACATCGCCGACGACGTCAACCGGCTGGTGGACCATGCCCGCGAGGCCGGCGACCTGGTGGTCTGGGTGCTGCACGAGGAGCCCGGCACCGGGACCCCGTTCGATCCGGCCACCGGCCACGTCCGCTACCTCGACGGCCTGCGGGCGCCCCGCGACGGCGAACCGCAGGTCCGCAAGACCTCGCACAACGCGTTCACGACGACGAACCTGCAGCAGCAGCTCATCGAGCGCGGCGTCGGCGAGGTGCTGATCAGCGGCATCCGGACCGAGCAGTGCTGCGAGACCACCGCGCGCCTGGCCTCCGACCTGGGCTACCAGGTGACGTTCGTGGTCGACGCCACCGCCACCAACCCGATCCCGCACCCCGACGCGCCCGCCGACCTGACGCCCGAGGAGATCCTGGCGGATCCCCGCACGCTGTCGTCCGAGGCCGTGGTGGAACGGACGGTGTTCGCGCTCGCCCGGCGGTTCGCGACCATCGCCACGGTCGACGAGGTCGTCACGCCGTCGTCGCGGTAGGCTGACCGGATCGTGAAGGTCGTCTTCCTGCTCATGCCGCGGCTGCACTTGCTGGACCTGTCCGGACCGGCCCAGGTGTTCTCGACAGCCGACGATCTCGGTTTTCCGTACGAGCTGCACTACATCGCCGAGCAGGAAGACGTCCCCACCGCGCAGGGCATCGGCCTGCGCGCCGAGACCGCCTGGCCGGACACCGGGCCGGACGACCTCGTCGTGGTGCCGGGCTGGCGGTCCCCGATGCTCAAGGGCGGCCCGCGCCCCGGCCGCCCGATGCTGGACCGGCTCGTCGCGCACCACGACGCCGGCGGCACCGTGGCCAGCGTCTGCTCCGGCGCCGACCTGCTCGGCCAGGCCGGTCTGCTGGCCGGCCGCCGCTGCACCACCCACCACGAGCTCCAGGACGAATTGGCGGCGCGCTACCCGGCCACCCGCGTGGAGCGCGACGTGGTCTACGTGACCGACGGCCGGGTCGTCACCTCCGCCGGCATCGCCAGCGGCATCGACCTGGCGCTGCACCTGGTGGCCGGGCGGCACGGCCCGGCCGCCGCGGCCCGGGTGGCCCGCTCGATGGTGGTCTACGCCCGCCGCTCCGGGGCCGAGTCGCAGGACAGCGCGATGCTGCGGCACCGCTGGCACCTGCGGGACGCGGTGCACCGCGCGCAGGACCGCATCGACGCCGCGTTCGCCGAGCCGCTGCGGCTGACGGAGCTGGCCCACACCTGCGGGGTCAGCGAGCGGACGCTGACGCGGCAGTTCGTGGAGAGTACCGGCCTGACGCCGCTGCGCTACCAGCAGACGCTGCGCGTGGAGCGTGCGGAGCACCTGATCGGACACGGCGCCACGGTGGAGGCCGCGGCGCGCGCCGTCGGCTTCGCCGACGCGCGGATGCTGCGACGGCTGCGGTCCCGAGCCGAATAGCGCCGGAGCGCGGTTCCGAGCTGACTAACGTACGAGAATCGCGACGCGCCCCTTAAGTCCTTGCGACGTGCTCCACAACACACCTGTTCGCCCCCTTGATCCGGAACCGTCGGCGGTGGTTTCCGCGTCTGCACTCCGGACGTGAAAACTGACAAGCTGGCGGCACCCATCAACGAATGGCCATACTCTGTGGCTGGATCAGGGGAACCGGGTTGCTGGATCGGGGACCGGAGCGAGAGGACTGTGAATGACACCGGCACCGACGGGAAGGACCGGCGACGGGTATCCGGGGCGCGGGGTACCACCGCGCTCGGACCGGCCGCAGGGGCCGCCCCGAGGCCGTGACGTCCCCCGCCCCCGCCCGCCCCAGGAGCGGCGCCAGGGGCCGCCGCCCGAGCCCCGGACCCCCTGGGACGACTAC
>JABFWL010000361.1 GCA_013362315.1 Catenulispora sp. | reverse complement strand
CTCTTGGGCTGCCGGCTCTTCGGGTGAGGTCACAGGAAACATGGTCAACGACTCTTGACCAACAGTCAAGAGTTCTTGACCATCCGGGCGTGCCGGAGCCCGCCGGAAGAGGGGTTCCGTCCCCTTATGTCACTTGCCGACGTAGAACCCGCGCGCCTCGGCCAGCGCTTCGTACGCCTCCAGCCGCTCCTGCGTGCGCTCCGGCTCGGCGTCCGCCAGCGCTTGGAGCAGCAGCGCCGCGAAGGCCATCGGCGCCGCGTGCGAGTCGAACACCGACCGAGAGCCCACGCCGACCGGCAGCAGGACATCCGCCCAGGGGGCGAACGGCACCAGGGGCACGTCGGTCACCACGGCCGTCTTGACGCCCAGTTCGCGTGCCGTCCGGAGCACCGCCACCGACTCGGCCGCATAGCGTGGCAGCAAGAACGCCACCAGCCAGGTCCCGCCAGCACCCGACGCTTGCAGCAGCGCCTCGTGGGCCGACGACCCCGGCACATCGATCAAGCGCACGTCCGGATGGATCCGCGCGGCGCCATAGGCGAAGTAGGAAGCGACCGGCCCCGACATCCGCAGGCCCAAAACAGTCAGCGGCTCCGAGGCGGCTAGTTCGCCACCCAGTCGGGTCAACCGAGTCGGGTCCGCTGCGTACTTGTGCAGCGCTGACAGGTTGGCCTGGTCGCTTTCGAGCGCGGCGTGCAGTTCGTTGCCCGCGGCTTGTTGGCCGTGCCGGCCTGCTTCGGGGACCCGCAGGGCGATCGGGCGCAGGGCGGCGCGCAGCTCCGGGTACCCCGAGAACCCCAGGGCGGCGGCGAAGCGGGTCACCGACGGCTGGCTCACCCCGACGCGCTCGGCGAGCTCCATGCTCGACAGGAACGCCACCTCGGTCAGGTTCTCCAGCAGGTAGTGGGCTATGCGGCGCTGTGCGGGGGACAGGCGGCGGCCGTCGAGCAGGGCGAGGAGTTCGTCCGCTGGCGGGAGGGAGGCGGAGGATGGAGCTGTAGCCGGTGTAGTAGGAGTCACAGCTTCTCCGGGCGTCATCAGCTTCCCTCCTCTCTGTGAGGCTGCCAACATCACTGAGTGGCGCGCCAGAAGTTACTCGTCAGTAGAATATTCTGGGGCCTCGACTACCGTACCCTCCGTACGGACGGTGATCGGGATGTGTCCGTCGATACGCACGGGCTCTTGTGAAGTGCGGCGCCACGGGCGCCGGCGTTTAGGAGGAGACCGGGGCTATGCAGCTCGCAGCCATCGTCGTCTCGCTGGTGATCTCGGTCATCGGCTTCGGTCTGCTGGGCCGGACCGCCGTTTACATCTACCAGTTCGTGAAGCTCGGGCAGTCGACGGCGCCGGGGGCGCGGACCGGCGCGCCGCTGGAACGGACCCGGAACCTGTTCCGGGAGTTCCTGGGGCACACGCGCATGGCCCGCAAGGGCAAGCGCTGGATCGGCGCCATGCACTGGGTGGTCATGGTGGGCTTCGGCCTGCTGTTCTTCACCCTGGTCACCGCGTACGGGCAGCTGTTCGAGGCGGACTGGGCGATCCCGGTCATCGGCCGGTGGTGGCCGTTCGAGTTCGTGGTGGAGATCGTCGCGTTCGTGATGATCTTCGCGATCGCGGGCCTGATCGGCATCCGGTTGCGGAACCGGCCCTCGGGGCCGGGCTCGAAGGAGAAGGGCAAGCGCTCGCGCTTCTTCGGCTCGACGATGTGGCAGGGCTACTTCGTCGAATGGGTCATCCTCGGCATCGGCCTGTGCATTATGGCGCTGCGCGGCCTTGAGGGAGCGCTGACCCACGAGAGCTCCTACAGCCTGCACTATCCGGTCAGCTACCCGCTGATCAAGGCGTTCGACGGCGCGTCCGAGAGCACGCTGGAGAACGGGATCTACGCGGTCGCGATGCTGAAGATCGTGATCTCGATGGTGTGGGCGATCACCATCGGCCTGAACTCCACGATGAGCGTGGCCTGGCACCGGTTCCTGGCGTTCCCCAACATCTGGTTCAAGAAGAAGGCCGACGGCGGCACGGCGCTGGGCGCGCTGAGCCCGATGGTGTCCCACGGGGTGCCGATCGACTTCGAGGACCCGGCCGAGGACGCCAAGTTCGGTGTGGGCGCGGTCGAGGACTTCACGTGGAAGGGCCTGCTGGATTTCTCCACCTGCACCGAGTGCGGACGTTGCCAGGACCAGTGCCCCGCGTGGAACACGGACAAGCCGCTGTCGCCGAAGCTTCTGGTGCTGGGGCTGCGCGACCACGCGGCGGCGAAGGCTCCGTACCTGTTCGCCGGTGGCGGCAAGGACCTGGAGGGCACCGAGAAGCTGGCCGAGGAGAAGTGGCTCTCCCTGCCGGACCTGGTGCGCGCGGAGGCCGAGCGGCCGCTCGTCGGCACCGCCGAGGAACACGGGGTCATCGACCCGGACGTGCTGTGGTCCTGCACCACCTGTGGCGCATGCGTGGAGCAGTGCCCGGTGGACATCGAGCACGTGGACCACATCGTCGACATGCGCCGCTACCAGGTGATGATCGAGAGCTCGTTCCCGTCCGAGGCCGGGACGATGCTGAAGAACCTGGAGAAGGCGCAGAACCCCTGGGGCATGCAGCCGAAGAAGCGCACCGAGTGGATCTCGGAGCTGGACTTCGAGGTGCCGGTGTTCGGGGAGACGCTGGACGACATCAGCGAGGTCGAGTACCTGTACTGGGTCGGCTGCGCGGGGTCCCTGGAGGACCGGGCGAAGAAGACCACGAAGGCCTTCGCCGAGCTGCTGCACATCGCCGGCGTGAAGTTCGCGGTGCTCGGCGGCATGGAGGCGTGCACCGGCGACCCGGCGCGCCGGCTGGGCAACGAGTTCCTGTTCCAGATGCTGGGCCAGGGCAACGTGGAGATGCTCAACGAGGTGTTCGGCGAGGACACGCCGACCGAGAAGAAGAAGATCGTGGCGACCTGCCCGCACTGCTTCAACTCGCTGGCCAACGAGTACCCGCAGCTCGGCGGGCACTACGACGTGGTGCACCACACCCAGCTGCTGGACCGGCTGGTCTCCGAGGGCAAGCTGACGCCGGTCACGCCGATCGACCAGAACATCACCTACCACGACCCGTGCTACCTGGGCCGGCACAACAAGGTGTACACGCCGCCGCGCGAGATCATCGCCAAGGTGCCGGGCCTGAAGAACACCGAGATGCACCGGTGCAAGGAGAAGGGCTTCTGCTGCGGCGCCGGCGGCGCGCGGATGTGGATGGAGGAGCGGATCGGCAAGCGCATCAACGTCGAGCGGGTCGACGAGGCGCTGTCCACCAACCCGGACGTCATCTCGACCGCGTGCCCGTACTGCCTGGTGATGCTCGGCGACTCCATCACCGCGCGCAAGCAGGCTGGGGAAGTCCCCGAATCCATGGAAGTGGTCGATGTGGCGCAATTGCTGCTGACATCAGTGAAACCGTGACGCGAAGCGTCTCCTTAACGGGCGGTGGTGGGAGACCGGCGGGCCGAACCCGTGGCCGCCGGCGCTTGATCATCCGGTAAAGGGCTGACAAAAAGCTCTGAGTGCCCGTCGAGTGGTTGTTCGACGCTGCTAGCCTCGCCTCCGCAGGGTATGGGATACGGCGGAGGTGGGGCTTCAGTGTCTTTCGACGAGCCGGACGGCTACCGGGACGACCTGGGCACGACGCGCGAGAACGAGCCGCGCTACCCGACGTCGGCGCTGCCGACGGCTGATCCCGATTTCGACGATTTCGAGCGTGATGAGCGCGCCGAGCGCGGCGGCTCTGGCAGCCGCGGCGGGCTCGACGACGACGAGGCGACGGTGCCGCTGCGCACCCGTAACCGGCCGACGGTGCCGCAGGAGGAGTCGCCCTGGCGCGAGCGCGGGCGCCGGACCTGGCGCTTCACCCGCACCCTGGCGGTGACGCTGCTGATGCTGGTGGGGCTGGCCGGGATCGGCAACGTCCTGATCCACCACTACCCGCGCACCAGCCGGCACACCTACGCCTACACCAACGTGCAGCGCCTGCTGATAGCCATCGACGGCAACGGCCAGATCAACGTGCACGGCGCCGACGGCGACCGGGTGACCGTCCGGGCCACCGACCGCGCGACCCTGCTGGAGCCGGTGCAGCGCCAGATCATCTCCAGCGGCGGCTGGCTGATCATCAGCGTGCACTGCCCGAACAGCGACTGCTCCTCCAAGTACGACATCGAGGTCCCGCGCTCGCTGTCGGTGGACGCGATGATGGACCACTCCAGCGACCAGGCCGACATCACCGCCACCGGCCTGTCCGCGGCGGTGCGGCTGTTCACCGGCCGCGGCAACGTCACCGTGCAGCACCTGGCCACCACCTCCGACGTGAGCGTGACGGCCAACGGCCGGGTGCAGGCCACCGACGTCAGCGCCGCCAACCTCGACGTCTTCGCCCCGATCGGCGACAAGATCGACCTGCAGGTCAGCGGCGACATCCAGACCATCCAGAACATCCGGGTCACCGCCGGGCAGCCCGCCGAGGTCACCCTCAGCGTCCCGGCCGGCGGCTACCGCATCTCCTGCGTCCCGGCCGGCCACTGCAACGGCGCGAACGGCGACATCACCCAGGACCTCACCGGCCCGGTGCACCAGGACCCCTCGGCGACCCACAACATCCAGGTGAACGTGGTGCAGAACACCGCGAAGATCCAGGCGAGCTGAGCCACGAGCCGGCAAACGCATACGGTGCGCTCCCACTCCGCTGTGGGGCGCACCGTGTTATGTACGGGTTCTTGTTCGGTTGTCCAGCTTCGGTTCCGGCAACGCCTAGCGCCGAGGGCTCCGGTCGTTGCTCTTGTTCATCGCGTCCTTCGCGTCGGACAACCACTGCAGCGCACGTCCGAGCAGGAACGCACCGAACACGGCTCCGAAGATCAGCAGCACTTCCATCGTATGACTCCCTCCCAGCGGCCTAGGCCGCCAGTCCCCGCCCCTGTTCGGGTTCGAACAGCGGCGGCGTCCACGGGCACTGCGGGCACCGCGTGGGCCAGCAGCGTCCGCACTCACCCAGTTCCGGATGCCCGTCCTCGGCTCCGGCGCGCCGCGCGGACAGATAGCGTGCCCAGCTGGCCTGCTGGCTGCGCTCCTGATCGGCGACCCACGGCTGCACCATCCCGGCGCCGAAGCACAGGGTGCACGTGAGCTGCGCGGCTCCGATCCGGCCCCGGACGCACCGCGGGCATATCTCAAGGACTTGTGATTGGTCGGGGGGTGTCGGGGTATGTGACTCCACGAGGCTGCTTCCGTTCTCTCGATGTGAATCCGGTGGTGGCCTTCCTCTGCCGGGCCGACGCCGCACTACGTCGGTCCGGCTTTCTCGTTGCGCCGGGCGGGTGGCTCTGATGGCAGAGCCCTGTCGCGCACCCTCTCTTAGTTGTAAGATGCTCCGAGTTCGATGGTGTGTCAATTGCCATTGGCATGTACGTCTGGAACATTCACCATGTAGATGCCCACTGAACATACGTATCGAACATGACGGACAGATCGTGACGAGCAGGCCCGACGGCAAGGAGGCCCCAGGTGCCAGCCAG
>JABFWL010000557.1 GCA_013362315.1 Catenulispora sp. | reverse complement strand
AGCGGGCCCTGATCCAAGCCGGCCGCGAGGCCGCCTGGTGGGATGCCAGGGTCATCGTGGTCCACGTCTTCCACCGGGTTCCGGTGACGACTCCGATGGCCTACGTGCCGGCGAGCGTCGAGCAGTCGCTGAAGACCGCCGCCGAGGAGGCGGTGAACGCGGGAGTCCATTTTCTGAGTAAGCGGTATCCCGGCATGGCGGTGGAGTCGGCGGTCGTCGCCGGCCCCGCCGGGGACGCGCTGGCCGAGATCGCCCGTGACGCGGGGCTGCTGGTGCTGGGCAATCGGGGCCGCGGCGGCTTCTCCGGGCTGCTGCTCGGCTCCGTCTCATTGCGCGCTTTGGGCCTCGCTTCGTGTCCGACGATGATCGTCCGCGGCACGCTCCGCGAGCCGGTGGACGCGGTGGTCCTCGCGCTGGACATCGAGGACCCGGCCGAGGAGCTCATCGACTTCGCCTTCGCTGACGCCGCGCGTCGCGGAGCGCGGCTGCGAGTGGTGAACGCCTGGGATCTCGACTGGGCCGCCGCCGGCCGTGCTGAGACCGACCAGGAGGTCCTGCGAGCGAAGGAACAGGCTGTCGCCGACGTCCGAAGCGCTGTGGAGAGGCTGCTCAATCCGCGTCAGGCCGCATACCCTGGCATGCGCCTGGACATCGAAGTCGCCGACGGTTCGCCGAGTGCGGTCCTGACCGAGGCGACCCGGCACGCCGACCTCATCGTCGCCGGCGCGCACCGGCGGGGCGACCGGCATTCCGGCATGCGGCTCGGACCGGTGGCGCAGACGTTGCTGCACCACGCGGACTGCCCGGTCGTCGTGGTGCCGCGGGCTTGAACCACGAGGGCCGACGGCCCGCGACTGTCGATGCCAGGGAATCGCGACGCCGCATCACCGAGCGCGGTGTCCCGAACTGAGCGAGGCGCGTCATGAGATCCACCATCGTCGTCGGGTATGACCGCTCGTTGCCCAGCGGCCGATCACTGCTGGAGGCGAGCCGCGAAGCCGCGTGCCGTGCCGCTGACGTCGTCGTGGTCCACGCTTACTCGCGACCTGACACCTGCGCGCAGGACACGGCACGTGCGGCCGCGACGGCCACCGCCGACTTCGGCGCCGCGGTGCTGCGCCGCCACCACCCCGGGCTGACGGTCCGCAGCCGGGCGGTCGCCGGCCCGCCCCACGAAGTCCTCGCCGCCGCCGCACGTTGTGCCGACCTGCTCGTTATGGGAGGGTGCGGCGGCGCGGGCGTCCCCGAATCGGCTCATCAGCCCTCCAGCCGCGCGCCGACGTATTCGGTCAGATCGGCCAGCCGGGCGGCGTATCCCCATTCGTTGTCGTACCAGCCGAAGACCTTCACCAGATCGCCGGCGGCCTGGGTGAGTCCGGCGTCCAGCACGCACGAGGCGGGGTCGCCGACGATGTCGCTGGAGACCAGCGGATTGTGGCTGACCCGCAGGATCCCGGCCAGGCGGCCGTGTGCCTCCTCGGCGAAGGCCGCGTGGATCTCCTCGACGCCGACTGCACGTCCCAAGATCGCCGCCAGGTCCACCAGCGAGCCGGTGGGCACCGGTACTCGCAGCGCCACTGCGTCGAGCCGGCCGGCCACCGCCGGGATCACCGTGCCGACCGCCTTGGCCGCGCCGGTGCTGGTCGGCACGATGTTGCCGGCCGCCGCGCGGGCCCGGCGCAGGTCCTTGTGCGGCGCGTCGAGAAGCCGCTGGTCGCCGGTGTAGGCGTGGACCGTGGTGAGGAACCCGCGCATCAGCCCGAAGTGGCGGTGCAGCACGTCGATCATCGGCGCGGCGCAGTTGGTGGTGCACGAGGCGTTGGAGACGACCGAGTGGGTCCGCGGGTCGTAGTCGGCCTCGTTGACGCCCATCACGATCGTGGCGTCCACCAGCCCCTTGGCCGGCGCCGACATCAGCACCTTGCGTGCGCCGGCGGCCAGGTGTCCGGCGGCCTGCTCGCGGGTGCGGAACCGGCCGGTGGACTCGATGACGATGTCCACGTCCAGGTCGCCCCAGGGCAGGCCGGCCGGGTCGGGGATGGTCGTCATCAGGATCTTGCGGCCGTCCACGATCAGCACGTCGTCGTCGAACGCCGCGTCGGCGCGCAGCCGTCCGTAGGTCGAGTCGTGGACGAGCAGGTGGGCGCCGGTCGCCGGGTCGGCGACGTCGTTCACGGCGACCACGTCCAGGTCGCGCTCCAGCGCGATGCGCAGGAAGGCGCGGCCGATCCGGCCGAACCCGTTGATTCCGATTCTCATGGCTCCTCCTGATCCGTCGGGTCTGCTCACACCTCCCACGTTGGTCTGCGTCACAGCATGCTGACAGGGCCGTTGGACCCCTTACCGCCGGGACCAAGCGTTCTGGTTCACCGTGTCCGCCTGCGTGACGCTGGAATCGGCGGTGAGGGCCACCGCCGGCGAGGAGGTGGGCGGACATGACCGCCATGGCGACCGATATCCGCGCGCAGGCGTGGCACGGCTTCGCTCCCGGGGCCTGGTGCGACGGAATCGACGTCCGAGACTTCATCCAGCGCAACTACACGCCCTACGACGGCGATGGCGGCTTCCTGACCGGCCCGACCGTGCGCACCCGCGCACTGTGGTCCGGGCTGCGGGAGATGTTCGCGGTGGAGCGCGAACGCGGCGTCTACGACATCGACGTCTCCCACCCGGCCGGCATCACGGCCCACGCCCCCGGCTACCTCGACCGCGGCCACGAGATCATCGTCGGCCTGCAGACCGACGCCCCGCTGAAGCGGGCGATCATGCCGAACGGCGGCTGGCGCATGGTCGAGGCGAGCTTGGCCGCCTACGGCCGCCGAACCGACCCGCGGATCGCGGAGATCTTCACCAAATACCGCAAGACCCACAACGACGGTGTCTTCGACGCCTACACTCCCGCCATCCGGGCCGCCCGCCGCGCGGGGATCATCACCGGCCTGCCTGACGCCTACGGCCGCGGCCGGATCATCGGCGACTACCGGCGAGTCGCGCTGTACGGGGTGGACCGGCTCGTGGCGGCCAAGCGTGCCGACCGGGCGGTTCTGGACGAGCGCTGGGCCACCGAGGACGTGATCCGCTCGCGCGAGGAACTGGCCGAGCAGATCAGGGCCCTGGGTGAGCTGAAGGAGATGGCCGCCGGCTACGGCTTCGACATCTCCGGACCCGCCCGGAGCGCTCGCGAAGCGGTCCAATGGCTGTACTTCGCCTACCTGGCCGCGGTGAAGGAGCAGAACGGCGCGGCGATGTCCTTGGGCCGCGTCTCAACCTTCCTCGACGTCTACTTCGCCCGCGACCTCGCGGCGGCCCTGCGCACCGAGCAGGACGTGCAGGAGATCGTCGACGACTTCGTGATCAAGCTGCGGATCGTGCGCTTCCTGCGCACTCCCGAGTACGACGAGCTGTTCTCCGGCGACCCGACCTGGGTCACCGAGGCGATCGGCGGCATCGGTGCCGACGGCCGTCCGCTGGTGACCCGCACCAGCTTCCGGTTCCTGCAGACCCTGTACAACCTGGGACCGGCACCGGAGCCGAACCTGACCGTCCTGTGGTCGGTGGCTCTGCCGCGCGCGTTCAAGGAGTTCTGCGCCCAGGTCTCGATCGACACCAGCGCGATCCAGTACGAGTCCGACGACCTGATGTGTCCGCGGTTCGGCGACGACACGGCGATCGCCTGTTGCGTGTCCGCGATGGCGGTCGGCAAGCAGATGCAGTTCTTCGGCGCGAGGGTGAACATCGCCAAGGCCTTGCTGTACGCGATCAACGGCGGTCGGGACGAGATGACCGGCGAGATGGTGGTCCCGGGGTTCGAGCCGCTGCGCGGGGAGTACCTGGACTACGCCGAGGTGGACGCCGCCTTCGACAAGCTGCTCGACTGGCTGGCCGAGACTTACGTCCATGCCCTCAACGTCGTCCACTACATGCACGACAAGTACGCCTACGAACGCATCGAGATGGCGCTTCATGACAGTGCTGTCGAGCGGCTCATGGGCTGCGGGATCGCCGGCCTCGCCGTCGCTGCGGACTCGTTGTCGGCGGTCAAGTACGCGCGGGTGCTGGTAATCCGCGACGCCTGGGGGCTGGCGACCGACTACGAGGTCGAAGGCGTTTTCCCCACCTACGGCAACGACGACGATCGCGCCGACGCGATCGCGGTCGAACTGGTCGAGCGGTTCATGGCCAAGGTGCGGCGGCATCCGACCTACCGCGGTGCGCGGCATACCCAGTCGGTGCTGACCATCACCTCGAACGTCGTCTACGGCCACAAGACCGGCAACACCCCCGACGGCCGCCGGGCCGGCACACCGTTCTCGCCCGGCGCCAATCCGATGAACGGCCGCGACGTGCACGGCCTCGTGGCAGCCGCGCTGTCGGTCGCCAAACTGCCCTACGACCAGGCCCTGGACGGTATCTCGCTGACCGCCACGGTCGTGCCCTCGGGACTGGGCCGGGCCGCGGGAGAACGGGCCGCGAACCTGGTCGGGATCCTCGACGGGTACACCGCCTGCGGCGGCTTCCACCTGAACGTCAACGTGCTGGACCGGGCCACGCTCGAGGACGCGATGGCGCATCCGGAGGACTACCCGCAGTTGACCGTCCGCGTCTCCGGCTACGCGGTGAACTTCGTGCGCCTGACCCGCGAGCAGCAGCTCGACGTGATCAGCCGTACCTTCCACGAGAAGGCCTGATGAGCGGCGCGGCCACCCGCATCGTTCCCGCCGCCCCGGCTCCGGCCGAGACGGCGGAGGGCGCCGTGAACAGTTGGGACCTGAGCACCGGCGTGGACGGACCGGGCACTCGGTTCGTCGTGTTCACCGCCGGCTGCCCGCTGCGCTGCCTGTACTGCCAGAACCCTGAGACCTGGCGCATGCGGGACGGCATGCCGACCAGCTCGACGGACCTGGTGGCCCGGGCGGCCCGGTTCGTCCCCTTCATCAGGGCCTCCGGCGGCGGCGCGACGGTCAGCGGCGGCGAGCCCCTGCTCCAGCCGCGCTTCACCGCCGCCCTGCTCCGCGGGTTTCGCGGCCTGGGCCTGCACACCGCCCTGGACACTTCCGGGTACCTCGGCGACCGCGCCGACGACGCCCTGCTCGACGCGACCAGCCTGGTCCTGCTGGACGTGAAGTCCTGGGACCGGGCCCTGTACCGGCGGCTGACCGGCGGCGAACTCCATCCCACGCTGGTCTTCGCCCGCCGGCTGGCCCGCCGGGGCGTCCCGGTCCACCTGCGCTTCGTCCTGGTGCCGGGCCTGACCGGCGCGGCGGCGAACGTCTCCGGCATCGCGCGGTTCGCCGCGTCCCTGGGCAACGTCGAGCGGGTCGACGTCTTGCCGTTCCACAAGCTCGGCGCCGGGAAGTACCGGGCATTGGGCATCCCGTTCCCGTTGGCCGGCACGCCGACTCCGACGCTCGGGCAGGTGGCCCGGGCACAGCGGCAGTTCGCCGCCGAGGGCCTGTCAGCATACTGACCGCCACCGCATCGACCACCGTGTTACCGACCGCCACCGCACCGACCGCCACCGCACCGACCGCCACCGCACCGACCGCCACCGCACCGACC
>JABFWL010000443.1 GCA_013362315.1 Catenulispora sp. | reverse complement strand
CCGAGGCTGGGACAGCCGACGAAGCCGTGGCCGAGACCGCCGCCGAGGAGAAGTGACATGGACGCTGTGTCCAAGAAGAGCGCTGAGTCCAAAAAAAGCTACGTGGGCAAGTTCAAGGTCTGGCGCGGCGACGCCTCCGGCGGCGACCTCGACGACTTCGAGGTCGAGGTCAACGAGGGCGAGGTCGTCCTCGACGTGATCCACCGGCTGCAGGCCACCCAGACGCCGGACATGGCGTGCCGGTGGAACTGCAAGGCCGGCAAGTGCGGGTCCTGCTCGGCGGAGATCAACGGCAAGCCCCGCCTGATGTGCATGACCCGGATGTCCACCTTCGAGGAGGACGAGACCGTCACCGTCACCCCGCTGCGCACCTTCCCGGTGATCAAGGACCTGGTGACGGACGTGGGCTTCAACTACACCAAGGCCCGCGAGGTGAAGAGCTTCACCCCGCCGGCGGACCTGAAGCCCGGCGAGTACCGCATGCAGCAGGTGGACGTGGACCGCTCCCAGGAGTTCCGCAAGTGCATCGAGTGCTACTTGTGCCAGAACACCTGCCACGCGGTCCGCGACCACGAGGAGAACAAGGAGAACTTCGCCGGCCCGCGCTACCTGATGCGCGTCGCGGAGCTGGACATGCACCCGCTGGACACCGCCGACCGCAAGAAGGCGGCTCAGGAGGAGCACGGCCTCGGGTACTGCAACATCACGAAGTGCTGCACCGAGGTCTGCCCGGAGCACATCCGCATCACCGACAACGCGCTCATTCCGCTGAAGGAACGCGTCGTCGATAAGAAGTACGACCCGCTGGTGTGGCTCGGCAGCAAGATCCGCCGGCGGTCCTCTTCAGACGCCTGACATCCGACACACCAGGCGTATACGACACGCACGACACGTACGACGAAGCGCATGGTGACGTGGTCCTAGTACCGCGTCACCATGCGCTTTCGGTGCTCCTCTGCGATAAAGGATGCATGTCTTCGACACCGCAGCGACTGCATCCGGAACAAGTGGCCGCCTTCCTGGAGCGCATCGGCATCACCGGTCCGCTCAAGCCCGATGCGGACTTCCTCCACCGCATCCACAGCGCTCACCTGCATGCGGTCCCTTTCGAGAACCTGAGCATCCACCTCGGCGAAGACATGTCGCTCGATGTGCAGGCGCTGTACGAGAAGATCGTGACCCGGCACCGCGGCGGCTTCTGCTACGAACTCAACGGCCTGCTCGCCGTCGTCCTTGAGGGACTCGGCTACCGCGTCCACCGGCTGTCGGCGCGCACGTTCAGCGCCGAGCGTGGATTCAGCGCTCCGATGGATCACCTGGTACTGCGTGTTGTGGACAACGCCGGCGAATCCTGGCTCGCCGACGTCGGCTACGGACGCCACACGGTCTATCCGCTGCGCTACCAGGACCGCACCGACCAGCGCGACCCCGGCGGTCTGTTCCGCATCACCGAGTACGAGGACGGGGAGCTGGACGTGCTGCGCGAGGGGGAGGCGCAGTACCGGGTGGATCCGCGTCCGCTGGCGCTGAGCGACTTCGTGCCAGCGATGTGGTGGCAGCGCACTTCTCCGCAGGCGCTGTTCACGCAGTCGCTGATCTGCTCTATGCAGACTGAAGGAGAAGGAGGCGGTCGCGTATCGCTCAGTGGCCGGAAGCTGATCATTACAGACGCCGACGGCGGTCGGCAGGAGAAGGAGTTGGCGTCGGATGAGGAGGTACTGGCGGCGTACCGGGAGCTGTTCGGGTTCGCGCTGACGCGGGTGCCGCACGTGCGGGCCGGAACCGTCATGGGCAATGGGGTCGATTAGCCGCCGGTGAAATCGCTCCGGCTCACAGCAACTCGAACCACACGATCTTCCCCTGGCCCGTGGTCCGGGTCCCCCATCGGGTGGCCAGCTGATTCACCAGCTGCAATCCGCGTCCGCCCTCGTCGGTCTCCTGGGCCCGCCGCACCTGCGGCACCACGTCCAGCGCATCTCCCACCTCGACCAGCAACCGGTCCGTCTTCAACATGTCGAGCGAAACCGGGGAGCGCCCGTACCGCTGGGCGTTCGTCACCAGCTCGCTGACCAGCAGCTCCGCTGTGTCGGTGAGGCCGGCCATCCCCCAGTCGCCCAGCTTCACCCGCACTTTGCGCCGGGCCTCCGAGACCGCCGAGGGGTGCGCGTCCAACTGCCAGTGCGCCTTGCGCTCCTCCGGGATCGACTGCACCTGCGCCAACAGCAGGGTCGCGTCGTCGGAGGTGTCTCCTGTGATTCCCAGCACGTCCGTCACCGCATCGCAGCATTCTTCCAAGGAGTCCGGAGGGCAGTTCGCCAGCAACGCCGCCATCACTCCGATCCCCTCGTCGATGTCGCGTCCTTTGTCCTCGACCATTCCGTCGGTGTAGAAGGCGATCCGCGAACCGTCCGGGATCTCGAACTCCTTCGTTTCGAACACCCAGCTCCGGTAGGCGCCGCCGCCCACGCCCAGCGGCGGCGAAGGCGGCACGTCCAGGCCGCCGACCGCGCCGTCCGGTCCGAGCAGCAGCGGGGGCGGGTGGCCCGCGCGCGAGACCGCCAGCTTGCCGGTGGCCGGGTCGTAGACCGCGTAGATGCAGGTGGCCAGGTGGTTCTCGGACAGCGACGCGCCCAGCTCGTCCAGCTGGTGCAGGACTTGCGCGGGCGACAGGTCGAGGCCGGCCAGGGTGCGGGCCGCGGTGCGGAACTGCCCCATGATCCCCGCCGCCCGGACGCCGACGCCCATCACGTCGCCGACCACCAGTGCCACCCGGGCGCCGGACAGCTGGATCACGTCGAACCAGTCCCCTCCCACCTCCGCGCCGACTGAGCCGGGCAGGTAGCGGTACGCCACCTGCACGCCCGGCAGGCTGGGTATCCGTTGGGGCAGGAGCGCCCGTTGCAGCATCAGCGCCGTGGTGCGTTCCCGGAAGTAGAGGCGGCCGTTGTCCATCGACACCGCGGCCCGGGTGGTGATCTCCTCCGCGACCTCGATGTCCTCGGACTCGAACGGGGGGCTGTCGGGGTGGCGGTGGAAGTGCACCACGCCGAGCAGAGCCTCGCGGGCCCACAGCGGCACCAGGATCGAGTCGCCGCCGCTCGGCTGCCACAGCAGCGTGCCGTCCGCCGAGCGGATCGGCTCCTTGGCCACCGCGCTGATGCCGGCCGAGGAGTGCCAGGCCGCGCCGCCCAGCATCCGGTCGCTGATGTCGGGGTCGGTGGACCAGGCGCTGAAGCCCTCGGCCCGGACCGGGTCCGGGACCGGGTCCTCGCCCTCGAAGACCAGGACCCGGCGGCGGCGCACCGGGGCCAGCCAGACCGGGCCGACCGGGCCGATGCGCTCGTCGAAGACCTCTTCCTTGATCTCGATCACGATCGCGTCGGCGAAGTCCGGGACCGCGACGTCGGCCAGCTCCCGCGCCGTCCGCTCCACGTCCAGCGCGGTGCCCATCCGGGAGCCCGCCTTGTTCACCAGCGCCAGCCGGCGGCGGGCCCCGGCCGCCGCCGCGGCCGCGCGGTGCCGGTCGGTGACGTCGAGGATCAGCCCCGACAGGCCGATGACCTCGCCGTCCGGGCCGTGCAGCCGGTTGTAGCTGACCGACCAGACGCGCTCCTCGTCCGAGGCCGGGGTGAAGCCGCCGTACTGCTCGTCGACCACCGGGACCCCGGTGCGCAGCACCTGGTCCGGGATCTCCTCCAGGCGGGGGTCCAGGCCGGGCAGGACTTCGCGGATGCGCTTGCCGATGTGCGCCGACACCGGCAGCCCGTTGATCTGTTCCAGCGCCCGGTTGAGGCGGACGTAGCGGCCCTGCTCGTCGTAGACGACGACGCCCACCGGGAACTGCTCGAACAGCGAGTCCAGGACCGCGCGGTCCCGGGTGATGCGGACCAGGTCCTCGGCGGAGTTGGCGTAGCCGAAGACCAGGATGTGGTTGCCGTCGTCCCGCAGGCCCATCAGGTGCACGTCCACGGGGACGGTGTCGCCCTCGGCCGTGGTGGCTTCCAGCTCGCCCCGGGCGTCGTCGCCGTCGCGGATGGCCTCGACCATGGCGTCGGCGGCCTCGGCGTCCTGCGGCCGGAACATGGTCCGGAACGGCTTGCCCAGCATCTCGGTGCGCTGCCAGCCGAAGAGCTCTTCGGCGTTGAGGCGGTACTCCCGGATGACGCCGTCGCCGTCGAGCATGAAGGTCGCGGACCGGACGCGCTCGATGACGCCGGCCATCCGCCCCAGATGCCGCTGCGCGTCGCCCTCCGAGCCCTGGCCGAACACCGAGGTCGTCATCGCCCAGCCGCCGCTGCGCCAGCCGGGGTTGTCCTGCCGCTCCCGGTGGGGCTGCTCCCAATGGGGCTGCTGCTCCTGCGGCTGGTCGGGCATCGAGGCGTTCGTTTCTGTCGGAGGGCACCGGGAGGACCGCCGGACACGGGTTGCGGGTCCGGTTCTTCCGTGATCCTTCCCGGAAAGTCCGAGGCTCAAGCAGTTGATGCGACTTTCACACTATGAGAGCAGTCACGGGGACGGCACCAAAGAAGTCACCACGGTGTGCGCGCCAGCTCCTCCACGATCGGCACGTCTGGTGCCAGCCAGTCCAGGCTGGTCAGGTCGGCGCGGGCGATCCACTCCAGCAGGTCGTGGTCCACCAGCGGGCGTGGCTCCGGTTGTGCCGGGAGCAGGCGGGCCAGGTAGACCCGCAGCGTCAGCTGCTCGTCGATGGGGGCATCCTCGCCGATCCGGCGGCCCACCACCACTTCGACTCCCAGCTCTTCGCGGCACTCGCGTACCACGGCCGCGGCCTCGGTCTCCCCGGCCTCGACCTTGCCGCCGGGGAACTCCCACTTGCCGGCCAGCCGCGCCGGGGCGGAGCGCCGGGCGCACAGCACCGCGTCCCCGCGGACGATGGCGGCGCCGACGACGATCACTCGGATGTCGGTGGTCATTCCCAGGAGTCTAGAGTCCGCCGGACAATGGGGGTATGAGCATTCTGGAGCAAGAGGAGATTCAGCGACGGCTCGCGGCACTGCCGGAGTGGTCGACGGACGGGGAGTCGCTGATCCGGGAGTACTCGGCGGCTGACTTCCCGGCGGCGATCGCGCTGGTGGATCGGGTAGCGGTGGTGGCCGAGGAGGTGGGGCACCACCCGGATATCGATGTGCGGTGGCGGACGGTGACGTTTCGGCTGTCGACGCATTCGGCGGGGGGTATTACTGAGGCGGATGTGGAGATGGCGGGGAGGGTTGAGGGGGTGATTGGGGCGGCGTAGGGCTTCGTGGAGAAGTAGGGCTTCGTGGAGAAGACGTCGAGATCGAGAGCAAGGGCAAGAGCAAGAGCAAGAGCAAGAGCAAGGGCAAGGGCAAGGGCAAGGGCAAGGGCAAGAGCAAAGGCAAGAGCAAATCAAAGGCCTGTGAAGGCCGGCGCCTTCAGCGGGAGCCTCGGTTCCCTCGGGGAACCGGCGCGAGTCCATCGGGGGGTCGTTTTTGGGCGCGGCGCCTGCGGTTTGTGGGGTGGGCGGTTCGGTCCCCTCGGTCCCGACGGCAGCCGCAAGCGGTACAGCACCGGCCCTGGGGTGT